>DASYPO010000300.1:0-16314 GCA_036006545.1 Bryobacteraceae bacterium
CGGCTATCGACCCAAGACGAATTCCTACGACGGCTGGAATGTTGCCACCTGGGAGCAATACATCCGCGACCTGGCGATTTTCGGGACCAATGCGATCGAACTGATCCCGCCGCGTTCGGATGATGCCGCCGATAGCCCGCATTTTCCGCTGCCGCCGATGCAGATGATGATCGAGATGTCGCGCCTATGCGACAAGTACGGGCTGGACGTGTGGATCTGGTATCCGGCGATGGACAAAGACTACGGCGACCCAGCGACAGTGGACGCCGCGTTGAAGGAATGGGCCGAGGTTTTCCAGAAGCTCCCGCGCATCGATGCGATTTTCGTTCCGGGCGGGGATCCCGGCCACACGCAACCGAAGCACCTGATGGCGCTGCTCGAGAAACAAACCGCGTCGCTGCACAAATTCCATCCGAAGGCGCAAATGTGGATGTCGCCGCAGGGATTCGATGCCACGTGGATGGACGAATGGTACGCGATCATGCGCACCGAGCCCGCGTGGTTCACGGGCGTCGTGTTCGGTCCGCAGGTGCGGGTGAGTCTGCCCAAGTTGCGCGAAGCGGTGCCGAAGAAGTATCCGATTCGTCACTATCCGGACATCACGCACAGCAAGCAGTCGCAGTATCCCGTGCCCGATTGGGACGTCGCGTACGCGGTGACCGAGGGTCGCGAGGTGATCAATCCGCGCCCGATGGATCAGGCGAAGATTTTTCGTCTGCTCCAGCCGCTCACGAACGGGTTCCTCACGTATTCGGAAGGCTGCAACGACGATGTGAACAAGTTCGTCTGGAGCGGCCTTGGCTGGGATCCGAATGGGGACGTGCTCGGGATTTTGCGCGAGTACAGCCGCTACTTCATCGGCGAAAAATATACCGACGATTTCGCGCAGGCGCTGCTGGCGCTGGAGCGCAACTGGCGCGGTCCGCTCGCGACCAACGACGGTGTCTACACGACGCTCGCGCAGGTTCAGGCAATGGAGCGCGCGGCGTCGCCCGCTACTCTCGCCAATTGGCGATTTCAACAGGTGTTGTATCGCGCATATTACGACGCGTATGTTCGCAAGCGGCTACTTTTTGAAACCGCGGCGGAGCAACGTGCGCTCGACCTGATTCGTGCGGGCGATTTCAATGCCGCGGAAGCCGCTCTCGATCAGTCGCTGCCCGCCGACGCATGGCGCGCGCGCTGTTTCGAACTCGCCGAGGCGCTGTTCCAGAGCATTCGAATGCAACTCAGCGTCGAACGGTACAAGGCGATTTCCAGCGATCGCGGCGCGACGCTCGATACCATCGATTACCCGCTCAACAATCGCGAATGGCTCAAACAGAAGCTCCGCGAATGGCAGATCAGCGCCAGCATCGACAATCGCAAAAAGATTCTAGATGAGATTCTAAACTGGACTAACCCCGGCCCCGGCGGATTCTACGACGACCTCGGCAATCTCACTGCGCAGCCGCATCTGGTGCGTGGTCCCGGCTTCGACAAGGACCCGGCGTTTCTGGAATCGTCGCTGGTCGGATTTCTTTCGCGAACCAGCTATCGCACCAGCGTGCGCACGTTCGTCGAATCGCTCAATGACTCGCCGCTTCAGATGCATTATGACGGCCTCGACCCGAAGGCGCGATACAAAATCCGCGTGACTTATGGCGGCGACAGCCCGAATCGAAAAGTGCGGCTGGTTGCCAATGGCAAGATCGAGATTCATCCATTGATCGCGAAGCCGACGCCCTATGCGCCGATAGAATTCGATATTCCCGCGGAGGCGACGGCGTCGGGTTCGCTCGATCTGGCGTGGAATCGCGAGCAGGGGCTGGGCGGCAACGGTCGCGGCTGTCAGGTCGCCGAAGTCTGGCTGATAAAGAAATGACTCAACACTTGAATCCGGTTCGCAGACGCTTGGCCGCGGGCGAGCCTGTTTTCGCGATTACAATTACCGTACCCAGCGTCGAAATCGCCGCTCAGGCCGCGCATCTCGGTTTCGATTTTCTATGGATCGAAATGGAGCACTCGCCGATCACGCTGGAGACTCTGCGGTCGATGGTGCTGGCCACGCGTGGCGCTCCCGCAGCTCCCTTCGCACGCGTGCCCGTCAACGAATTGTGGACTGCCAAGCGCGTGCTCGACGCCGGCGTGCAGGGCGTGATTTTTCCGTTCACGACGACGCCCGAACTGGCGCATCGCGCCGTCGCGGCGTGCCGCTATCCTCCGGTCGGACGCCGAGGATCCGGTCCAGGCCTCGCGACATTTTCCTGGCCCGAACAGGGAAATTATCACGATTCCGCTGATGCGAATGTTTTTGTAATCGCGGTGGTGGAAGAAGCTGCTGCCGTCGAACGCGTCGAAGAAATCGCCGCGACGCCGGGCCTCGACTCGATCTTCATCGGCACCAGCGACCTCTCTTTTTCCTACGGCCTACGCGGCCAGCAGGACGATCCACAGTTAAAAAAAGCCATCGAGCGAATCGTGGCCGCGGGGCACAAGTACAACAAGCCTGTCGGTCGGCCAGCAGCGACCCCGGAACAGGTCACGGCCTTTCGCGCGCAGGGATTTTCATTGTTTCAGGTGAAGACGGAGTTGGGATTCCTCGCGGCGGGAGCACGCGATTTTCTCAGCGGCGCGGGAAGGGCGTCGACGCGCGGGGAATCGAAGGGCTTGTATTAAATGGCAGGCGACAAGATCGCCTGCGTTACGCGCGGCCTAACCGCCGGATCACCATCGCCGGAAGCGTGATGAGCGACCAGATCAGGTGGAGCACCCCGCCCACCGCGATGCCGACGATGCGGAAGGGCAACAGGATCAGCCAAACGATCGGATACATCACCAGCGCGATCAGCGCCAGCGGCCAGCAGAAGATGAACAGCACGCACCAGATCAGAAAAGTAAGCATGGTGTCCCGATCTAGGTTACGAAAAAATGCCGGGCCGTGTTCCCGGAATGTTCCTCGGCTCGAACCCGACCACGGCGCTCCATGTAATCCAGGTGCGCGAGAATTTCGAACACTGCGAAGTTGTGATGAAACGGCGAAAGCGTGCGCGGCCAGACCTTTCCCACCAGCGCGTGTGCGGTCAGCGGGCCTTCCGTCAGGTGCGACAGGATCTGCTCGCAGCGATCGTCATGATGCTCGGTGGTGGCGCGGATCCGCGCGCGATGGCCTCGAAACGCGCCGCCATGCGACGGAACGACAAGATTGACGTCGAAGGGCTCGAGCAACTGGAGTGAGTCGAGATACTGCGCGAGCATATCGTGCTCCGGGTGCCACGCGATGTTCGGCGTGATTTGCTCCAGGAGATGATCGCCCGAAATCAGGTAGCGATGCTCCGGCGAATACAGGCACAGATGCCCCGGCGAATGCCCCGGCGTCCACACCGCCTGGAGCGTGCCGCCGCGAATCGGAATGCTTTCGCCGCCTTCCAGCGCCCACGCCGGCGCGTGCGGTTTGTAGCCCCTACGCACGTCGACGAATACGCGCTCGATCTTATTCTGCAGTTCCTCCGGAACGCCGGCGTCCGACATGGCGCGGCCGAAAAACGGTGGTCGATGCTCGCGCGCGACCAATGCCAGATACTCGGCTTCCGCGCGATGCATAATGAGCCGCGCGCCGGTCAGATCCAGAATTCGCCACGACAAACCGATGTGATCGGGATGCAAATGCGTGAGGCACAGCGCGCGAACGTCGGACCATTTCAGACCGCAATCACCGATGGCTTCCTGCAAGGCGTCGAAACATTCGTCGGTCGCGATGCCGGAATCGATCAGCATCACACCTTCGTCGAGCTCGACCAGATGCACGTTGACGGTTTCAAGTTCCCACGGCATGGGAAGCGTGATAGTGGTGACGCCGAGCGCGGGATGTGTCACATTCCTACCTTCGCGCAAGCGCTCATACGACAGCATCAGCCGCGTGATACGAACTGCGTACCAGCGGTCCGCTTTCCACGTGGCGGAATCCCATTTCCAGGCCCAACCGCTTCAACTCCGGGAACTCTTCCACAGAAACATAACGGATGATCGGCAAGTGTTTCGGCGATGGCCGCAGATACTGCCCCAGGGTGAGAATGTCGACGTTCGACGCGCGCAGATCACGCATCACGGC
Source organism: Bryobacteraceae bacterium (assembly GCA_036006545.1). GTDB lineage: Bacteria > Acidobacteriota > Terriglobia > Bryobacterales > Bryobacteraceae > Palsa-187. The sequence goes on from DASYPO010000300.1 coordinate 4,091, forward strand.
GTGGACTTCTTCGAGCGTTTCACCGAGCCCCAACATGAGCCCGCTTTTCGTCGGAATCTCAGGTCGCGAATGCTTCGCGTACGCCAGCATGTCGAGCGATCGCTCGTAACGCGCGCCCAATCGAACCTGGCGATATAAACGCGGCACCGTCTCGGTGTTGTGATTCAGAATTTCCGGCGCCGCTTCGAGCACGATGTCCATCGCGGCGTGCGAGCCTTGAAAATCGGGGATCAATACTTCGACTCCGCATCCGGCGACGCGTTCGCGGATGGCGCGAATAGTCAGCGCGAACAACTCCGCACCGCCGTCTTTTCGATCGTCGCGATTCACGCTGGTGATTACCGCGAATTTCAGCCCGAGTGCGGCGCACGCCTCGGCAACGCGACGCGGCTCGTCGTAATCCACCGCCAGCGGCGCGCCTTTCTGAACGGCGCAGAATCCGCAGCGTCGCGTGCACACGTTGCCCAGGATCATGAAGGTCGCGGTGCGACGATTCCAGCAATCACCAATGTTAGGACAAGCCGCGCTTTCGCAAACGGTATGGAGACGCAGCTCTTCGACCAGTCGTTTGAGATTGCGATAGTTGTCGCCGACGGGCGCGGGAGCCTTCAGCCAGACGGGGCGTGCGGGCGCGCGCGGTTCAATAGAAACCAACACTCTATTTCGATTCTAGCAACTGCCCAATTCTAGTCTCGATAATTCGCGAGTCGTTGAAGTTCACCGCACGCTCGAAAAACGCCGGGTGCATTTCAAACGCGTGACGCGGCACGAAGCCCACCAGCTCGCATTCTGCGACTTTCGATTCCGCTGCGATCGCGGCATACACGTCTTCGAGCGGCGTCTCGGCATAGTTCGTCAAGTTCATCGAGACCTGCGCGCGTCCGCGTGTCGTGAGATACACGCCCATGGCCTTGACGTGTCGAAATCCGCCCGACGATTCGCGCAGTTTGCGTGCAATCTCCCGCGCGATCTCCACGTCATCGGTTTGCAGGTTGACATTGAACGCGATCAGAAACCCGCGGGCGCCGATGCAGGAGGCTCCTGCCGTGGGATGCGCCGCGACGTCGCCCACGTCTGGCGGCTGGCCATCGAACCCCTCGCGTCGGATTTTTTCAAGCCGTCGCCGCGATTCGGTTCGAGCAGCGGCTTCGTAGAAATACGCGGGCATGCCGTAGCGCGCCCAGATGATGTTGCCAGTGACGCGCGCAAGCGCAGCGCATTCTTCCATTCGCGATCCTGATAACGGTACGAACGGAATGACGTCCGCCGCGCCCACGCGAGGGTGAACGCCCACGTGGTGATTCAGATCGATCAGCTCGACGGCCTTGCCCGCTCCGCGTACCGCCCCCTCTTTCACTGCTTCGGACGCGCCTGCGAATGTCACGACGGCACGATGATGATCCGGGTCCGCTTCCCAACCGAGCAGGAGCACGCTGGGCACGGCGGCGATCGCGTCGACGATGGCGCGCACCTTCGCCAAGTCACGGCCTTCGGAAAAATTCGGGACACACTCTATCATTTACAGTCCTGGCACAGACATAGAATGATAAGAACTGCCACCATCCGACCGCAAGCTGAAAACACTCGACCGCGTGATTTCCCGCGCCGGCCTCGGCTCCCGCGCCGAAGCTCGCCGCTGGATTGCCGGCGGTCGCGTCGCCGTCAACGGTAAGAAAGTCCAAACACCGGATCATTGGGTCGACGTGGCGCGCGACAAGGTCACCCTCGACGGCAACCCCATTGATGCACCGAAGAAGATTTATCTGCTGCTGTACAAGCCCAAGGGTTACCTGACCACGTACAAGGATCCCGAAGGCCGCAAGACCGTTTACGATCTGATTCCCGACGTGAAAACGTTTGTCTCAACAGTCGGCCGACTCGATCAGGACACCAGCGGTCTGCTGATCCTGACCAACGATACCGATTTCGCGGATTACGTAACTAGCCCCGAATCGAAGGTCCCGAAAACATATCTGGTGAAAGCATCGACGCGGCTCGGCGACGATCAGCTTGACCAACTCCGCTGCGGTGTCGAGCTCGACGACGGCCCCACGCGCCCGGCGATCGTAAACCGCATCCGTGATTCCGCGAGTTCGACGTTTTTCGAAATCACGATCACCGAGGGGCGCAATCGTCAGGTTCGGCGCATGGTGGAATTACTCGGGGCGAAAGTTCGCAAGCTGGTGCGCACGCAGATCGGTCCAATCGCGATCGGGGAACTGCAGATCGGAACGTATCGCGAGCTTATGGAGCAGGAACTGCGACAGCTTTCAGGAAGCTCAAAATCGAAGCAAGCTCCGCGTCCCGATATGACGCGATCACCGACGAATGTTTCCAAGCGCTCCCGTCGGCGATCTTGAGTGCGCCCGGTGGAAACACGCGCATCACCGGCGGCGGCAGCGTCAGGTCGTAGACTTTCGTTTCGCGCGCGCCCTGCGTCAGGACCAGAGCTGGAAACGATTCGCCCTGCCCTGTCGCTGTCTTGACGGCAGGCGTGGCCAGTTCGCGAAGTGCGGCCACACTCGCCGGAATGTTGGCGATCGGCGTGGTGATGGCGATCCCCAAGCCGTCCAGTGCGTGGCAGGTTGAGCAGCGCGCGAACCCGCGCACCGCTTCGAAGAACAGTTCGCGGCCCTTCGCGGCGTCGGCTGGGAGCAGGCGTCGCGGAGCCTCAGCAGCCGGCATTCCGCGGCCGAGATTCGGAGTTGCGATGCCGTTCAGCGTCGCGACGTAGGCGACCACCGCCATCAGATCGCGACGCGGGAGGATCGTTCCGAAGGCCTGCATCGCGGTGCCCTTCACGCCCATGCGCGTCACCGTCATGATGTAGGTTTCGTCGAAACCGCGCGAGGCTAATCTCGGAGCACCGCCCACTGCGCCTTTTACGCCGTGGCAATACCCCGTCGCGCAGGATTTCGCGTAAACCTCGGCGCCCTGCGTCACCAGTTCCTGCACGCCTTGCGCGGATGCGAGCCCCGCCGCAACAAGCATCAGCAGCGCGGCTCTCATTTCGAATTCTCCGGGAGTGCGAACACAGTCAGCACGCTTCCGCCGCGAGATTCAAATTCCGGGAAAAAACCGCCCATGCCGCCCGCCAGCGATCCCCAACCGCTCGGATTCGCGATGAATTGCCGGCCGTTCACCGAATACGTTACCGACGATCCGCGATTGCCCGCGCCGGTCTGAAATTCCCACAGCTTTTGTCCCGTGCGCGCGTCCAGCGCGAAGAAGAACCCCTCGGGATCGCCGGAGAATACCAGATCGCCTGCGGTCGTCAGCAGCGACGCCATCAACCAGTACTTGTATTGATAGGTCCACTGGCGCCTGCCGGTGACCGGATCATATGCGTCGATATGCCCCGACGAAATCTTGCCCGGCGGCATCTTGCTGATCCAGTTTCCGCCGATGAAGCTGCGCCCTTCATTCGGCTCGTCCTTGCGCGCGATCAGATCGTTGCACGCCTCCTGCGCCGGCGAATAAATCCAACCGGTGCGCGGCGAAAACGCGGTCTGGTTCCAACTCTTGCCACCGGTCGCGCCCGGGCAAATCATCGTTGCCGCGCCCACCACCGGATCTTTGCGGCCCACTAGCTTGCCGTCCTCGGTGATGCCGGTGATCCAGTTGTACAGCTCGACCATGGGATAGGCTTTGATGAACTCGCCGGTCTCGCGATCCAGCACGAATACGAAACCGCCCTTGTTGACGTGCACTAGCAGCTTGCGCATTTTTCCGCGCACTTCGCGATCTACTAAGACGCACTCGTAGGCAGAATCGAAATCCCATACGTCTTTCGGAACTTCCTGATGGTGCCAGCGCAGCTTGCCGGTGTCGGCGTCGAGGGCGACCACGCTCGCGGTGTAAAGATTCACGCCGCCCGCGGTCGTCCCCGGATCGCGATCGCCCGAATACAGATCGCTGGCTGCATTGCCCATGCCCCAATACACCAGGTTGAGTTTCGGATCGAACGATCCGGTCATCCAGGGCGCGCCGCCCCCGAACTTCCAGCTATCGCCCTTCCAGGTCTCGTTACCTTTTTCGCCGGGACCGGGAATCGCGTAGAAGCGCCAGGCGAGGCGGCCGGTCTTCATATCGAAGGCGGTGAGGTAACCGCGATGCGCCGAATCGCCGCCCGAGCCGCCCACGATCACTTTGTCTTTCGCGATCAGCGGCGCGGCAGTTACATTGCAGCCGCACTGCTTGGTGTCATCGATATTGACCTTCCACGCTTCGCGGCCGGTTTTGGTATCGACCGCGACCAGGTAGTTGTCGTAGGTGCCCATGAACACCTTGCCGTCGCCGACCGCCACGCCGCGATTCTGCGGACCATACGAAACGGGCCCGCGCGGCAAGGGATATTTGTAGTTCCAGATCAACTTCCCGGTCGCTGCGTCGAGCGCGAATAGCTGGTTGCGCGAGGTGACCAGGTACAGCACGCCGTCGACCACGATGGGCGTGGACTGCAGACCCATTTCGTAATCACCGGTCTGGAATTGCCAGGCGGGCGCGAGTCGTTTGACGTTCGACGCGTTGATCTGGTCGAGGGCGCTGTAACGCCAGGCGAATTGGGTGCCACCGTAGTGCGGCCAATTGTTAGTGGTCGCCGCACCGTCCTGGGCGAACGCGCAGACGGAGAGGAAGAGAGCCCCACGTAGACACAGAATAGATGCACGCAGATTCACGCAGATCATTATAGTGCGAGCGCATAGTGCCACCGCGCGCTAGGCCTGCGCGCCAGTGCCTAGGCCCTTGGTTTCTAAAGGGGTAAGGATTTCCCCTACGGCTTCCGATAGCTCTAGGGGATTATGTCGAGTCGAAGACGCCTATGGACCACCCTGCTGCTGGGCTGTTCATTATTCATTCTGAGCAATACGGCGGTCTGGAGCGCGTGGCTGCAGCCACCCAGTGGTTGCGAGCCGCTATTCCTGATCCGCAGCCATGACACGGCTGAGTACGCGACCTACCTGGCGCTGGCCAGTGACTCCACTTGGTTGACGCCTGACCTGCACGCCCCTTGGAAGCTGCCAGGCGGATTCTTTCATCCCCTGATGCTAGTGCCGGGCCAGTTCGGGCGCTGGCTCGCGTTAAACCCGGCAATCACTTTCCAGGCGACCTTCTTACTGTTTTGCCTGGCTGGAGCGTGGGCTCTGCTGTATGCCATGGACTTCTTCCTGCCCACCGTCCGGCAGCGTTGGTGGTCGCTCGCGGCGGTGGTAGCGGCAGTGCCTCTGACGCTTCTGGCCATTGTCATTAAACCGCTCCTGCCGTTGCCTAGCGCATTCTTCGGGCTGGGGATGGTGGAGCTTGCCTATAACTCGTCGGACGGTTTGTTTCGAGGCGGCCTGTCCAACAGCTTCACGAATTCGTGCGGTACGATCGCGGTTCTGCTTGCGCTGACGTTTACCGCCAAGCGAATCGCGACCGGTAACTCCCGCTTTCGCTACCTGGCCGCCGGCACGATGTTTTTTTCGGCGCTGCTGCATCCTTTCGAGTTCCTCGTAATGGTGCCCTCCAGCACGGTGGCGCTTCTGTGGGCCGCCAAACGTTCCGGGCAATGGCGCGCGGCGATTGGAGACTGTGTGTGGAACATCGGGGCTACCCTCCTTGGCCTGGTGCCCACATTGGTTCTGGCATTCCGGTATCAATGGATCTCCGACCTTTCGACGGTCTTCACTGAGCGCATGTACCCGACGTCGTTGCTCGCAATCTACGGGCTGCCTTGCATTCTGGTCGTGTATTGTCTGCTGTTGCGCTACCGCGCAACTTCTCCTTCCGACCAAGTACTGTTGATCTGGTTCATCACCACGGGGGTGATCGTGTGCCTGCCCTATTGTCCCTATCCTCCCCACTTGCTCAACGGATTCGTCTACGTTACCGCCATGCTGCTGGTCCGCCTGCTCTTTGAACATCCCCAGGCCAGGACTCTATACCAGGACAAACCGAAACTGGTGCTCGGGTTCGGCTACGCAGTCTTGGCATTTTCCGTGGTGGCGCTCGTGAGCCTGCATGTCCAGTTGTGGAAGGACGGCAGGTCAAAGGATCCGGAAATGCTCTTGACCGCTGTCCAGAGCAAGGCGGAGCGACGGATCGCAGAATGGCTACGTGACAGAGTTTCCCGCGAAGACTTGGTTCTGGCGCCGCCGGATCTGGCACCCTGGCTGACTCCGGTCCCGGTTCACACGTTCGCTAGCCACGTGCTTCGCAGCTTCAACTACACGCAGCAGTTGCAGGAGGCGAACGCATTCTACCAAGGCGAAGCACCGGAGCTGGGTCAGCGGCTGTTGGACGATTACGGTGTGCGGTGGGTGCTGGTGCCGGATGGATCCGCTGCGACCCGATACTTCAACAGCCCGCCCGCCGCCGACATCGGAGGCGTGCGGATATATGAGATTCCAGGCAACCGCATGAAGGCGTATCCAGGCTTGGACAAGCTGGTTCCCGGAGCCGCGAATGCACACAGTCTGAGCCGCCTGGTTATGCAGGTGCTTGCCCGCGAACCTGCGCGCCGGTGAGCGCTTCGCGATGCCTGCGAATGCCGGGAACCCTGACTAGTTTTTACTGGCCTCTGACCCGTGTCCGCTGGCGTTGAAGCCTAACGAAGCCCAGCCTTCCCAAGCATCGTCAGGAATTGATCGCGTGTGCGCACGTCGATTGCGGTGGCTACCAGTTTGCCGTCGCGATCGAATACATAGCTCTTGGGAACCTCGCGGGGCGCGAAGATCTTGCTCACCGTGCGGCCGGGATCAAGCAGGAACGGGAACGTGAAACCATGCTGCTTCAGGAAAGGTTCCACCTTGGATTGCTCTTCGTCAGAAATGGCCAGCACCACCAAGCCTCGATCTTTAAATTTCGCATAGAGCGCCTCCAGATCGGGCAGTTCCTTGCGGCAGGGTGGGCACCAGGTAGCCCAGAAGTTCACCAGCACGACCTTGCCGCGAAGGTCGCTTAGTTTCCAGTCGCGGCCGTTTAGATCTTTGAGGGAAAAGTCCGTGGAGGCACGCTTCCGATCGTTCGCTTCCAGTTCCTTCAAAGCCGCCGAATAAAGCTCAGAGTCCAGCTTGACGTTCATCCGTTCGTAATGCGCGAGCTGCGCGAGTTGGGTGTAGGGAAACGGTTCGCGCGGCATTTGTTCCTTCAGTACCGCTGCTAGGGTATTCATGACTTCCTGCAAAGTATCCTTCCCAAAATCACCTTCGTTCGCGAGATCGGCCAGCTGGCTCGCCAGCTCGAGCTTTCCCGGCGATGAGGGGAGTTCGCGAATCTTAAGCGCCAGTTCTCGCGTGGCGATGGCCCGTTGCTGGTCCGGCATCTCTCGGAAGGTGCGCAGCTGGCGTTCGATCGCTTGCTGGTCAGGCGTAAGCGGTGGCCGCGTTTGCGCGAATAAAAAGAGGGTGTGGATGAATGACAATGCGAGCAAGCGAAACGACATAATTAAGTCCCTTCGCGAAATAGACGCGCGGCGTGCGGTTCGGTTGGACCGCCAGATGTCGGCGTGAGTAAGCGCAATCTGCGACAATTTTTCCCGCTGCGTTACCCTAACAACTTATGCCTTTGCTCCAGGTGATCGTCCTCGGCATCGTGCAGGGGCTCACCGAGTTCCTTCCTATCTCCAGTTCCGCGCACTTGGTGCTGATTTCCTGGGTCCTCGGCTGGGCCGACCAAGGGCAAGCGTTCGACGTCGCGCTGCACGTGGGCACCGTCGCCGCTGTCATCGTGTACTTCTTTCGCGATTGGATCCAGATTCTGGCGCAGGGCTTCGGAATCCGATTTCAAGGCGACTCCGGGATTTCGCGTAACCGAAACCTGCTATGGCTGCTCGCGCTGGGGACCCTGCCGATCGGAATCGCCGGCTACATCTTCAAGACTCAGGCCGAGGAGGTCTGGCGCAAAAATCACTTGTTGATCGGCGTCATGATGGTCGTCGTCGGGCTCATCATGTGGATCGCTGAGCGCGTGGGACGCAAGCAGAAAGACCTGGGTCACGTCTCCGCCGGCGACGCACTGGCGATCGGCGTTGCGCAGGCGTTCGCCATTTTTCCCGGCGTTTCGCGAAGCGGCATTACCATCTCGGCCGGACTGTTCCGCAACCTGGATCGCCAGGAAGCTGCGCGATTTTCCTTCCTCCTGCTCACCCCCGCCGTGCTGGCCGCAGCCGGCAAGGATCTGTACGACTTGATCAAGCACCACCGCGGAATTCCGGCCGACATGCAGGTCCCCTTCGCGATCGGGATCCTGGTGAGCGCCCTCACCGGCGGCGCAGCCATTCACTTCCTGCTGAACTTCCTGCGACGCAGCTCCTTGACCCTGTTCGTAATCTATCGGGTGATCTTTGGCATAATAGTGATCGCTCTGGCTGTCTTCCGCTACCGCGGGGGATGAAGTATTTAGGACCGACTCAGTATTCCCGGCTCAATGAAGCCGTGGCCGTGGTGTTCCTTGCCATAGGTCTGTTCCTGATTTTCAGTTTCGCTTCCTACCAGCCATTCGACCCTTCCTGGAACACCTCGACCGCCGCTACTGCGAAGCCCGCAAACCTCACGGGAAACGTCGGCGCGATTCTGTCGGACTTCTTCCTGCAATCCATGGGTTTGGGCGCCTATGCTCTACCCTTGTTGATGTTTCTGATGGGCTGGCAATGGGTCCGCTCCGAGGCGATTTCGTCGCCCGTCGTGAAAATGATCGGCGCAGCCACACTGCTCGCGGCTACCTGTACGCTGCTCGGCATGCCATCGGGCTGGCATCCCATCGCCGGTGCGATTCCGGCGGGCGGCATCATTGGTTCCGCGCTGGCCGACTATCTCATCGGCGCGATGAACATCACGGGCGCGCTGCTGGTGACCGTCGCATGCTGGGTGGTCTCGCTGTACCTGATCTCGAAATTTGAGATGGCGCGACTGATTCAGTGGATCGCGGTGGCGCTAAGGGGACCCATCGCGCTGCTGAGCCGGGTCTCCAATCGTTGGAGCGCATGGCGCGAAAGCCGGGCGATGCTCGCCAAACAGCGTGCCGAAAAACGGGCGTTGCGGAGGGCGCTGGCCGAGAATGAAGCCGCTCAAGCAGCAGCCGAGAGCGTCGTGGAGAAGGAAATCAAGCCGGCGCGGCGAGGCGTGCGCCGACATCTCGTGCCTGAGTCGGGACCTCCGCCGTTGCCGGGATACCCGCCCATCATCGATCCTCTGGCGCCACTCGCGAGAGCTGCTACTGCCGCAGGGCCTCCGCCGCTGCCCCCGTCGATTGAAGACATTCCGATTCGCGAGCTGGCGCCGCCCGAGCCAGAGCCGTTCGCGCCGCCCGCCGACCCCGAGCTGCTGGCCGAGCATCGCGCCGCGAAATTGGCGCCACCGGTGAAGCAGCGCACCAATTTCCGTTTGCCGCCCACGCACCTCTTGCAGGAACCGCAGGAGCGCTCCGCCTACGACAGCCAGGAGCTGAAGGAAATCGCCGCGCGCATCAAAGCCAAGTTCGAAGAGTTCAACGTGCACGGCAATGTCGTCCAGATCAATCCCGGTCCGGTCGTGACTACCTTCGAATTCAAGCCCGAAGCCGGAGTGAAGTACACGCGCATTACGGCGCTCACAGAGGACCTTTGTCTGGGCCTCCAAGCCGAATCGATCCTGATCGAGCGCATCCCAGGCAAGCCAACCATCGGCATCGAGGTCCCGAACTCCAAGCGCGAAGTAATCAGCCTGCGGCAGATTCTTGAATCGGAAGAGTTCAACGACAATCCCTCTTCACTCACCGTCGCGCTGGGCAAGGACATTAACGGGCGCATCAAAGTCGCGGCGCTCGATACCATGCCGCACCTATTGATCGCCGGGTCGACAGGATCTGGCAAGAGCGTGATGCTTAACTCGCTGATCATGTCGATTCTGTACAAGGCCACGCCGCACCAGGTACGTATGATCATGGTCGATCCGAAGCGGCTCGAGTTCGGCCTGTACGAAGGCATTCCGCACTTGCTCACACCGGTAATCACCGATGCGAAGAAGGCTACGAACGCGCTTCGCAATGCCGTGCTCGAAATGGAGCGGCGACTGAAATTGCTGGCGTCGTATGGCGTCCGCAACATCGAACAGTTCAATAAGAAGATCCGCCAGCTCCAGGCCGAGCCGCGTAGTTTGTTCGAAGACGATTCGCAAGCGGAGGAGCTGGAAACACTGCCCTACGTGCTGATCCTGATCGACGAGCTCGCCGACCTGATGATGCTCGAACGAGCCAACGTCGAAGAATCGGTGACGCGCTTGGCGCAGATGGCGCGCGCGGTCGGCATGCACCTGGTGCTCGCGACCCAGCGTCCGTCAGTCGACGTGATTACCGGATTGATCAAGGCGAATTTCCCGTCGCGCATCAGCTTCCGCGTAGCGACGCGCGTGGACTCGCGAACGGTACTGGATGTAATGGGCGCGGAGCATCTGCTCGGGAAGGGCGACATGCTGTTCCTGCCGCCCGGATCGTCGCGACTGGTGCGCGTGCACGGGTCGTATGTCAGCGAGTCGGAGACGAATCGCGTGGTCGAGATGTGGAAGCAACAGGCCGAGCCGGATTACGACAAGACCTTCCTGCTGGCTCCGCCCGCGGACGATGAGGATAGCGAAGTCGAAGAATTCGACGGCACCGAGGATCCGGTTTACGCGGATGCGGTGCGAGTGGTTCTGGAGCAAGGCAAAGCCTCAACCTCAACCCTCCAGCGCCGTCTGCGACTGGGCTATGGCCGGGCCGCGCGCATTCTCGACATGATGCAGCGTGAAGGCATCATTGGACCGCCGGATGGCAGCCGTCCCCGCGAGGTCCTGAAGCGGCCGGATTGGCTGGAAGAAGTGGAGAGTCAGTTAAGATAGAAACTCAATGTTGTTTCGACTCTTGGCATTCCTCTGTCTGGCGGGCCTGTCTTTCTCGCAAGTTCCGCGTCCGCTTGCAGACGTTCCGATCCTCTATCCGGACGGGAAAAAACTGTCGTTAAAAACGAAGTATCGCGGCCGTGTAATGGCGATTGTACTTATCTCGACGAGCTGCGGTGGCTGCCGCGAGCTGGTTGAGCTATTTACAAAGATGCGCGAACGGTTCGGTCCGCGCGGTTTTGTGGTGGTCGGCGCAGCGATCGAACCTAATGCCAAATTCAATCTGGTAGCGTGGGTGCAACGCTATCGCCCACAGTTCGAATTCGGCTACCTGGAACGCGACGGCGCGATCAAGCTCGCCGCTATGCCTCCCACCGGAAGCGTCGTACCCATCATGGTTTTTGTCGACAAAAAAGGGCAGGTCAGATTCCAGGCTTATGGGAACGACGCGATCATGAAGGAGAAGGAAAAAGCAGTTCCGGCCATTATCGATAGTCTGCTGAAGGACGCCCAGGGTCCCCTGTCAACCACCAAGCAGGTCGACGCCAACGGCAAAGAAATCCCCACCAAGAAGTAGCCCGCCATTGCTCAGTCGATCTTTTTTCAACCCGTAAGCAGGGGCGCCTGTAATGAGATGGGATCTGCGTTACAAGTGTGTATGCCAATTTCTCGCGGCCGCTGTTTTTCGACCAGGATGGTTTGGTGCGCCGTCCCAATCGTCTTCTGCTCGCTCCTGAATGTATTCGCTCTCGTAGCTGCTGCGGAGCCGGTTGGGAAAACGTACGCCTTGCTCATTGGAATATCGCGATACAAGGTCCCAGAGTTCAACCTCCAATACGCGGCAGCGGACGCCAGGTTGATGTCGGAGTTCCAGCGTTCTCCGCGCGGCGGCGTGTCTGCGGAAAATATTCTCCTGCTCACGGACGGTGAAGCAACATCCCTCAAAATCAGGCGCGGGCTCCAGGACTTGAAGCGGCGAGCGAGCAAGAACGACACGGTCATGATTCTGATCGCGGGCCGAGGGACCGTTGACGCGGGATCGAAGAACGCTTTCATCCTCTCCTATGACTCGGATCCCCAAGATCTGAAGGGTACAGCGCTGGCAGTCGGCGAACTCCAGGCGCTGGTTACCGAGCAGTTCCAAAGCGCCGCGCGAGTAATTCTGTTCCTGGATGTGTGCAGGAGTGGCGCGATCTCAGCTTCATCGACCCCCAGCCTGGCCAGCCGGCTGGAGGGGTTGGGCGGCGCGCGCGGAAAGGTGTTTGGGTTTCTCGCGGGCAAACCGAATCAGGTTTCGATAAAAAGCCCGCAGTTTGGGGGCGGCCATGGAGTTTTTAGCTATTACCTGGTTAAGGGTATGCAGGGTGAAGCGGACAAGAACGGAGATCG
>DASYPO010000301.1:0-1524 GCA_036006545.1 Bryobacteraceae bacterium
CCTTCGCGCAGGATGTTGCGGCGAAATCCTTCGAGCGAAAAGCTGTGCCGCGCTGGACCGCTGAACCACCAGATTTCGAGCTCGATACGATCGAGATCCCAGCGGGAGCCGCCTGCACCAGGCGGGGCTTCAAAAGGTGACACGCGGGCGCGCCATCCGGTGCGGACGCCGCCGGTGAGCGCGGGATCGAACTCCGCGGCGAGGTCCTGATTGCGGGGCGCGGCGCGGTCGATCAGCAGCTCGTCCATCTTCTGTTTCGCGAGGAGCGTGGCCCGATCGTAGTCGGTGAGGCGGGCGGCGTTACGAGATGCGCCGGCCATGCCGCTCAGAATGCCGGCTACGGCGATGCCCATGATGAGGGTCGCCACCAGCACTTCGAGAAGTGTGAAGCCGGAGCGAAAACCGGCGCGTCGCGGCGCGATCATGGCATCTTCTCCGCGCGCGTCAATTCGGTGAAGGGGTCGACGCTTACCATGCGCTTGTTGCCCGCGCGGTTTACGATCTCAATGCCGATGCGCGGGATGGTGCCGCCCGGGTACATAAGGAATCGGCGCGGTTCTTCCGGATTTACTTCAGCCGCGGGCAGCACTGCGAGGATGCGATACCCGTCGGGCAGATCCAGGCGACGCGAATATTCCAGATCCGGCGAGCGTGCGATCAGGACGTTGTCTTTGGGAGCGATCCACACTTCGATCACCTGCTCGCGGCGGCCGGCGCGATCGATGGCGGTATTGAGGAAGTTCGTCACCTGGTCCGACACCGAGCGCAGACGCAGGGATTCGACTCCCGCGGCGGCACTGGGATAGCTAATGCCGGTGACGAGTGCGATCAGGGTCAGCACGATCAGCAGTTCGATGAGCGTGACGCCGGAGTTATTGAACCGCGCACAACGCACTCCGTCCTGTGCGCTCGGCCCGCGTCGTCTATTTGTTGCTCCAGCTAACAATGTCTGCGTCGTTCCCTTCTCCGCCCGGTTGCCCGTCGGCGCCCAGCGAAACGATGTCGGGCTCGTCACCGTGCTCGCCGGGGAATTTGTAGAGATACGGATGGCCCCACACATCGGTGGGAGCGTCCTGCGGAAGATACGGGCCAGCCCATTGATCGACACCGTCCGGTTTCACGCGCAGCGCGTTCAGGCCCATTTCGGTGGTGGGGAAATTTCCGGTATCGAGCTTGTAGGAGCCCAGCGCCGTCATAAACGAATTGATCTGCGCGCGCACCTGCGTGCGCTTGGCCTTATCCACATTGCTGAACAGTTTCGGACCCACCAGCGCCGCGAACAGCGCAATGATGGTCACCACCACCAGCATTTCAATCAGTGTGATACCGCGTTGGCTTCGTCGAGTTTGGCGCATACGTTTCCTTTTAGCCGGCAATGTCGTTGATGCTCGTGATGGCCAGCATCAGGCTTAAGATCAAAGTACCGATCAGCAGGCCCATCACTAGAATAATCAATGGTTCGAATAACGAAGTGAAGCGGCGGATGGCGCTGCGCGTTTCGGTTTCGTAAATGTCGGCCATGCG
>DASYPO010000302.1:0-8179 GCA_036006545.1 Bryobacteraceae bacterium
GGCGCGGAGGAAACGTCCGCGGCGACGACGTAAGGTTCTCCGCGATATCGCTCCACGGCTTTAGGATCGCGGCTGGTCTCGATCGGACTCATCAGGTTGAGCAGGCGGACCGCGGCGCCGCCTTCGCCCAGACGCGCCCACGCCATCGCCATCCACAACGCACCATGCGTATACTGTCCGCCGTTTTCGCGAACGCCGGGCGGATAGCCCATGAGATATCCCGGATGCGGAGTCGAATGATCGAACGGCGGCGTAAACAGCAGCGTCAGTCGGTTGGGCTCGTCCACTAGATTGCGTTGCGCCGATTCCATGGCCTGCAGCGCCCGGGCGGGATCGGCCGCGCCCGAAATTACGGCCCAGGACTGCGGCAGCGAATCGATACGAGCTTCCTGATTGCCATGCGATCCCAGCGGCGAGCCGTCGTCGAAGAATCCGCGCAAATACCATTCGCCATCCCAACCAGAGCGCTCGAGCGCGGCCGAAAGCTGGACGATTCGGTCCCGCCACGGGCCGGCGAGTGACCGGTCGGATTCACGCTGCTCGGCTAGCCGCGAAAATGCCTCCAGTACCGTACACAGGAACCAGCCGAGCCAGGTACTTTCGCCGCGTCCGTGAATTCCGACGCGATTCATCCCGTCATTCCAATCGCCTGCTCCCATCAGCGGTAGCGCGTGCTCACCCACTCGCGACGCATGGTCGAGTGCACGTCGGCAGTGCTCAAAGAGCGAAGCTTCGGGTCCGATCACTGGGATAAATACTCGCTCTTCCTCGGTTTCGCGCAGCGGGGCGCCTTCGAGGAACGGGATCTCGACATCCAGGATCGCAGTGTCTCCGGTCACCTCAACGTAGTGCGCGACGACGAAAGGCAGCCACACCAAATCGTCGGAACAACGAGTGCGTACGCCCAAGCCGGTTTCGCGGTGCCACCAGTGCTGAACATCGCCCTCTTGAAACTGGCGCGCCGCAGCGACAAGAATGTGGGCTCGCGTAAGTTCGGGCGCCATGTAGAGAAACGCCAGGCAATCCTGAAGCTGATCGCGGAAGCCGTAAGCCCCACTCGATTGATTCAATCCGGAGCGTCCCCAGAACCGGCAGCTCAGCGTCTGATAGGGCAGCCAGCGATTCAGCAGGAAATCGGTAGAGAGCAACGGCGTGCGAACTTGCAGCGCCCCGAGTTTGGTATCCCACCAGCGACGCGTGGCTGCCAGGGCTTGCTCCACCTGCTCGGCACTCTGGTAGCGATTGATCAACTCGCGCATCACATCCGTGGTCACTGCTTCGCCTAGCAGAAACGTTATTTCGACCGACTGCCCCGGGTCGAGCGTAACGGGAAGTTGCAGCGCGGCGGCGGGATCGAGACCAGCCCCGACGCGATTATCGAGACGCGCTCGGCCCAAGCCCGCTGGTTTCCCGGAGGAGCCGTTGCGTCCCAGGAAATTGGTGCGATTGCCGGACCAAGATGCGGCGCGCGGGTTGGATGCCGCGAAGGCGATCCGGTCGGTGTAGCTGCCAGTCCAATACTGCCGCGCGAGCAAGGCGCCGCTGGGTTCATCGCGAGCCGTCTGCACGTGCAATTGCTGATCCTCGCGGCTGCCTCCCAGCACCCATTCGGCGTAGAAGGTCGCGGTGAGCCGTCGCGCGCGCCCCGAGTCGTTACGGAGCCGCAGTCGAAACAGCTTCACGGTGTCGCCGTCGCCGTTCTCATTCATCGGGACGTAGACGGTCAGTTCCTGTCCAATGGCATGGCTGTTGTGCTCAAACACCGTGTAGCCCTGACCGTGGCGTGCGCGATACGCGTCCTGCTCGCGAATTGGGAGCGGAGTGGGCGTCCAGGTTGCGCCGCTTTCGTCGTCGCGCAGATAAATCGCTTCGGATTGCGGATCGCTGACTGGATCGTTGTGCCACGGCGTCAGCCGATTCGCCTGGCTGTTCCCACACCACGTAAAACCGAGCCCGCTTTCGCTCACTAGAGCGCCGAACTCCGAGTTCGCCATGACGTTGACCCAGGGCTTGGGCGTCTGCACGCCGGGCTTGAGATAAATCGCATACTCACGACCGTCCGGCGTGAATCCGCCGAGTCCGTTGAAGTACGGCAACTCAAGAAACGGCAGCGGCGTGGAGGGTACTTCTTGACTGCCGCCAAAGGGCACGAAGGGCGGAGGCGCGGAGCTTTCCCCAGCCACCACTAGTTGCTGCTGCAACGAACCGCGGCTGCCATACAGCACCACCGTCGCTGCTTCCATCAGCAGATGGCGATGCTCCTCGGGGATGGCGTGCCACTCGCGCAGGAAAATTCCACCCGGTTTATCGATCCCCCCTTCGGACGAATGCGCTTCCACCTGGCGCTGGAGCTGCAATTGGAACGGCCGATCGTAACTGGGGGCTTCCTGATTGAGAATGATCAGGTCGCAACGGAACCCGCGCAATCTCCAATAGGTGTGCGCCAACAGCAGTTCGCGAACCAGCGTGAGGTGATGCGCTTCCGCGGCGGTGACCAGCAGCATGGGCAGGTCGCCCGAGATTCCGTAGGTCCACAGCACCGATTGCCCCAGCCGGTTGCGAACCAATCGGTCGGCCGAGGGCCGCAGCCGCCAGTTGGGATACAAAAGGTAGCTGGCGAGTTCCTGAAAACGATGCGCGCCGGCAGGACCGATGCCCAGGTAACGGAACTCCAGTTGCGCGCGCGTCCACGCCATTTCAAAAGCGCGCGTCACGGTTTCCTGGCGTTGATATTTCGCTACGAGTGCCAGCGCAGCCTCGCGCGAGGGCGCGGCCAGCGTAATAAAATCCAACTCCATCCGGTCGCGCGGCTGGAGCGTGGCTCCGCAGCGCAGGCTGAAGATGGGATCGAGCACGGCTCCCACCGAGCCCGAAAGATCGCGGCGCAAAGCTTCGGGCAATGCGGTTTCGCCCGCGCGCGCCAAGAATACAGACCGGTCGGTCTCATACTGGATCGGGCCGGTGGCACCCACCAGAATATGCGCCACCCAGATCGGCGGGTCGTCCACAGCGCGCAGCCGGCGGCGGGCCAGCAGCACGCCTTCCGCGGGCTGCTCGGTTTCGATGAACAGTTTCGCGAACGCGGGATGGAACGCGTCGGTGCGATGCGGCGCCATGGCCAGTTCGAGGTAGCTGGTAAATTCCAGGCGCCGGACTCGCGTAGAACGATTAGTAATGGTTACGCGCCGCAGTTCGACATCGTCATCGGCCGCGACGGTGACGTCCATGATGGTTTCGATCCCCACCGCCCGACGTTCAAACTGTGCGTGATCCGCCGAAAAGCTGACCGAACAGGTACCGATCGCGCCGCCCCAGGGTTGATAGGCGGCCGCCCAGGTGGTCTCCGACTGAGCATCGCGGATGTACAGGAAACTTCCCCACGCGTCGCGCGTAGCATCGGAACGCCAGCGGGTGACATCAAAATCGTTCCAGCGGCTGTAGCCTCCGCCGGCGTTAGTAAGCATCAACGAGTAACGTCCGTTACCGTGCAGATGCACGCGCGGAACGGCGGTGCTCTCCTTCCAACTGCGCTCGGCCGGCTCTTCGCTGGCGGACGTGCGCGGAGGAATGGCCTTGGTCTCGACTTCACTGGGCAGCAGTTTCGCGGACGGAACGCGCTCGAACAGCAGCGATTCGATCGCACGAACGCGAACGTCGCCATGGAAGCGTTGCTGCATAACGTCACCGTGCAAGGCGTCATCGAGAGCCACCAGGCTCATGGCCTGATGGTGGCCCATGTATGCGTAAATCGTCACGCCGTCATTCGAGTTGCGCTTGTCTTCCCGGCTGAAATCGATGGACTCGTAGAAGCCCATGGGTCCGTATAGCTCCAGGTCCTGAAGGCGGCGTAGGTTTTCGACGGCGTCTTCAGGCTCGATAGTCAGCGCGAGCATGGTGGCGTAGGGCGCCACGACCAGGTCGTCTTCCAGTCCCGGTTTCAATGCCAATGCGGGTACGCCGAAGGCGCGGTACTGATAAATCTGATGCGTGTCGAGCGCGCTATAAGCGGATTCGGAAACGCCCCACGGAAGATCCTTTTCGCGGCCGTAAATGACTTGCTGCTTGACCGCTTCGCGGCAGGCATGATCCAGCAAGGAATTGGTATAGCTGCGCGTGAACAGGAGCGGCATGAGGTACTCGAACATGGTGCCGCTCCAGGAAAGCAGCGTCTGTCCACCCACGGTCGCAACCAGCGGACGGCTGAGCGCGCACCAATGCTCGATCGGTACGTCGCCTTTCGCGATCGCCACTAAACTCGCCAGACGGCATTCGCTGGCCAGCAGGTCGTAGTGACTGTGGAATTCGAGCGGACCGCCCACCGCGTAGCCGATGCCAAACAGGCGGCGGCTTCCATCGTAGAGAAACCGCATGTTGATTGCGGAACTGAGCGCGCTGGCAGCGTTCCGAAGATCCTGCAACTGCTGCACGGTTTCCGCGGCCGCGGTGCGGGCCTTCTGATATTCCCCGGCCAGTTGTTCGAGCCAAGCCGATCCCTCAGGTCGAAGGCCCGGCCGTTCCCGCAAAGCGAGGAGAGCATCGACGGAGGTCGGATCGCCTTTCGCGAGCGCGTGCAGCGAGGGAGCGCGCAGCAAGGCGGCGCGCCGCAGATTAACCGCATCCTCTCCAAATTCACGCAGGAAGGAATCGGGCGCGTGCGTTAAGGTTTCGATCCAGGGCAAGTAGCGATCGACGATTTCCGTCCAGGCGGTCAGTTCCCGGCTGAGCCGCGAGATCCAGTAAGAGCGTTCGTCGCCGCTCTCCTGCCAGTGACTCAGGTTTTGGAGTTGTTGAACGGAATTCAGCGCCTGGCGAAGCCGGCTGATCAGCAGGTGGCCTTCCGCGCTGCCGCGCAGCAACTGGCGTAACGACTGCGTAGCGGTATCGAGCGACGGATCCCGTCCCCCGACTTCGCGCAGCACGCCCAGCGTATCGGCCAATCCTCGGAGGCATATCGAACCGATCAGGGGCGCGTGGAGCCGATCCTGGCAACCCTGTTCGAGGACCCACAAACACGCCACCAGATTTCCGCTATCGACCGTCGATACGTAACGCGGCGACAGCGGTGTCAGCGTTTTCAGATCGTACCAGTTGAGCAGGTGGCCTTCGTAGCGCTCCATCCGATTCAAGGTGGCCATGGTCTGCGAACAGCGTCGTAGAAAGTCGTCGACAGTAAGATATCCGAAATCGGAGGCGGAGAGGGCCGAGGCGAGCCACAAGCCGATGTTGGTAGGCGATGTTCGCTGCGCGACTTCGACACGCAGCGCCAATTGCGAATTGTCCGGGGGCAGCCAGTTCGAATCGGCATTCACTAGGTCGTCGAAATAGCGCCAGGTCCGGCGCGCGACGCGGCGCAGAAAAAGCTTGTCGCTGCGGTCCAGGTCGCTGCCAGGACTCGCGACCACTGCGCGAGACAGCCACAGTAGGATCAACGGCGACGCAAACCACAGCCCCAGGAACGCACAGCTGGGGGCCAGCGCGCCTTTCGCGTACAGGACGATGGTGAGCACGGCCGAGATGGCGCTGATGACCAGCATCTGCCGCTGGGTCGAATCGAGATGGTGTTCTGCCTGCAATTCGGTGCTCTCGGCGGGCTGCCATTCGAGCAGGTTGCGGCGGCTGATATTGCGCCGGTAGGTGACCCGTACAATGGCGTCTAGAGCCAGCCACGCCTGATGCGGCAGGAAGGCGATCAGGATCGCGGCCCGCAGCAGTTCGTCGGCCGCTCCCTGCCAGCCGCGTACGGAACCTTGCGCATGGCGCGCCAATTGATCGAGCAAGGGGGCCAGCGCGGGAATCGCAATGGCAAGTCCCACCACCAGGCTCCATACGCCGGGCGCGGGCGAGATCAACCATCCGAATAGCAGCAGCAGCAAAGAAGCCACGGGGACCAGGCTGCGCCGCAGGTTATCGAAAATCCGCCAGCGATTCATGGCGGTGAGCGGATTGTGTTCGAGCCGTCCTTGCGGGACCGGGACGCGCGAGAAGATCCAGGGCGCGATCTGCCAATCGCCCCGAATCCAGCGGTGCTGACGTTTGCTGAAGCCGGCGTAATCCGTAGGCAGGTTTTCGAACAGCTCGATGTCGCTGGCCAGTCCGACGCCCACGTGGGCTCCTTCGATCAGGTCGTGACTGAGCAGCGTGGCATCCGGAAAGCGGCCTTCAAGCAAGGTGCTAAAAGCGCGCACATCGTAAATCGCCTTGCCGTGAAAGATGGCTTCCAGGAACAGATCCTGCTGCGCATCGGAGACAGTCCGGCAATACGGATCAGTGCCGGAGGTATCGGCGAACACGCGCGTGAAGCGCGTCGCCGTGGCGCCTGGCAGTCCGACGCTCACGCGTGGCTGAATGATGCTATAGCCCTTCAATCGAATTCGTTTTTCGGGGTCGATCTCCACACGATTCAGCGGGTGCGAAATGGTTTCGACCATACGCCGCGCGGTGCCGGGCGGCAACTGCGTATCCGCATCGAGCGTGATCACGTAGCGAACCTTCAGGGGCAGCCGGCCGGCGACCAGCAGCTCGTCCGATCCGCCGCCGCACAGGAACCGGTTCAGGTCTTCGATCTTGCCGCGCTTCCTTTCGCGGCCGATCCACAGGTGTTCGCTCTCGGACCAGACGCGGTTCCGGTGGAACAGCAGAAACCGGTCTCCGGGATACCGCACGTTGAGGGTGGCGATGCCGTCTTCAGCAGCCTGGAGCAGTTCTGCGTCGTCCGGCATGGAGGTCTGCTCGGAATCCCGGAAGTCGGACAGCAAAGCGAAAAACAGATTCGGCTCCCGATTGGCCAGGAAGCGCACTTCCAGTTTTTCGATCTCCTGCGCCACCACTCTCGAATTCGAGAGCATCATGGGCACCACCACCAGCGTGCAGTGCTCCGGCGGAATGCCGTCCTTGTATTCCATTTTGGGCAATGGATCCGGCGGCAGCAGGGAGATCACCAGGGCGTTGACGATTTGAATCGACAATTCGCTGAGCAGGAAGAGCGCAAGCGCGCCGAGCGCGGTGAGCACGAAGGGCTGGCGCACTCCGCCTTCCCAGGCGACCACTAGCGTCAGCGTCAGGAAGCACAGAGTCAGCAGTGTCACGCCGCTCAGGTACGCAGACGTGGCGCGGCGGCGCAGCCCACGAATGAATCGGATTTTGAGGGGGACCTTGGTCTTGGTCTCCGCTTCGAGCTGCGTGACGCCATCGGCCAGCAGAAAATAAGCTGTGTAGCGCGTCTGCGGATCCTCGGATTCGGCGGCCAGCTTGACCGCGCGCCGCGCAACCTCGAGCTCGTTCACTCCGCTGTAGCGGGAGATACGCTCGACGACGCGGCGGCACTGGTCGCGAGTGGTGAAGTCGCTGGATGCGTAGGAAGGATCGGTGCGCAGCTCCGCCTCGACCAGGCTCACGGCTTCGAAGGTCTTGGTGAAGTCGATGCGCGGCAGCACGCGCAGGCTGCCGAACGCATTGGCGGTCGAAACCCGTTCGGCGGCTTCGCGCGTATGCTCGTTGCGGACCAATTCGGTGATGGTGGTCTGGAGGGACTCCTCAATCCAGGTGCGGATGGGAGCCAGCGCGTCCTCTTCGTCGTGCAACTGTTCGACCAGAGATGTCAGGAAGTATGGCTCTCTGGCGAAGGGCTCGCTCTCCATGCGGCTAAGGAATCGGGCGAAGATCTCGGGACCGCGGCGGGAGCTGGCGGCCAGCCGATTGGCCCACAGGTAGGCTGCCTCGCGCAAGCGCTGCGCGTCGCTAACCCGCGATGCCAGGTTTCTCAGCGCTTCAAGCAGCGCCATGCGCAGCAACAGCGGGAAAAACCACAATTCGGCAATGCTCAGCGGATGAAGTTTCTGGCTCTGCTGGAGCCATTCGAGGATATTGCTTTCATTCAGCGCGTTGTCGGAACGCACCACCAGATTGCTCGCCAGATCGTAGCCAGGCGTGAGCGCTGAGAGCTTCTTTGAGTAGTCGCGCGGCAGATTGCGGCGGATCTCGGCAATCTGGGTGCGCACCAGATAGACGTTGTCCAACATCCACTCTGCAGCGGCGGTGACGGCGTGACCTAAGCGCACGGCTTCCGAGAGATCGCGATGAGCCAGATCCAGAGCCAGTGCGTTGTCATCGAGTCGCGCAAAGATGGGCTGGTGGGTTTTCGCGGTCGCTGGCACCGGGGCAACCGCGGGAACGTCGTGCA
>DASYPO010000303.1:0-9460 GCA_036006545.1 Bryobacteraceae bacterium
GCCCGACGAAGAACTCCAAATTCGCTCACCTACAATGGACGATGTGCGTAACGGTGGTCATGAACATCGACGACCATCTGATTGACCAGGCCGGAAAGGATTGGCCAAACCTCCTCGCGGACTGGTCAACGGCCTTGCCGCCCGCTTTTACCGTGTGGCTTGTAAACCGTTTCGGCGACGTGTTTGCCGTCTTCGATGACGGTTCCGTGCATAAGCTCGACGTTGGGCTTGGCACAGTTGACCGCGTGGCGGACAGCAGAGATCACTTTTGTGAACAGCTCGATAATGCCGATAAAGCTAACAACTGGATGATGATCCCACTGGTTGATCAATGCGTTTCGGCGGAACTCAACCTCACTCACGACCAGTGTTACGGATATAGGTTCCCACCCAGCCTCGGCGGCGAGTACACCGTCGAAAATGTTGTGCCAATAAGCCTCCGAGAGCATTACTCGTCCCTTGCGGATCTGTATCGTCAAACCAAAGACCTCCCTGATGGCACTCGCGTCAAACTGGTTGTTACGAATCTCCCAACTGGAGGTTGATCTTCAAATAGCCCACGACGATCCGAATGTCCCGAGCGGCGCTATCATTGAGGAAGAAATCGCCATGATCGCTACTGAACAACGTCGCGCCGTGCCCGCGCTGACCCAACTCAACGACGAAGAAACGATGTTCCAGGCCAGCGTGCGCAAATTCGCGCGCGAGAGGATCGCGCCGCATGTGCGCGAGATGGACGAAGCCAGTCTCTTCCGCAAGGAACTGATCCGCGAATTCTTCGAGCTCGGACTAATGGCGATCGACGTACCAGAGGAGTACGGCGGGCAGGGCGGCTACTTCTTCCAGTCGATTCTCGCGATCGAGGAGCTCGCCAAAGTGGACCCATCGGCGGCTGTGATCGTCGACGTGCAGAACACGCTATTCAATAATGCGATCCTGCGCTGGGCCAGCGAAGAACAGAAGCGCAAGTATCTGCCCAGACTCGCCAAGGACACCGTGGCGAGCTACGCATTGTCAGAAGCCGGGTCGGGATCGGACGCGTTCGCGCTTGCGACCCGCGCGGTCGACTCAGGCGACCATTACAAAATCACCGGACGCAAATTGTGGATCACCAACGCGGGCGAGGCGGGATTGTTCCTGCTTTTCGCGAATGTGAATCCGGAGGCCGGCTATAAAGGCATCACGGCATTTTTGGTCGAGCGCGAATTTCCTGGATTCAAGGTCGGCAAGAAAGAAGACAAGCTGGGAATCCGCGCGTCGTCGACCTGCGAACTGATCCTGGACGATTGCCGCGTGCCGAAAGCCAACGTGATCGGCGAGATCGGCAAGGGCTATAAGATCGCGATCGAGACTCTGAACGAGGGTCGCATCGGAATCGGCGCGCAGATGCTGGGACTCGCGCAGGGCGCGCTCGATCACGCGCTGGCTTACGCGCAACAGCGCAAGCAATTCGGGAAACTGATTGCCGAGTTTCAAGGCGTGCAATTCGACCTCGCGGAAATGGCCGTCGATGTGGAGGCCGCGCGACTGATGGTCTACAACGCTGCACGATTGCGCGATGCGGGCCAGCCCTTCGTGACCGAAGCCGCGATGTGTAAGTTTTTCGCGTCGCAAGTTGCCGAGCGCGTGGCATCGCGCGCGGTCGAAGTGCTGGGCGGCGTCGGATTTACAAAGGATTATCCGGTTGAGAAGCTATACCGGGACGCGAAAATCGGGCGGATTTACGAGGGCACCAGCAACATGCAGCGCGTGACTATCGCTAAGCAAATGTTGGGAAACCGCGCCTAGTTCTGGTTCGTCTAACAGAAGGAGTTTCTCGTGCGTACATTTGGATTCGTATTGCTTTCAGCGCTGCCGATCCTGGCGGCGGAGACGCAACCTTCGCAACAGCAGATCGACGAAATCATTCAGAAGTTCGCGGCCAAAGAGGCGGAATTCGCTAAGGCTCGCGCCAGCTACACTTATCGCCAGACCGCTCGTGTGCTCGATCTAGACCCCTCCGGCAACACGCTCGGAAAGTGGGAAGAGACCGTCGACATTCAATTCACGCCGGAGGGCAGGCGTTTCGAAAAGGTGGTGCGGGCGCCGGTCGCGACTCTCGTAAGTTTCCAAATGGATCCGGGCGATCTCCAGGATCTGCGGACCACTCAGCCGTTCGTCCTGACCACGGCCGAACTGCCCAATTACAACGTGCGCTATCTCGGTAAGCAGAAGATTGACGAAATCGAAACATACGTTTTCGCGGTCAAGCCGAAGAAGCTGGAGCCGGACAAGCGCTATTTCTCAGGCCAGGTTTGGGTTGACGACCGCGACCTTCAGATCGTCAAGAGCTACGGCCGCGGCGTCGGTTTGCAAAAAGGCAACCAGGATCATCAGTACCCGAAGTTCGAAACCTATCGCGAACAGGTCGACGGGAAATACTGGTTCCCCACTTACACCATCGCCAACGACACGCTGCACTTCAAGGAAAGCGACGCGCGGATTCGCCAGATCGTGCGGTATGAGGATTACAAGCAGTTCAAGGCGGAGTCCAAGATCACGTTCGGCGAAACGGTGGACGACAAGAAGGACGAGAAGAAACCGCCGGTTAAGAAGCAGCCGTGACGTGGCGCGGGCTTAAGCCCGCAGACTCGGCTTCAGCCGAGGTATCAGGCCCGAATTTCAGGACTCATCCCGATGCACCGTCTCCGGCGAAAACGCCGGTACGCACACCGCGACGTATTCAGCTCCCTCCCCGCCAGGCGTGCTGTAGCGCACCCATTCTCCCTTCGGCGTATGGATCGCCTCGCCCGCGCCGACGTCGATGGTCCCCGAGCGCGTCTCGACGCGTAGCGATCCACGCAACACCAGCGTGTATTCGTCGAACTCCGGCGTCTGCCCCGGCTCCACCCAACCCGGCGGACTCTTCATTTGCGCGACGCTCACGTTCGAACTGCCAGTGTTCACGCGGCCGACGTACTCGGCGATGCGCTTCGGCAGGTTGCCGGCGGCGGTGATGATGGTGGGCTGGTCGATTTTTTGAGCCATTTTTCAAAACTTACAATACCAGCCGGGGATGCTGCAGCGTCATAATTGTTGAACGTGGCCGCCTACGAACCCGAACTCGAACAGATTGTCGCGGAACTGAACCGCGCCGCCCCCGGCTCGCGCGAACAGCGTGCCGAGCCGGTGGATTTTTCGTCACTCGATAAAATCCTGGCGCAGGCTGCGCGACGATCCGCATCCGACGTGCTGCTGATCGCTGGCGCGCCGGTGGCGATGCGAATCGACGGCGTACTTTCGCCGCAGCCGGGCGCGTCCCTGAGTCCGGAGGAAACACGCAGCCTGGTTCTCGGACTGCTCACCCCGAATCAGGCGCAGGAACTTCAACGCAACAAGTCTGTCGATTTTTGTTTCAGCCGCGAAAACCTCGGGCGGTTCCGTGCCAACATTCATTTCCAGCGCGGGACCGTCGCCGCGAGCCTGCGCCTCTTGCCCGAGAAGATTCCGAGTCTCGAATCGCTGCATCTACCTGCGGGCCTGAAGCGATTGGCAGAAGCGCGCCAGGGACTGGTGCTGATCACGGGTCCCACCGGCTGCGGAAAGAGCTCGACCCTGGCCGCGCTGCTGGACCT
Organism: Bryobacteraceae bacterium; assembly: GCA_036006545.1. Classification (GTDB taxonomy): domain Bacteria; phylum Acidobacteriota; class Terriglobia; order Bryobacterales; family Bryobacteraceae; genus Palsa-187. The sequence continues at coordinate 3,615 of DASYPO010000303.1, forward strand.
TATCAACACGCAGCGTCGCGACCACGTGGTGACGATCGAAGATCCGATCGAATACGTCCACGCCAACCGCAGCGCGATCATCGAACAGATCGAGGTGGGGCGCGACACGCCGGATTTTGCGAGCTCGGTGCGCAGCATTCTTCGCCAGAATCCCGACGTGATCCTGGTGGGCGAGATGCGCGATCCCGAAACCATCGCGACCGTGCTGACCGCTGCCGAAACCGGTCATCTGGTGCTTTCGACTTTGCACACCAACGACACGTCGCAAGCCGTTTCGCGCATTCTAGATTCGTTTCCCGCCGCGAATCAGTCGCAGATCCGGCAGCAATTGTCGCTCGCGCTGCTGGCGGTGGTCGCGCAGCAACTGGTGCCGGGTGCGAATGACAACGGCCGCTTTCCTGCAGTCGAAATTCTGATGGCCAGCGGCGGCGTGCGCAACCTGATTCGCAAGGGTGAAGATCACCAGATCTACAGCGCCATTTCGACCGGCCGCAGCGAGGGCATGCTGACCATGGAACAATCGCTCGCCGAGATGGTGCGCGCCGGCAGGATTCGCCGCGAGACCGCAGTGGCGCACTGTTTCCGTCCCACGGACCTGCAGCGGTATTTGCAAAACTAGTGCGCCGCCGCCCTGAGCTGGTGCTGCTAGCGTTATGGGCGTGTTTCGTCGCACGCGGGCTGTTCTATTCGGCGCTGCTGCCCCTGTGGGAAGGCTACGACGAATACTCGCACTTCGCCTACGTTCAGCACGTCGTCACCCACGGATCGATTCCAGTTCCAGGAGTTTCGCGCATCTCGCCCGAAATCGCGGCCTCGCTGAAAGATTCGCCGGTCCCGTGGATTCGCCGCGACGAATTTCCCGGAGCGATGTCCTACGATCGATTCTGGGCTCTCTCGCCCGCGGAACGCCAGGCCCGTAGCGTTGCGTCTCAAATCGATCCACCAACCGAGCTGCTTTACGAAGCTCAGCAACCCCCGCTGTATTACTGGATTCTTTCACCGTTCCTCCACCTCGTCGATGGCTGGAGCCTCACCTCGCGGGTTTTTGTTTTGCGCCTGATGTCGATCCTGATCGCTTCGGCCGCGCTTCCATTCGGCCTTGCCATTGCCCGCCGAGTATTTGGTGACGCGCGTATCGCCGCCGCGGTCATCGCTGTCGCGACCTGCATGCCGGAGGCGTTCATCAACTTCGCGCGCGTCGGCAATGAAAGCCTGGCAGTTTTTTTCTACACATTGTTGGCCTGGGCGTGTCTGCGGGTCCTCGATCGCGGCCCGTCCCTGCGCGACACAGCGCTCGTCGCCATCGCACTCGCCGGCGGCCTGCTCACCAAGGTTTATTTCCTGACCGCGATTCCAGTGGTTTGCATCGTCTACCTGCTGATCTGGCGACGCGCGAACGTCTCGTTCCGTCTCACGGCTCTGCACGCCACCGCAGCGCTCACACTCGCGGCGCTGCCATCCTTATGGTGGTACCGCTTCATCTACCAGGCGACCGGCGACTTCACCGGTCAGATTCAAAGCGTGGCCCTGCGCACGGTTCCTTGGACCGATCGCATCAGCGCTGCGCTGCACCTCAACTGGCTGCGCGCACTCGATACTGCGATGCTCTCGCACATCTGGTTCGGCGCGTGGAGCTTCCTGCAGGTTCGCAGTTGGATCTATCACCTTTTCTACGCGATCGGACTCGCGGCAGCGGCCGGGCTGTTCGTGGTCGCCCTCCGCCGACGCGCGGATCGTCAACCCCTCCTGACCCTCGCCCTCTTCGAAATCTGCTTCGCCGCGAGCCTCGCGTATCAAGTCACGCTCTCGCAGATCGCTTACAACGCCCCCATGACCTGCGGCTGGTATTTCTACTGCCTGATGTTCGCCGAAGTAATTCTGATTTGCGCGGGCCTGCGCGCCTTACTTCCGATTCGAGCCCGCGCATGGGCAACACCTTCGCTCGCCGCATTATTCGCGCTGCTGGATGTGTACGGCGTGCACTTCATCCTGCTTCCTTATTACGCTGGCGTGGTCGCGCACACGCCCGCCGGCCGACTCCCCGTTTTCCGTCTCAGCCACCTTGCGACCACAGGACTCGGCGAAATCTCGGCCCGCCTGGGCATCAACCCGCCATTTCTGTTGAGTCCCGTGGCGTTCTGGTTCTTGTGGGGAATGTATTGGATCGCGACGATCACGTGCGTCGTGATCGCGATCCGCAGTGCCTGGGCTTGGTCGAGCGAAACTTCGACCGCCAAATGAGCTACAGCATGTCCGGCTCGCCCGAGGCTTCGTGCAACAACTTCTGCTCGTGAGATGAGAAATTCTTGCGCACCTCTGTGCTGTTGAGCCGAGCCTTCCGCTCCGCCTCAGGCAGCTCCCGTAGATGCTGGATTTCCGCGCGCACCGCGTCGCGACGGTCCGGGGGAAGATGCTGGAATTGTTCGTAGCGGCGGTTCAGCGCGGCGCGCTCTTCGGGAGTCAGTTTGCTGAGCCGCTCCAACCGCTGTTCCATCTGTTGGCGCCGATCCTCGGGAAGCTTGGCGAGTTCCGCGCGCCGTTCCGCGGGGGACATGCGCTCCAGCCGCTCCACTTCTCGGACCGAAGCGGGGCGCTGCGGACGTTCCGGCGCCTTGCGATTCGCACCCACGCGTTTGCCCTGCGCCCACGCGGCAGGCGTCGCGGCACACAACCCCGTCAAGCCCACCGCCAAGATGCTCCCGCGCAATGTCATTCGATTACTTCGCGATGGCCGCCGCCGCACTCGACGGCGTCAGCATTTCGAGATCCTCCAGCGCTTCCTCTGCCTGCTCCAAGTCCACTCGCTCCATGCGCGGGGTAAGGTCGCGAGACTCGGGAACCCGCACCAGGAATCCCAAGGCCAGCAACATGCACGCCCCCGCCAGCGACACCGCCGGCTTCCACGTGGTCCACGGAACTGCCGGCTGGAATAGACGACGCAGCCCTTTGCGCCAGGCCGGCACTTCTTCTTCGCTGCGAATCCGCGCGTACAGCCGCGCGTCGAAATCCGGCGAAACCTCGGGCGGCGTGAACTGCCCAAGCGCGCCCCACACTTCGCGCTGTGCGTCCACGATGCGGCGGCACTCGTGGCACTCGCGCAGATGCGTTTCGAACGCCGCTGCCTGGCGCGCGTCCAACGTTCCAGCGCAATAGTCCGTCAGCGCCTGCTCCCCGCTCCGCGATTTGATCGCACAATCCATCTGTTTCCCTCGCAAGAAAGCGACCCTCAAGCCATGTGCGCCAGCCGCGAACGCAAGCTTTCGTAAGCCCGGAAAAGCAGCGATTTTACCGCCGATTCCGAGCAGTCTAGCGTTTTCGCGATCTGCGCGTATTCCATTTCGTCGTACTTATGCATCAGCACCGCCGCCCGTTGTTTGCCGGGCAGAGCTTCGATCGCCTCCCTTACTTCGGCGAGCTTGGTCTGATATACCAAGTCGTGCTCGACGGTGGGTTGCCGGTCGGCCACCTGCCGCTCCACTCCATCCAGAACCTCTTTATCCAGGCTCTCCTGGCCTTTTTCGTTTCTTCGGTCGCGAATCGAATTCAACGCCAGGTGCGTCGCGATCCGAAACAACCACGTAGTGAACTTCGCTGTAGGCTCATACGTTGCCCGGCTGCGATAAACCCGCAAAAAAACTTCCTGGGCCAGCTCTTCGGCCACCGCCTGATTCAGCACCATCCGGTAGCAGAAATGGACGACCGAATTGCGATGCCGTTCGAGTAGCAGGGCAAAGCTGGTGTCGTCGCCCACGCGGACGCGGAGCATCAGCTCGGCATCGCGCTCCAAGGCGGCAACAGCTTGCATTTCTTTCCTAACACCGGCGTTAGGAGAAGGTTGCGCCGTACTCATGCCGCGACTCCGCACGCTTGCCTGGACGCGAAATTGCGATCCTCGGTGTACACTCTGGCTCTGCCTTGCTGTCCGCTACTCTCCCTTTAAGCTGCGGTCCATCAGATCCCGCACCGCGTCCCGGGGCGCCTTGCCCAATCGTAAAACCGCGTGCATCTGCTCAATAATCGGGAGATCCACGCCGAATTTTACACCCAACGCCATGGCCGCATCCACCGTCTCGACGCCTTCCGCGATCATCGCAGTCGACGCCGTGATCTCCGACAACGACCGCCCCTTCGCCAGCTCGATCCCAACCTTACGGTTACGGCTCAGATCGCCCGAGCAGGTCAGTACCAGGTCGCCCAATCCCGCGAGTCCCGCCAGCGTCGGTGCTTCGCCGCCCATGGCCAGCGCCAGACGGCTGATTTCCGCCAGCCCGCGTGTGATCAGCGCGGCCCGGGTATTGTTTCCGAGCCCTAATCCCTGACACACCCCCGCGCCGATCGCGATGATGTTCTTGAGTGCCGCCCCGACCTCGACCCCAATCGTATCCCGATTCGTGTACAGCCGAAAGGTCGGTCCTGAAAACGCGGCTTGCACCTGCCCGGCGATCTCCAGGTCGCGGGAGGCAATCACCACGGCCGCCGGCTCGCCGCTCGCGATTTCACGCGCGAACGTCGGCCCCGAAAGCACCGCGACCTTGGCGGCGAAGCGCGACGCGGTCGCCTCCTCGATCACTTGCGACATGCGCAGCAGCGTTCCGCTCTCCAGCCCCTTGGTGGCGCTGACCAGAATCGCCGCGGGATCGATCGATGGGAGCATTTCCGTGTACACGCGGCGCGCGTGCCGCGACGGCATCACGCCCAGCACGAATCCCGCGCCGTCGAGCACCTGCCGAAGGTCGTTTGAGACGTCGACGAGTTCAGGCAGTTGCAATCCGGGCAGATAGACTTCGTTCTCGCGCGTGACTCGCATGCGCGCGACCAAATCTGTTTCGTGAACCCACAGCCGCACCGACTCGAAGCGCGGTGCCAGTACGATCGAAAGCGCGGTGCCCCAGCTTCCGCCGCCGATGATCGCCAGTCTCAGGATCGTCTCCAGCGGAAAACGTTTTCCGTGCCCGCGCGCAGGCGTTCCAGGTTGGCCTTGTGGCGATATACGATGAACGCCCCGGCGACGAGGGCGGCCGTGACGACGAACGGGGGCGGATGCAGAATCAGCCACACCGCCAACGGAAACGTTCCCGCCGCGAGCACCGATCCCGCGGAGATGTGCCGCGTCGCAGCGACAACCACGACGAATACGATCAGCACCGCGAGCAACGCCAGCGGCGCGACATACAGAAACGCCCCGATGAAGCTGGCCACCGCTTTGCCGCCCTTGAACTTCAAGAAAATCGGAAATGCGTGACCCGCCATGACGGCCAGCGCCGCCATCGCCGTCCATTCGACCATCGCCGTGCTGCCCAGCGACTCGGTCATCTGTGCGGCGATCCACACCGCGGCGTAGCCCTTCGCGATGTCCAGCAGCAAAGTGGCGACGCCCGCAATCCGGCCCTGCGTCCGCAGCACATTGGTCGCGCCGATATTGCCGCTGCCTCCCGCGCGAACGTCTTTTCCGGTAGTGAGCTTCACCAGCAGGAATCCGAACGGCACGCTGCCGATCAGGTAAGCGATGACAACTGCAAGGAGTCCGTTCATAGTGGATACTCGGCGAGCTTGGTATATTTTCCGCCCGCCGACAAAAATAGATGGAATGCGGTTGCCTGGAAGGCGCCGAACTCGGGCGAGCCTGTTTCTGTTATAGCCTTTCGCAACGGAGCACCAACGTCGCGCGGATCAGGAATCCGGGCCAGCGTCAAGTGTGGCGAGTACTCGCGCATCTCGACGGTGACACCCAGTTTCGCGACTGCCCGTTCCGTGTCGCGCGCCAGGTTTCGCAACGGCGGGCCGGCGTCGATTCCGGCCCATAAGACGCGCGGCCGATCCGCATTCGGGAACCAGCCCAGTCCGCG
>DASYPO010000304.1:0-7923 GCA_036006545.1 Bryobacteraceae bacterium
GCACCTCCAGAAACTTCAGCGGGAAGAGCGGCAGATACATATCGATGTTGATGTCGGCGACGATCGCTTTCGCAGGAACGGTGGGGTGGATCGAGTAATAGCGGGACCCAAGCATGCCCTTTTCCTCACCCGTCACTGCAACGAAAAGCGCGCTCCGCTTCCATTTGACGGGCTGCTCTTTCAGCAGGGTCGCGATCTCAAGCAGCGTCGCGACACCGGACGCGTCGTCCATCGCGCCGTTATAGATCTTGTCCCCGTTAATGGGCTGACCAACACCGACGTGATCCAGATGCGCGGTGAACACGACGTATTCGTCCTTGAGTTTCGGATCTGAGCCGGGAAGAATCGCCGCCACATTCTGCGATTCGACATCGCTGTTCTTGAACTGCGTCTTCGCGCGGAGGCTGACGTTGAGCGGAAATTTCGGCAGCGGCTTGCCCGCGTCGGCCAGTGCGAGAATCTCGGCGAATTTGTGACCAGAGTTCGCCAGGATTTTATCGGCGAAGGCCGGATTCATGCGAGCGTTGAACTTCATTCCCTGAATTTCTTCAAGCTTTGGATCGGCGAAAGTCATTGTGGCGTTCAAGCGCGCGAGCGTGGAACGCTCCCAGGGAATGTCCATCGACTTGGGATTAGGTAGCTCGACCAGTCCGATCGCGCCGGCCTTGGCCATCGCCTTCCATCGCTCGCTGCGGAAAGAATAATGCGCGCGCATCGCACTCGGGATTTCCTTGGGACCGCCAGTGAGGTAGACGACGATCTTGCCCTTGACGTCAAGTCCAGCGAAATCGTCGTGCTTGTGTTCGGGGATGACCAGGCCGTAGCCGACGAAAACCGCAGGCGCTTCGATCCGTTCGGCGAGTCCGGGGCGAACACCGAGAGTCGCGTCGTCGCCGAGTTTCAGGGGCGTTGCCTTGCCGTCGTGAATCACTTCGAGCGAGCACGCCGATTCGACGATCTCTGTGGAACGGAGTTTCACGAACTGGATGTAGCCGGAGGTGCCGGCGGCCTTCAGGCCGGCCCGCTCGAACTCGCCGGCGACGAACTGCGCGGCCTTACGATGGCCTTCGCTGCCGGTGTTGCGGCCTTCCATCTTGTCGTCGGCAAGGACCTGAATGTGCGACCACCAGCGCTGGCCTTCTTTGACGAGGTCGGCCGCGGAAAGCGGCAGGGTCAGCAGGATGAAGGAAATGATTCGACGCATCACGCGTATTGTATCCCCGCGCCGAAGGCACGCTCGCGCAGAGCCCGATCGTGGACAATGGAATTTATGCCATCCGCGGAAGCATTTCGAGTCGGGCTGGTGCAAATGAGCTGCTCGCTCGATCCGAACGAGAACTTCGCCAAAGCCGAGTGGAAGATTCGCGAAGCCGCCGGGCGAGGCGCGCAGATCGTGTGCCTGCAGGAATTGTTCCGGTCGCAGTACTTCTGCCTGGACGAAGACCACGCCAAGTTCGCGCTGGCGGAATCGATTCCCGGACCGTCGACCGAGGCGCTGGGGCAGCTGGCGCGTGAGCTAAAAGTGTCGATCATCGCATCGCTGTTCGAGCGGCGCGCGGCGGGATTGTTCCACAATACGGCAGCGATCATCGGCGCGAATGGTGAACTGACGGGGATCTACCGCAAGATGCACATCCCCGACGATCCGTTGTATTACGAGAAGTTTTACTTCACGCCGGGCGACCTGGGATTCCTGAATTTCGATACGCCCATCGGACGGATCGGCGTGCTGGTGTGCTGGGACCAGTGGTATCCGGAGGGCGCGCGCCTTGCGGCGATGTCGGGCGCCAACATTCTTTTCTACCCGACGGCGATCGGCTGGCACCCCAGCGAGAAAAAGGAACACGGTGCGTCGCAGGCGGACGCGTGGCGCACCATCCAGCGGAGTCACGCGATCGCGAACGGCGTTTATGTCGCGGCGGTGAATCGCGTCGGCTTCGAGGGGACCCAGGAGAAGGGCATCGAGTTCTGGGGATCGTCGTTCGTGTGCGATCCATTCGGGCGCGTGATCGCGGAGGCGTCGGTCACGGAAGAAGAAATCCTGATCGCCGAGTGCGACCCCAAGCGCGTGGAGCGCGTGCGCAGCCACTGGCCGTTTCTGCGCGACCGGCGCATTGACGCGTACGGTCCAATCACCAGCCGATGGCGCGATTGAGATTTCGCATGCCGGCGGAGTGGGAGCCGCACCGCGCGACCTGGCTCGCATGGCCGCACGAGCGCACCGACTGGCCTGGCAAATTCGCGCCCATCCCTTGGTTGTATGGCGAAATCATCCGGCATCTGGCACGCGCGGAACTGGTGTGCATTTTCGTCCAAGATGAAGCCGCGGAACGCGGAGCGATCGCCATTCTGCGCAAGTGTCACGCCGATTTGGCAGCGGTCGAGTTCGTGCGACAACCGACCAATCGGAGCTGGACGCGGGATTACTGTCCCCTTTTCGTGAAGGACTCGCGCGGCCGGGTCATAGCCACGCACTGGCGCTTCAATGCATGGGCCAAGTACGACAACTGGCGCGAAGATCATGCGGCGGGCGGTGTCGCAGCTCGTTATTCTGGCGCGGCTGTAATTGAACCCGAGTTTGTGCTGGAAGGCGGATCGATCGACGCGAACGGCGCGGGAAAATTGCTGACCACCGAAGAGTGTCTGCTGTCGGACGTGCAGGCGCGCAATCCGGGACTTGGTCGTCAGGGGATCGAGCGCGCGTTCACGAAGTATCTGGGCGTGACCGAGGTGATCTGGCTGGGCGCGGGCATCGCGGGCGACGATACGCATGGACACGTCGACGATATCGCGCGTTTCACTGCGACGGACACGGTGGTGGTCGCCATCGAGCCGGATCGCAGCGAAACGAATCACGAGCCACTCAAAGACAATCTGGCGCGGCTGCGAGGGCGGGGAGATTTGCGAATCGTAACGCTACCGATGCCGGAACCGATTTATTTCGCGGGGCAGCGGCTGCCGGCGAGCTACGCGAATTTCTACATCGCCAACCGGATGGTGCTGGTGCCGACGTTCGGCGATCCCAACGATCGGGTCGCATTGAATACGCTGGCGCGATTGTTCACGGATCGCGAGGTGATCGGGGTGCCGTGCCGCGATCTGGTGCTGGGGCTGGGGACGCTGCACTGCATGACGATGCAGGAGCCGCTTTAGAAGATGAAGTTGAGGCCGCCGCGCAATGTTCGTGGGGCGTTCACCAACATCGCGGAAGCGCCGCCGGCGGACAGCGGCAGATAGCCCTGCGCGAGCATATTGCGCAAGTCGGCAGTAGCTTCAATGCGACCGGGCATGCCAGGAAGCGCGGGCAGCGGCTGGCGGACGTAAACGTTCCAGCCCATGTCCTGAGTCGAATTCTGCGTGAGGTATACGTGGTTGGGCGTGAGGGCTCGGAAATCGGTCCAGCCGTAGCTCGAAACAATCTGCGTCCCTGCTCCCGGAAGCTTGGCCGAAACGCGCGCCGTCAGCCAGGTGCGCTGCGCCCGACGGATTTCGCCGCGCAACTCATCCGCCACTCCTGACACGGCTTCGTGTCCCGCGACCAGTGCACTTCCTCGACCGCCCGAAAGGGTCGCTTCCAGATGGTCGTTGACCGTCTGTGTCACCGAAGCGGCGTATCCCAACCGCTCGAAATTCCCGATGTTAAAAATCCGGCTGTTGGAAGCGAGGTCGGGGAGCAGGTCGCTGGACGGGAGGAAGTTTGATCCGCCGCTCAGCATGAACGCGGCGTTTGAAATCCCATCGTGATAAGCGCTTACCGCATACGTCCGGCTGCCGTCCACGTGTTGAAAACCAATTTCCAGCGTTTCGGTGCGTTGCAGGCGCGGATCGCTACCGCGCAGCGAAACACGCGGAAGCAGCGCCAGCGTCGCCAGATCCTGCTCCAAGACGCCATTCGGAGTGGTGAGCGAGTCCCCACGTCGATCGCCACGGCGCAGTTCGCTCGGCTGCGTGCCGGAGCTAAATGCTACGCGCACCGATCCAGCGCCGCCCAGATCGTAGGTGGCGCGCGCAAAGGGACTCAGGCGATTGAAACGCGCAGTCAGGAAAGACACCGATTCCAGATTGAACCCGTACTCCAGCCGTGCGCCATCCATGATTTCAAGGCGATCGATGACCGTCAGCGACATGGTCCGGAGTCCCAGCCCCGCATCCCCGGTACCCGAACCGAGCCGGACGGGTGCCAGCAACTGACGCATGGTCAGGGTAGTCTCCGTTCCAGGGTTACTCGGAGTCCCACGGGCGTAGCGCGCGCGAATGCCCGCCACAGGAATTCCGGAACTGGAGAGATACCCGAGATTTCCCGCGACCTGCACGCGGGCCTGGTCTGAAATCGAGGTGGAAAATGCAAATGCCGTGCCGAGGTCCTGCTGCATTGCGCCCGGGTCTTCCGCCTCTCCGGCCGAGAGCTTCAAGACGCCTGTGGTTTCGTTGAACATCGACGCGAGCGACCGTGAATTCGACGTCTGGTTGGCGCTCTTCTGATCTGGCAGCAGGCGCAGGACGGGACGGGTCGCGCTCGAGGAGCGCAGCACCCATTTCCAGTCGTCGCTCATGAGGGTTCCGCGAGAGACTCCGCTCGAAACCAGTTCAACCGAGCTCAATACGCTGGCCAAGTTGATTTGAAGAACGTTTTCAGAGCCCGCCGCGACCGCGATGTTCCTGCGCAGTGCGGGCATGAAGCTAGCCAGCGTTACGCGCAGCGAGTAGAGATCCGGCGCCAGAGCGTCGAAGGCGAAGCGACCCTGTTCGGTGGTCAGCGCCTGACGCACTAACTGGTCGTTGCGGTTGTAGAGCAGGACTGTGGCGCCCATCTGCGCGACACCTGAGGAACTTCGCACATGGCCCAGAATGACGCCCGCGAGGGGAGCCGGCGTCGCAGCCAGCGCTTCGCCCATCGAGCCCAAGAGGCCCGCGCAAACACCCAGCGAAATGGAGAGGGTCCGTACCGTCATCAAGGACCACATACTACTACAGGAACCGGGCCAAAAGCCCAGCCCCAGCTACCACCTATGTTACCGTAAACGTGGCCGACGGGGTCAGCGTCTGGTTGCGCTTCTTATCCGTCACCTTAATCTTCAGAGTATACTGCCCCGGTGCCATCTCGGTCAGGGGCAACAGCTTCTCGATTACAATCTGCGATGCACCGCCCTTCAGCGCGCTAAGCTCCTCGCTGTACGACGGCATTACGACTTCGTTCGAACCATTCGGGCCATTCTTGACGATCTCGTATTCGATGGTCCCTTCCGGCTTGTGGGTCTTCTCATCCGCTTCGAAGTTATAGAGCTGGAGATACAAACCCAGCTTTTCGTTCTGCTTGAATGATTCATTCATGCGCGGGCGGACCTTGGAGCTGCCGATTACAAACTGACCGGTGCCGATGCTCTTGGTGGGCACCTTCTCGATGACGTCGGCCAGGATGATGGAGCTGTTCATGATGTGGTCTTCGTCGATGCGCGGAACATCCAGGACCTTTTCATAAGTGGTCTGGGTGCCCCCCACCAGATCCTTCGCGGCGACTACCAGCCGATAACGGCCGGGGGCCAGCGGCTGCTGGCGCTGGTAGATGGATGAGCCGGCCATGGCCTGCTGCAGCAACTCGGTAGGTACGTCGACGTTCACCACTTCCTCGAAGCGGGCCACTGGCCTGCGCGACATCGAAGTAATCGTCGCGTAGATGTTCACCGTCGCGGACGACACACCTTCCTTTTGCTTGAATTGAAGATCCTTGCGATCGAACTGCACGGTGATGAAAGTCAGCACGCTGGCGCCGGTAACGGGGATGTAGTCCGCGCGAACCTGCATGGGCAGCGTGTTGTACTTAATCGAGGATGTAACCAGTGCTTCCAGGTCCTTGAACTTGATAGCCGGCGCCTTCTGCAGTTTGGCAAACTGTTCCAGCCGCTCGAACTGCCCCATGTTGGCGGGCAGCGGCGCGCTGCCGGTACCAAGGCGCGTCCCATCGGTGCGGCTGAAGCGATCGGTCTTGCTGGCCATGCCCATCGATTCCATCAGCGTCAAACCCGCGTTAGGAACATACAGCAACGCGTCCTTTTCGGACGGATCCATGGTCATCCGATATTCGCCCGACATGGTGGTATCGACAAATTCGATGTTGACGTCGTTGCCGATTCCTTCGATGTAGCGATAGCGCCACTTTTCAAACGGGAAAGTGGAGGTGTTGCCGCCGCCTTCTTCGTAGGGCCGCTGATAAGATCCGCCAGAGGGATGAGATTCGATTTCGTCCGGCGGTCCGTAAGCGATATAGATACGGCCGCGATCCGTCTTCCAGCCCGGGATGCCCGAGGCGAAACGCTCGTTGGCGTAAGCAATGCGGCGATAGTGCTCTTCGCGATACTCGTTCTCTTCGGTGTCCGGAGTGGGGTCGCGACGCAGCCAGAAACCTTCGATGAACTGCTGGCGCTCTTCATCGGTCGAGAACGCTTTGAAGGCTTTCCGCTCCTCATCGCTGATGATGTAGACCACCTCTTCGTTCATCCACTTCTTATAGGGCGTCTCCAACTCTTTGCGCAGCTTATCTTCCTGCCGCTTCTTTTGCTTGTCCGTCATCGGTTTGGCGACGGTTTCGCGTTGCTGAGCGGGCTTCTTGTCGTCCGCCAAGGCGGCCAGTTGGCTGAAAAGGAAAGAAAAAAGCGTGAAGGAAGCGAGGAACTGCTTAGACCGCATAGGTTTGTTCACCTTCCCTGATTCTACTCCTGTCGTGAGACGTGAGCAACGGGCTCCTGGTTTCGCGGCAGCCGCTTGGCCAACCATAATACAAAGGATGCGCCAGCGCCTGGAAGGATACTTCGAGTTTCAGCGGCTCGGAACCAACTGGCGCACCGAGGCTTTGGCGGGGGCGACCACCTTCGCCACCATGGCGTACATTATCTTTGTAAACCCCTCGATCCTGAGCGAAACCGGCATGCCGTTTCAGGCCGTAGTAGCGGCGACGTGTTTCTGCGCGGCGTTCGGATCGATTCTGATGGGCGCGGTGGCTCGCTACCCGATCGCGCTGGCGCCGGGCATGGGGCTGAACGCGTATTTCACCTACACGGTCGTGAAAGGCATGGGGGTGCCGTGGGAGGCGGCGCTGGGCGCGGTGTTTTTTTCAGGCGTCGCGTTCCTGGTGCTGACGTTGGTGGGCGTGCGGCAACTCATCGTCGAAGCGATTCCGACGGAGTTATATGGCGCGGTTGCGGCGGGAATCGGCTTATTCATTGCGGTAATCGGACTGAAGAATGCCGGGATTATCGTGGCGCACCCGGCGACGCTGGTCGCGCTCGGCAACCTACGCGACAAAAATACCGCGCTGGCACTAGGCGGGCTGATCGTAATGGCGGCACTTATGGCCTGGGGCGTGCGCGCAGCGATGCTGATCGGAATCCTGGCGACGACGCTGGCCGGTGCGCTCCTGGGCGTGGTGAAATGGTCGCCCGCGTCGTATCACGTGTCGGACATTCTGGCGACTGCGGGGAAACTGGACCTGCGCGCGGCCTGGAATCTCGGATTTCTCGAAATTGTTTTCGTGTTCCTGTTCGTGGACATGTTCGACAACGTCGGAACGCTGGTAGGCGTCGGCAAGAAGGCCGGATTGTTCGACGAAGCGGGCCAGATTCCGCGGCTGAAACGCATTCTGCTGGCGGACGCGTCGGCGACAGTTGCTGGATCGCTGGCCGGAACGTCGACCGTAGTGAGTTACATCGAAAGTGCGGCGGGCGTGGTGGCGGGCGGGCGCAGCGGCGTGACGGCGATCGTGACGGGGCTGTTGTTCATCGCGGCGTTATTCGTCGCGCCGCTGGTGGGCGCGGTGCCCGCGGCGGCAACGGCGCCGGCGTTGATTCTGGTCGGGTCGCTGATGATGTCGCATGCGGCGGAGATTAAGTGGAATCAGCCGGTCGAAGCGATTCCTGCGTTTCTGACGCT
>DASYPO010000305.1:0-5828 GCA_036006545.1 Bryobacteraceae bacterium
TGAAGCCGCCCGCAACCATCGTGATCGGCGAAGTGGTTCGCCTGCGCGATCAGTTCAATTGGTTTGAAAAACTGCCTTTGTTCGGCCAGCGGATCGTGGTCACGCGCGACTCGCGCCAGGCCGCCGATCTTGCGGAGCCTCTCGAAGCACTAGGCGCGGAAGCATTGTTGCTGCCCGTGATCGAAATTCAACCCGCCGCGGATCCAGTGCCGCTCGACCGCGCGATCGCGCAGCTAGAGACGTACGACTGGCTGATTTTCACCAGCGCCAACGGCGTGCGGTATTTCGTCGATCGCCTGGACCGATCGCGCCGCGACCTTCGTGGGCTGCGGGCCAAGATCTGTGGAATTGGGCCGGCGACGAGCGCCGCGATTGAGGCGCTGCATCTGAAAGTGGATCGGATGCCCGAGGAGTACGTCGCCGAGAGTCTCCTCGAAAGTCTGTCTGGAGAGGATCTCGCTAGGAAGCGTGTGCTGCTGCCGCGCGCCGCCATAGCGCGTGATATCGTCCCAGCGGAACTTCGAAACCGCGGGGCCACCGTTGATGTAGTCGAGGCGTATCGCACCATGTTGCCGGAAGGCCTTTTCGATGACGCGCGCGAAATACTCGCCCGCAAACCGCATTGGATCACGTTCACCAGTTCCTCCACGGTGCAGAATTTCATCGCCGCGGCGGGACGCGAAGCGCTGGAACAAGTCAAGATCGCTTCCATTGGTCCCATCACGTCGGCGACCCTGCGGGAGCACGGCATTGAGCCGGACGCCGAGGCTGCGCCGCACACGATGGCTGGGCTGGTCGACGCACTATCCAATCTGTCGTTATCCAATAAGGGCGCGAAATAGACCCTTCAACATCATCCACGCGCCGAAAATCATTGGACCCCAAGCGACGATAAAGAAGCTTCCTTTCATGGAAGCGGTGCCGGCCGTGATCAGCACGCCCAAAGCGAGCAGACCGAATCCCCTGACGGCAGCTTCGACGCCGGCTTTGCGGAAAGCCGCACGTTTCTCTTTGTGCGCCGCGGCGACCATCATCTTCGCATTGACCTCCGGCACGCCTTTGAAAGTCAGCGCGGCGATCATATCCATTTCCGATTTACCCTGCGCGAGTCCCCTCAGGGCCTCGTTGTAAAGGGCTTGAAGCGGCATTTCGTTCGTCATATCCTGCAGGCTCCTCTTCCTGCTGATATAGGTAGGCGAACGAATGGTTTTGAAATTAGTTGGGTGCTGAAAAAACTTTGCGACCGCTCAAATAGGTTTCGACGACTTCCATCTGCCCGTCGACCATCCGAAAACGCACCAGATCCGCCCGTTCCCCCGGCCGCAGCCCACGCTGCCGATTCGCGATGCGCCCAACTCGTGCCGGATTGATCGTCGCCATCGTGATCGCTTCGGTGAGACTAACTCCGGCGATGCGCATCACGTTATCGATCGCCCGATCCATGCGCAGACTCGATCCCGCGAGCCGCGTCCCGCCGCGCAGGACGACGCGCTGATCGTCTTTCAGCTCGACCTCGATTTCGCCCAGCTTGTAGACGCCCGGCGCGCACAATGCGGGCATGACCGCGTCGGTCACAAGCACGCTGCGTTCGATTCCCTTGGCGCGCAATGCGACGCGCAGGAAAGCCTCGCCGAGATGAATCCCGTCCACGATGAAACTCGCGGCCAGGCGATCTTCAGCGAGTTGTTCCCAGATGTAATTGGGGTGACGCTGGAGCACGGCATGCGCGCCGTTGCCGATGTGGGTCGAAAGCGTCGCCCCGGCGGAGACCGCGTCCTGGATCTGTTCGCGCGTCGCGCGTGTGTGCCCGATGCTGGTGACTACGCCTTCGCTCGCGAGAGCTTCTATATATAGAGGAGCGCCGGGCCATTCCGGCGCCAGCGTAACCAGTCGTACATTACCCTGCGCGGCTTCCTGCCACCGCAGAAACTCGTTCACGTCGGGTGGACGAACCCAGCGTTGTTGGTGCGCGCCGCGCGGACCGTCCTCCGGTGAAATGTGCGGACCCTCGACGTGAAACGCTTCCATCGCGCCACCGTCTTCGAGCGATTCGCGCGCTGCCGCCAGGTTGCGTAGGGCACCTGCCATGCGCTCCGGATCGCCGGTGATCACCGTCGGGAACACGCGCGTCACTCCGGTCGAGAACATCACCCGCAACGATCGCGCGATTTCTTCGTGACTGCTCGAAGGCTCGTTGTAATCGACCCCCGCAAATCCGTTGACCTGCAAATCGACGAAGCCAGGAGCGATCGTCACGTCTCCAGCTTGCGACCGATCGAGCAGCGGGTCGACGTTTGAAATCAGTCCGTTCGAGAATTCGAGCAGCGTTGGCTCGCCCGAGAGATCGTGTCCGCTACAGTTCATGGCGTTTTTGGTTTATGCACAACATACTCACAGCGTACCCGGCTAACTTGACGCAGACGCATGGGTTACACCTGTTGAAAAGCACCTCAAACGTGTGGTCATCCTAGCGTGTTCCTGGTAAAAAGAATACAGATTTTCGCGTGGAATCGGGCGAGTGTGTCAGTCTCGGGGGAGGTGGCCGCGAATCCGGTTCCTCGCGAAAACTCCGAACCAAGCCGCCGGGAAAGCGGGACGCGTACAATCGGACTGCGTCCTAGGCGTTCCGCTAGTCCGGTAAATCTTCGTCGCCCCCCGGCCGACCTTAACGAACTCCCACCGCTTGCGCCACCGGCGTCAGCCAGCCGAAGCGATCCGGCGCGCGCCCTTCCACGATCGCGAAGAAATCGCGCTGCAGGCGCTCAGTAATCGGCCCACGCTTCCCGTTGCCCACCTGAATGCGATCCACCGAGCGGATGGGACTGATCTCAGCCGCTGTGCCGGTGAAGAATAATTCGTCGGCGATGTACAGCATCTCGCGCGGGATCAGCGATTCGACCACCGGAATATCCAGCGACCGCGCGAGTTGCAGAACGCTATCGCGCGTGATTCCGGGAAGCACACTCGCGCCCAGCGGCGGCGTGACGATCTTGCCGTCGCGCACCACGAAGAGATTCTCGCCCGATCCTTCGCTGACATATCCCGAGGTGTCGAGCGCGATTCCCTCGGCGTATCCGTTCACCGCGGCTTCCATGCGAATCAACTGCGAGTTCATATAATTCGCGCCAGCTTTCGAAAGCGCGGGCAGTGTGTTGGGCGCCATGCGCGTCCAGCTCGAGACGCACACGTCCACGCCCTGCTCGATGGCTTCAGGTCCCAGATACTTGCCCCATTCCCAGCAGGCGATGTAGGTTTCGATGGGATTATCTTTGGTCGGCATCACGCTGACATCGCCGTATCCGCGAATGACCAGCGGCCGGAAATAACACGATTCCATTTTGTTGACGCGCACCAGCTCGGGCATGGCGGCGCACAGCTCGTCGATCGAGTGCGGAATGTCCATGCGGTAAATCTTGGCGGAATCGTGTAGACGGCGCATGTGTTCGCGCCCCCGGAAAATGGCGGGGCCGGACTCGGTCGCGTAGCAGCGGATGCCTTCGAAAACCGAGCTGCCGTAGCTGGTGACGTGCGACAGCACATGGATGGTGGCGTCGTTCCAATTGATCAGTCGCCCGTTGTACCAGATCTTCTCGGTGGGTTTGAGCATGAGAGAATTATAACGTGGGGTTTCTCTTATCCGCGCCGCGGGCCTGCGGCTTACCGTATAAATTTCGCCTGACGCGATCCGCTTCCTGGCGGTTCGCGCATTGAGTCCGTCCTCCCGTTTTGACGCGCTGCTGTTCGACTTCGACGGCGTGCTGGCCGACACCGAAAAGGTTCACTACGAATGCTGGACGGAAATACTCCAGCCCTTCGGAATCGCGGTGAGCTGGGAGGTGTATCTGCGTGAATGCGTCGGCATTTCTGATCGCGTGATGGTGCAACGGCTGGCTTCCCAGACTACACCGCCCGGTGATTTCGAGTTGATTTGGGCCGAGTATCCGCGCAAGCAGTCGCTATTCCGCGCGCATCTGGAAGCGTCGCCCCCATTTTTGCCGGACACGGTCGCGTTGATTCGCGAAGCCGCCCGGGATCACAAGCTCGCGGTAGTTTCGTCGAGCGCCAGGACGGAAGTCGAGCCGCCGCTGGTGCGCGCTGGTATTCGCGACTATTTCCAGGTGCTGGTCTGCGGCAAGGAGGCCGTGAACCTGAAGCCGGCCCCGGATCCGTACAGAATGGCCGCCGAACTTCTTGGCGCGCGCGTGCCGCTGGTGATTGAGGATTCGGATGCGGGAATCGCGAGCGGAATCGCGGCGGGGTTTGAGACGGTGCGGGTGTCGAGTCCGGAAGCGGTGGCGCGGGAAGTGCGCGAGCGGATTAGTGCTGTTCGAGGTGCTTGAGTCTCGCATCGAGGACCTCTTCGACGCGGTGAAGCTCGGAGCGCCATAGGTCGCGCATGTCGTCGATGCGGCGGTCGACACTGTTAAAGCGCTGGTTGACGCCAGCGAACTGCGTGTTCATGTTGAGTTCCAACGATTTGAATCGTTCATTGACTTCCGAGAATCTGGAATCTACTGCGCTAAACCGAGCGTTCATGTATGCCAAGAACATCACGAACATCCCCGCGTTTAACAGCGCCGGAATTCCGATTGCGAAGTAAAGTTGCACGTTGGTCATCAAGCTCGCTCCCTTCAGTATAGTCGGGGCGGCTGCAAAAACTCTCACTCCGCTAGAAACTTCTTCGTCTCCGCCAAAAACAAATCCAACTGATCGTGGTGCACCCAATGTCCCGCGTTGTCGACCTTCACCAGCTTGTGATTCCGGATCACCGCGGCGCGGCCATCGAGCTCCGGATCCTGCGCCCAGCTCCGTCGGCCCCAGAACAGCAACGTCGGACAGGTGATGTGACTCAAAATCTCCTTGGCGTCCTCGATGTTGGTTCCGTACGGCGCGAAGGGACGCGCGTAGTTGTCGAACTTCCAGATAATCGATCCGTCGGCATTCCAATTGGTGCCGTGCAGCGTCAGGTGCTCGGCTACTTCGTCGCTCAGGAACGGATTGGCCTCTTTCATGCGCGCGACCGCGGCGGCCAGGTTGGGATAGCTGTGCGCGGTCCGATTCTCGGTCTTGCGCATCCCGTCGATCCACTCGCGCAGCCGCTCCGATGCGGGTCCGTGAATCTTGTGCCGAGGCGGCGGTCCCAGACCCTCGATGGCCACGATTTTGCGAACACGATCCGGATACAGGCCCGCGTACAGCAGCGTCATAATTCCACCCAGCGAATGTCCGATGATATTCAACGGATAATCGTTGACGATGTCGGCCAGCGCCGATAGATCCAGCAGGTGCTCGGCGATGCTGTACAGTGCACCCGGCGCCCAGGCGCTGTTGCCGTGCCCGCGCAAGTCCAGCGCGTAAACATGAAAATCGTCGCGTAGCGCTCGCGCCGTCCAATCCCAACTGCGCGCGTGATCCAGTCCGCCGTGCACCAGGATCAGGGGCGGCTTTCCGTTGGTACCCCAGTCCCAAAATTGAAGTTTTAGCCGATGCGAGTAGAAAAAGTGCGAGACCGGTTCCAAATGACGTCGCTCCTTTCCCTAATGTGACACAGTGCTCTAGCAGCGCGCCGCTGGTATGTGTTAAGTGCACGGCTGTCAGCACTCTAGCTAAGCTCCGAACTAAGTTGAAATACTTAGTCGCCCTACGGCAACGTTGCCTTGTAATTCGGTGGAAATCCAATTGGCGAGCGAACCCAAGCGCCGTAGGATTGACATTTGATGGTGGTACTGGAACCCGTCGCGCCGCTTTCCTACGGGCAAAGCGGGTTGCCAGGATTCCAGCTATGAGCTCAATACAGGAGGTCGCATGGGTCCCAAACGTAGGCTGGC
>DASYPO010000306.1:0-24181 GCA_036006545.1 Bryobacteraceae bacterium
TTCGGCAACAAGCCGCTCGAAAAGGTGTCAGCCTTTCGGCTCTGATTCGCGGCCGTCTCAACGCTTCGATGCACGCCAACAAGCCGGTCTCGGATCCACCTGCCTTAGCTGGAGGAATCGAGCGAAGGCCATCTAACCGAGGATCTGGACGCCTAAAATAATGCTGAGAATCCCCTCCCCGCCTGCTAAAATAGTGGGTTAGCGGACCCCTCCGGTCCGCACTCCAAGGAGCACCCGTTTGGCAGACCCTCAGGACCCGACCACTCCGCCTCCCGGCAACCAGTTACCACTCGGCGGCGATGGCGGCAACAAAAGTCACATCCCCATCAACATCGAAGATGAGATGAAGCGGTCGTATCTCGATTACGCCATGAGCGTGATCGTCGGCCGCGCGCTCCCCGATGTGCGCGACGGTCTGAAGCCCGTCCACCGCCGGACGCTGTACATGATGCATGAGATGGGGCTGCACTACAATCGCCCCACCAAGAAGTCCGCGCGCGTCGTCGGCGACGTCATGGGTAAGCTGCACCCGCACGGCGATAGCGCCATCTACGACGCATTGGTGCGCATGGCGCAGCCCTTCTCCCTGCGCTATCCGCTGATCGACGGCCAGGGAAATTTCGGATCTGTGGACGGTGATCCGCCCGCGGCCATGCGTTATACCGAGGCGCGCCTGGCGCGCATCGCAGCCGCACTGCTCGAGGACATCGACAAAGAAACCGTCGACTTCAAGCCTAACTATGACGACAGCGAAACCGAGCCCGAAGTTCTGCCCACGCGCGTTCCCAACCTGCTGATCAACGGCAGCTCGGGGATCGCGGTCGGCATGGCCACCAATATTCCGCCGCACAATCTGAATGAGATCGTGGAGGCCTGCATTCTGCTGATCCAGCAGCCCAATACGCACCTCTCGAAAATCACGGAGATTGTGCAGGGGCCTGATTTTCCGACCGGTGGTCTGATCCTCGGCCGGCAGGGAATCTACGATTATTTCGCCAAGGGCCGCGGTTCGTTGAAGGTTCGCGCCAAAGCTGCCACCGAAAAGATGGGCAAGGATCGCGAGGCGATCATCGTCACCGAGATTCCGTACCAGGTCAACAAAGCGCGCCTAATCGAACATGCGGCGGCGCTGGTCAACGAGAAGAAGATCGAAGGTATTTCCGAAATTCGCGACGAAAGCGACCGCGATGGCATGCGCATCGTGTTCGAGCTGAAACGCGGCGAGCAAGCCGAGGTAATTCTCAACAACCTCTACAAGCAGACCCAGCTTCAAATAAGTTTCGGTGTGATTTTGTTGGCGATCGTCAACGGCCAGCCGCGCGAGCTGGGACTGATCGACGCGATCAAGCGTTTCATTGAGCATCGCATCGACGTAGTCCGCCGGCGTACGGATTATTTGCTGCGCAAGGCGCGGGAGCGCGAGCATATTTTGCTCGGCTTCCAAAAAGCGCTTGACAATCTGGACGAAGTCATCCGGCTGATCCGCGCCGCCAAGACTCCCAAGGAAGCGCGTGAGGGCCTGATTGGGAAGTTCGAGTTTACCGAAAAGCAGGCGCAGGCGATCATCGAGCTGCAGCTTCAGCGCCTGACTGGTATGGAGCAGCAGCGCATTCTCGAAGAGTTGGCGGAGATTCAAATCAAGATCGCCGAATACCTCGAGATTCTGGGCTCCGAGAAAAGCCTGCGCAGCGTGATCATCAAGGAGCTGAAGGAAGTTCAGAAGGACTTCGGTGACGAGCGCCGCACCCAGATCGTCGAGGACACCGGCGAGATTCACCTGGAAGATCTGGTGCAGATGGAGGATGTCGCGGTCACGGTTACACGCGGCGGCTACCTCAAGCGCACGGCGGTCGATACCTATCGCCGCCAGACGCGCGGCGGCAAGGGACGCATCGGTATGTCGACGCGCGCCGAGGATGTGGTCGAGCACCTGATCGTCGCGTCGACGCACGCCTATTTGCTGGTCTTTACCAATAAAGGACGCGTATTCTGGTTGAAGATTTACGAAATTCCCGACGCCGGCACTACCGGGAAGGGCAAGCATGCTTCCGGACTGATGAATCTGCAGCCTGACGAAGTTCCCGCGGCTTTCCTAGCCGTGAAGGAATTCGTCGCCGGCAAGTTCATCGTCATGGTCACCAAACACGGCACCATTAAGAAGTGCGAGCTGACCGAGTTCGATAATCCCATGGCGCGCGGCATCATCGCCATCGGCATCGATGAGGGCGACGAGTTGCTGGCTGCCCGGCTCACCGGGGGCGAGAATTACATCTTCCTCGGATCTCACGAAGGCATGGCCTGCCGCTTCAAGGAAACTGACGTCCGTCCGATGGGCCGACCAGCCTACGGCGTCCGCGGCATGGAGCTTGAAGAAGGCGATTACCTGGTGGGTATGGAGATCGTCGAGAAGGACGGTCTGCTGCTCTCTATTTCTGAGAACGGATTCGGTAAGCGCACACCGCTGGAGGATTACCGGCTCACTGCGCGCGGGCGCAAAGGCGTGATCAATATGAAGACCACGCCGCGCGTCGGCAAAGTGGTCGGAATTCTTTGCGTCAAGGAAGACTCGCAGTTGATGATCATCACCAAGCAGGGGCAGATCATCCGTATCGATTCGAGTGAAATCCGCCAGGCTGGGCGTTCTACTCAGGGGGTTCGGCTGGTGAACGTCGAGGCCGGCGATCAGGTGGCCGCCGCCAGTCTCATTCCCGATACTGAACCGGTC
Organism: Bryobacteraceae bacterium; assembly: GCA_036006545.1. Lineage (GTDB taxonomy): Bacteria > Acidobacteriota > Terriglobia > Bryobacterales > Bryobacteraceae > Palsa-187. The sequence goes on from DASYPO010000306.1 coordinate 2,726, forward strand.
GAGGGAGAGGGCGAGCAGAGCGACCTGCCGCTGCAGTAAGGTTGGGCGGGGACCCCGCTTGCGACTTCAGAAAAAGTCAAGCAAAACCGGAGACGGCTGAAGCCGACGCTGCGGGCTAAAGCCCGCGCCACGACTAGGCCAGGAAGAACACTTACTTCAGCCGCAGCACCATATAGTCTTCGTCCAGGCTCTCGCCCGCCACGTGCAACGAATTCGGCTCGTGCCCCCACGTGCTGAATCCAACGGATTCGTACAGCTTCTTGGCCGCCGCCTGGTATTGCGTCACCGACAGCACGATCTGTTCGAGTCCATCCAGCGTGCGCGCGCACGCGATCAGCTTGTCGAGCAGCGCCCGTCCCACCTGCCTGCCTCGCGCATCCGCGGTCACGTACATACCCCAGACGCGCCCTTTGTGACGCGCCTTCAGACGCTGCTCGCGGACGAATCCCGCAGTGCCGATCAGCCGGTCGCCGTCGAATGCGCCCATAACGAAGCTGTCGTCGCCGCCTCCGCTCAATCGGGCGATCAGCGTTTCGATCGGAAGTGCGCGGAATTCTTCGGCAGACTCGAAGAAGGCGCGCGGCTCGGTTTCCAGTGCCTCCATTCTGAGATCCCAGAATTCGGCTGCATCCGCGTCTTTCAGGATGCGAATGTGCATCTATTTCGCAGCTCGGACAGGGTTGACTCGCGTGCTGTCCCGGGTGAACTCGAAATACAGGATCCACTCCCGCGAGCCTTCGCCGTCGGACGGAGCGAACTGCCATTTGCGGGCTGCTCCCAGCGCCAGTCCCGCGAAGTACAGACTGGAACCGGGCGAATCGATCGACGCGCCACTGATAGTGCCGGTGGCGTCGACGCTGACGCGGATGCTGGTTTTGACCTTTCCGTTGATGGTCGCGCGCGCTTTGGGGGTGACCTCCGGAATCACCTGTTTCACGACGCCGGGGGGCGGCGGTCCGGCGCTCGCGTCTGCCTCCGTGGTCCGTACCTCGGGCGTGGGTTTCACAGGAGCCGCAGCGGCGGGCGCCGGGGTGGTGGGGGCGTTCGCGTTGGGCGGTGCGGCCGCGGCCTTTTGCTTCTGCGCTTCAGCCGCCGCGAGCGCTGCTGCTTTCTTTTCCTCTCGTTCTCGTGCGAGCTTCTCCGCTTTTTCGGCGCGCTGCTGAGCCCGCTTCTCGGCGCGAGTCAGAGGTCTTTCTGGAACTGCTGGAGGCGGAGGTTCTGCCGCTTTCGCGGCAGGCTTGGTTTCGGTCGCGACCGTGGTAGCCGCCGGTGCAGCCTCACTCGGCTTGAGCCATTTCGAATACACGATCACACCGGCTAGCGCCAACACGGCCAGCCCCACTAGCATCAAGGGCACGCGGGCCAGTCGAAATCGCGCGCCGCTCGGCGCCTTCGCGGGACGACCTGATTGCGGACCCTCACGCAGCCGCAGGGCGATCTGCTCGATAGTCCAGCGTGCCAGCGGATCTTTGTGCAAGCAGCGGCGGGCGATCTCGAGAAACGGCGCGGGCATTTCCGGCAACAGCGGCTCGTCGTAGCGGCCATCCTGAAAATCGGGTTGGCGCTGCGTCAGCGCCTCGACCAACGTGGTGCCCAGTCCGAAAACATCCGCGGCCGTCGACGCTCCGCTGCCTGGATCCCCGATGCGTGCGATCGAATCGCTGGAGAGCTTCATCGTATCGCCTACCGCCATCAGGTTGGCCGGCGAAACTCGTCCATGGGCGTATCCGTTGGAATGCAGGTAGCCCAGGGTCCCCAACAACGGTTCCAGGACCTGCCGCGTTTCGGTTGCATCCAAGGGGCGGTCCTTTAGCACGTCGGCCAGGATTTCCTCGCCGTAATCGGTCACCACGAACGCAATCTCGGTGCCTTCGGAGCGGCACGATCCGACTTCGCGCAGCTTCGCCAAGTTGGGATGCGCGAGTCGCGCGGCCTGATTCCAGCGGTTAAGCAGCGGCTCGGCGGATTTCAGATTGACCGCCACCACTCGGATCGCAGCCGGGCCGCCCCCGTGCTCGGTCAGAAATACCGCGCCCGGAAATCCGTTATAGGGGCCGTTATGCAGGCAGCGTTGCAGCGTAAATCGGCCGTCGATTTTGCGCCCTTCCCACTGCTTCCAGTCGGGTGTCATTCTGGTGGCAGCTCCGCCCTCCATGACCCTCCCATTCTACTCAAGCCCTCCCATCCTCGCCCCAGATGCGAGCCAAAGAAGGGACTCGGGCCAAAACCGACAGGATGCCCTGCCATCCCCAAATGTTTCGCTCCGTATTTCGTCACGGGAGCCGCGCACCGGACAGCGCCACCACCGAATCGCCCGTAGTATCCACAAATTTTCGGGACGCAAACTCGCGCGCCATGTCGGAGGTGACGTAGCGGAAATGCGGCTCGGCCGCCGTGGCGGCTTCCACGATCACGCGGCCCACCTCGTCCGGCGTTTGGCCCACGGCTGCAAATGCCTGCCGCACAGCCGCCACATACGCGTTCATCATCGTGGCATACGCGTCCCCACCGCTTGGGTGGGATGCGTGTGGCGAGGACTCAACTGCCTTTTGCACCGACAGCACGAACTCCGTATTCACCGGTCCCGGTTCCACTAGCGACACATGCACACCTAATCGCTTGGCCACCGGCGCCAGGCTCTCCATCATCCCCTCCACTGCGAATTTCGCCGCGCAATACGCATCATTGAATACCTGGCCGACTAACCCGCCCACGCTCGAAACTGTAATGATCCGCCCCGATCCGGCCGCGCGCATCACTGGCAGGACCGCCCGTGTCACGCGCCATACTCCGAAGAAATTGATATCCATGGTCCGTCGCAGCGCGACGTTCGGTGTTTGCTCCAGCGTGCCCAGATAACCTGCGCCGGCGTTGTTTACCAAGACGTCGATCCGGCCGTGCTCAGCCATGACATCGCCGAGGCACGACTCGATCGAGCCATCCTCCTGGACATCCAGTTGGCGCAGGCTGAGCTTGACTCCCGCCGTCTCGGCATGGGCCTTGAGGGGGCCAGACTTTGCGAGATTGCGCATGGTGGCGACCACGTGGAATCCGGCCTGTCCCAGCAATACCGCCGCGCTGAGTCCAATGCCGGATGAAGTGCCGGTAATGAGTGCGACTTTCTCCATCCTCTCATTCTCGTCTGTTTGGACCGTGGCCGAGGGCTTCCGCCGCCGCCTCCCGCACGATCTTCGATTGTGCATCCGACAGGCTCGCGGCCACGCGCCGGGCTGACGATTTTCCGGTGAGCCCCTGGTAAATCACGAGCGCAGCCAGGAACGAACCGAGCTGCGCCGGGTGAAATCCGTCGGATCCGTAGAATGGCAGACTCGGATCGCGCCGCCAGGCGATGCGCCAGGCTTCTCCTGCCGGCAGAAAGACCCCGCCAACCTGACGCGCGGCGGTTTCATAGGACAGCTTAACGCCGTCGAAATCGCGCGGCCGATTCGAAGCCGGCCAGACCATGTACAGAGCGACCTTGGCCTTGACTCGCTGGGCCTCCGTCGCGAAGCGTTTGGCGTAATCGACCAGCAGGACCCGCGATTCCGGTAGTGACGACGGCCCCTGTTGCAGCACCACAAACGACCACCCGCCTTCCGCAAGCGCACTCCTTGCGTCACCGCCGTTCCAGTGGTCTTCCAAACTGTAATTCGGGTAGGCGATCGTACGGGTTTCGATGCGATCTCCATTGTCCCTGGCGAACATCGCTACTAGGGCGGGAAGGTCGTTCATTACGGTGAGACTGTTCCCGATGAACAGCACGCGGAGCGGTACGGCCGCGGCGATTGTCGGCAGCCACAGCACGACCAAAAAGCGAACTATCGATGCGAGCCTCATTGTGTTTTTGAGCATCTCACGAATCGCGACCAACCGCATCGTTATACTGAAAGCGTGGAGCTAGCCCGCAAACAGGATCGCCTGATCGCCGCGCTCGCCGAAATGCGGAGCGTGATCGTCGCTTATTCGGGCGGGGCCGATTCCGCATATCTCGCCTGGGCTGCGCAGCGCGCGCTCGGCGACCAAGCGCTCGCCGTCACCGCCGATTCCGCTTCGCTTCCCGAGTCCCACAAGCGCGATGCCGAGGAATTCGCGCGCACTTGGTCGATCCGCCACGAGTATATCGAGACCCGTGAGTTCGACAATCCCGACTACGTCAAGAACGATCGCGACCGCTGCTTCCACTGCAAGGATGAATTATTCACGCGGCTTGACGAGGTTGCCCGCGCCCGCGGAATCGAACACGTGGTCTACGGCGTAAACGTCGACGACCTGGGCGACTATCGCCCCGGCCAGCGCGCGGCGAAATTGCACGAAGCCAAAGCCCCGCTGGTGGATGCACAGCTCACCAAGGCGGAAATTCGCGAACTCTCGCGCCGTGCAGGTCTAGTCACTTGGGATCGGCCCGCGTCGGCGTGTCTTAGTTCGCGCATTCCCTATGGCACTCCTGTAACCATCCAGAACGTCAAGACCGTGGAGGTTGGCGAAGAAGCGATTCGTGCCCTCGGCTTCCGCCAGTTTCGCGTTCGTTTTCATACTGACCTGGTACGCATCGAGATCGCGCCCGAAGAGCTGGAGCGCGCACTCGCACCGGAAATGGCCCGCGCATTCACCGCCATCTTCAAGCCGCTGGGCTTCCACTACGTTACGCTCGACCTCGAAGGCTACCGCCAGGGTTCACTAAATTCGGTTTTGACCACCGAAATCTTGCAAACCCGGTAACCACTGCGGCGTATTACTGGTAACACCATTATGGGCAGCCTTGCGCAAGATCTCCGTTTCGCCATCCGAACCCTTTCGAAGTCCCCGCTGTTTGTCGCTGTGGCGGTGCTTTCACTGGCGCTCGGGATCGGCGCCAACACCGCGATCTTCACGTTGATCGATCAGGTGTTACTGCGCTATCTGCCCGTAAAGAATCCCGAGCAACTGGTTCTGCTGCGCGGACGCGGCAATCACTACGGCAGCAACAACGGGATGTACAAGATCTCCTACCCGATGTATGCCGATTTCCGCGACAACAATCAGGTCTTCGACGGAATGTTTTGCCGCTGGGCCACCGGGATGAGCCTCAGCTTTGGCGGAAAAACGGAACGCGTCTCCGGCGAGCTCGTATCAGGCACGTATTACAACGTGCTGGGAATTTCTCCTGCGTTAGGCCGTGTGTTTTCGCCCGAAGATGACAAGACGCCCGACGGCCATCCTTATGCCGTGTTGAGCTACCGCTATTGGAAAACGCGCTTCGCGGGCGATCCTAACGTCATCGGCCAGAAACTTACCGTAAACGGTTATCCGATCACCGTCGTCGGTGTGAGCCAGGCTGGATTCGAAGGCACCGACCCCGGCTACACCACCGACATCCGCGTCCCCATCATGATGAAAAAGGCGCTGGATCAGTTGAATTTCTACTCGCTTGAGAATCGCCGTGGGCGCTGGGTCAACGCCTACGGACGCATGAAACCCGGAATTTCGATGCAGCAGGCCAAAGCCGGCTTGCAGCCCTTTTTCCATCAGATGCTCGAGATGGAAGTTCAGGACAAAGCATTCTCGCGCGCCGCGCCTGACACCAAGGAAAAATTCCTCAAGATGACTATCGATCTGCTCCCCGCCTCCAAGGGACAGACCGGATTGCAGCGTCAGTACTCGACCCCATTGCTGGTGTTGATGTCGATTGTCGGACTGGTGCTGCTGATCGCATGCGCCAACGTCGCGAACTTGCTGATCGCCCGCGCCACCGCGCGCCAGAAAGAAATTGCGGTGCGACTCGCGCTGGGTGCCAGCCGCGGGCGCATCGTATCGCAATTACTGGTCGAGAGTCTGTTGCTCGCGATCACCGGCGGCGTGGTGGGACTTGGCCTGGCGATTTGGATCGACGGCGCGCTTCTCAAGTTCTTGCCAGGAGATGACTCGCTCGCGATCTCAACCAGTCCGGATTCGCGCATCCTGCTTTTCAATCTCGGCGTCTCGCTGCTCACCGGAATCATTTTCGGACTGGTACCCGCGCTGCAGGCCGCGCGTCCCAATCTTGCGCCGACGCTGAAGGATCAGGGCGGATCCATTACCAGCACCGCATCGATTTTCGCCCGTAAAGCGCTCGTTGCTGCGCAAGTCGCGCTCTCGCTGCTGCTGCTGATCGGCGCCGGACTGTTCATCCGCAGTTTGAATAATCTCAAGGATCTGGATCCTGGATTCAAAACCAAAAACCTGCTGACCTTTTCCGTTAATCCGCCGCTGAACGGCTATAAGCCGGAGCGAACCCGCGAGTTTTACCGCAAGCTGATGGACGACGTGCGTGCTCTGCCTGGCGTCGAATCCGCAAGCCTGGCCATCATGCCGGTGCTCGAAGGCGACGAATGGGATAGCAGCGTGTCGGTGGAAGGCTACGCCGTCAAGACCGGAGAGTGGATCGGACCGCACATGAATTTCATCACGCCCGATTACTTCAAGACCATGGACGTGAAGCTGCTGGCTGGACGCGATTTCCGACCGAGCGACGTGGTCGGCGCACCCAAAGTCGCGATCGTCAATGAGAAATTCGCCAAGAAATATTTCGCGAACGGACTGGCCGTCGGGCGCAAGGTCGGCATGGGTGGCGATCCCGGCACCAAGCTGGATATCGAAGTCATCGGTATCGCGGCGGATACAAAGTACGAAAGTATGCGTGACGAAATTCCTATCGAGATGTACCAGCCATCCGCGCAGATGGAGTTCGTGCTGGGCACCTGGGCCTACGTGCGCACCGCGCGCGATCCGGAGCAGACTTTTTCCGGAATTCGAAACGTGGTGAAGACCCTGGACCCGGATCTTCCGATCTCCCAAATGAAGACACTCGAAAAGCAGCTTGAGAACTCGCTCGCCACCGAGCGGCTGGTTGCCAGTCTTTCGAGCGCCTTCGGATTCGTGGCGACGCTGCTTGCCGCCATCGGATTGTACGGCGTCATGGCTTACACGGTCGCACAGCGAACGCGCGAGATCGGGATCCGCATGGCGCTCGGGGCGCAGACTGGCAATGTGGTGTGGCTGGTGATGCGCGACGTGCTGCTAGTCGTTGCGATTGGCGTCGCCATCGCGCTTCCCGCGGCCTACGGCTTGTCTCGCTACGTCAAAGCGCAGCTCTACGGAATCCCGCCGAACGATCCCTGGAGTATGGCGCTGGCGACGGTGGTGATCGTTTCTGTGGCGCTCGCCGCCGGTTATGTTCCGGCGCGGCGCGCGACTACGGTCGATCCAATCCGCGCGCTGCGTTGGGAATGACCAGACTGGTTCAAAAACGCGGAGCTCGCCTCGATCTATGCCAGAAATGCACAATCTCGATGACTTTCCGCTGCTCGTCAACGCGGTAGTAGACGTACAGCGGTGAGTGAAGAGGCTTCCTGATACGCGGGTTTCCTCTTACAGGTGCACCGAGGAAAGGGAACTCCTTTAGCAGGTCAACGTGGTTAAGCAGCGCGCTGCCAAACCCCTCGGTAGTCTCCGGATGGTTCGTCCACGACCAAAACATGACCTCTTCGAGGTTAGCTAGCGCTGGGTCTGTGTAGAGAACTTGGAAATCCACCTGGGGATTAGCTTACGAACTTCCTCGCTGGAAACAACCCGGCCTTCATCAGCGGCAATTATCCCGAGATCAATCGCTGCGGCCGTTTCTTCGTCCACCTCGACTTCATCGTTGCAGACGAACGGGTCTGAGCTCTCGGTCTTAGCCATACCTCACAGTAACATCACTCCCACGATTCCGGCGAGTATATCAGCGGGCTTCCTCGCCGTCTGTTCCTAACCAGTGGGCCAGTTGGTACAAGTCCGGTCCCGATTCGATCAGGCCCGCGACCCGCAATCCGGTTCGCGCCTCCGCCTGTGCCGGACTTGCACCACCCGCCTCCGTCCGCAACAACAAACCACAACGACCTTCCAGGTCGATCGAGCGTAGCCACTTCGCCTTCTCGCGCACCAGCTCGATCGACGCATCCCCGGTGCCGCTCACCACGAACATCGATTCCGAACTGCGCAGCACGTCGACGGCGTGCGATTCCTTAGCGTTCGTCAGGTCAGCGCACACCACGTGATAATGTGACGCTGCGTACTTAAGCACGCCGCGCAAGTGCCGCGGGTGTACCTCCCGCGCGTCAAGTTCATCGCCCCACTCCCCCGACGCGACGAAAGCGCCCCAGGTGTGTCCGTCCAGCCGGCGCGGGGCATCCTGAGTACGCCACACCGAGCACGCGCCGCCGTCGCAATCCGGCGAATCGAATCGCGCCAGCAGCACACGCAGATCCAAGTCCCGGGCCAATGTACGGCACAGTCCCCGAATCAGATCATCCACTCTAGAGCCTCCATGCGCGGGCAAAAACGAAAAGATCAGGCCGGAGCACTCGCTCAGTCTTTGCGCTCCGGCCTGACTCACATCAGAGAGGACTTCAGTTTGCGACATGTCGATTCGGTGAACACCAGTTGAGCAACTGGGATTCCAGTGGTAACTGATTGAACTTTCGGGAAACGCCCGCAGGCGATCGCAACCTTTAGTCCGCAAGCCGGACAGATTGTCGCCTCTTTGCGACCTTCTGTCCCCTTGTCGACTCGCTTCCCCGGTCCGCTATTTCTTTTTCGGCGCTGGAGTGGTCGAAATCCCCGCTTCTTTCTTAATCGCGAGAGAATTCTTGAAGGCCGTCTCCTGGTACGGACCCTTGATCGCGGCTGACAGATCCGAAAACTTTGCCGCCTCCTGCAGTCTGGCCTTGTCTTGGATCATTTTGCCGAGCTCGTAATTCGCCAGGCCCAAATAGAAATAGGCCGCCGCGGACGACTGGGGATCCTTGCTGACGAAAGCGAGAGCGGCGCGCAGGTTGCGATCGCAATCCGTCCACATCTTCTTCTCGCCCTGAATAATCCCGGCGACGTAGTTGGCGGTCCCCAGCATCGCGGTTTTCTTGGCTTGCCAATCCGCGTCGGAGATTCCCTCCGGCTTGGCTTTGGTGGCGAGCACGTTTTGTAATCGCGTGGCGTATGCCAGCGCGCGATCCGGAGTTCGGCGCGTGCCGTTCACTAGAATGTACAGGACTTCTTCGTTGTTCGGCAGGATCGCGATCAACTTGGTTGCGCCGGCCACCTGTTGGTCCCCGCCCAGTTTCCCGAGGGCTACCAAGTACGCGCCGGTGCACTGCGCTATGTATTCGCTCTTGGGATTCTGCGTCAGTAGCGTCTCCACCAGATCCACGGCCTTGGCGGGTTCGATGGGTTCCAGTGCACCGACCGAAAGCGCGTACTCGGTGTATTTGTCGACTCCCTTGGCGAACTCTACTCGCCCCTTCCAGGTTTCCACTTCATCCGCATCCTCCGGTTGCTTGGAGGCGATCACCTCGCGCGCCAGTTTCGAAGTCTCCAGCGCGGATTTCTTCAATCGGTCGGGATCTTTCTTTCCTTCAGCTTCCTTGAGTGCCTTGTAGGAATCTTCCAGCTCGTCCGGCGCGGCGTATGCCAGACCGGCAAACAACAGCGATACGAGCAGGGCTGTTCGCATTCTCATCACAACCGTCCCCCGGGGGAAGATTATACATCGTATAATCCGCTCATGCCGACCATTGAGAAACACGCACCCGGCTCGTTTTGCTGGGTGGAATTGGCGACCTCGGATCAGGCCGCCGCCAAGGACTTTTACTCACAGTTGTTCGGATGGGAACCCGCCGACATGCCCATGGGGCCCGACGCGGTTTACACCATGTTCAAGTTGAACGGCCGCGACGCCGGAGCTGCCTGCACCCTGCAACCCGACGAAGTAACGATGGGGATTCCACCGCACTGGAACCTCTATGTTTCGGTGGAAGACGCGGACGCCGCTACGCATCGCGCTGTTCTGCTTGGCGGCAAGGCCCTGGTTGCCGCGTTCGACGTGTTCTCCGTGGGCCGCATGGCGGTGCTTCAGGATCCAACTGGAGCGGTGTTTCAAATCTGGCAACCTAAGATGCATCACGGCGTCGGCATCTGGAACGAGCCGGGGTCGTTTTGTTGGGCCGATCTGAGCACTGGGGATCGCAGGCGCGCGGAGAAGTTTTATCAAGACATGTTCGGATGGACGATGGACCTGGGCAAAAACAAGTCCGATCCGAATGGCTACCTGCACATCAAAAACGGGCAGGAATACATCGCCGGTATTCTCCCCGACTCGGCTCGCGATCCGAATGTGCCGCCGCACTGGATGCCATACTTTATGGTCGCGAGTGCGGATAAGGCGACCGACAAGGTGAAGGAACTGGGCGGGCAGGCTTATATGAATCCGACCAACGTCGATGAGAAACTGCGCATCGCGGTCGTCGCGGATCCGCAGGGCGCGGTGTTCGCGCTCTTCCAGGCCGGCGGGGCCGCGGCAGAGAACCACGGTTGAGTCTTTACTGCGACGCGAGCCTCCCGGTTCCCCTCGATCAGGCGTTCACTTATTCGCTGCCGGAAACGTTGCGGCATCGCGTGCGTGAAGGCAGCCGCGTGCTGGCGCCGTTCGGCGCGCGCAAGCTGACGGGCGTCGTGGTGCGACTGCACGACGATCCTCCTCCGTCGGGCAATGTGCGCGAAGTGCTACGCCTGCTCGACGAAGAGCCGGTGCTCGACGCGGAGTTGCTGAAGCTCGGCCGCTGGATCGCTGATTACTACTGCGCGCCACTCGGCGAGGTGCTGCGCGCGATGACGCCGCTGGCGGGCGACGTGCGCCACGGCAAGGTCTATTCGCTTACGACATCCGGTCGCGATGCGGCGCGTCAGCTTCATCTCAACGCGACGGAGCAGGGCGATCCACAGGTCGAGATTCTGCGGACGCTCGAAACGCGCGCGCTTACCGCGTCTTACCTGAAACAGAAATTTTCCCAAGCGGCCGCGGCACTGCGCTCGCTCGAAAAGCGCGGATTTGTGGTGGTCGAGGACATCGCCGCCGAGCGCGATCCCTTGCGTGCTTCCGCTGCGCGGCTTCGCGTGGAGTTCGTCGCACGAAACGAAGAGAAGCTTCCGAAGAATGAGCGTGAGTTGCTTGCCTATCTCGAACTGCATCCCGGCGCGCACAACCTAGCCGATCTCGAGATTAGCGTTACCAAGGCCAGTACTGCCGCTCGCGCGCTCGCCCGAAAATCTCTGGTTCGCCTGACGCTCGAACCTGTCGCTGGATCCGTCGCGCCCTTACGCCCCCCGCATCGCCTCAACCCGCACCAGCAGGCCGCGTACGATCGTATCGACGCCGCGCTCGCCGCCGCGAAGTTTCAAACGTTTCTCTTGCAGGGAGTCACGGGGTCAGGCAAAACCGAAATCTATCTCAAGGCGATCGAGGCCGCGCTGGCGCTGGGCCGCGGGGCGCTGATGCTGGTCCCGGAAATCGCGCTGACGCCCGCGGTGGCCGGCCAGTTCCATCATCGCTTCGGCGAACGTGTGGCGATTCTGCACTCCGCGTTTCACGATTCCGAAAGGGCCCAGGAATGGCGACGTATCCGCGCGGGCCAAGCACAGGTAGTCGTCGCGACTCGCTCCGGTGTCTTCGCACCCGTTCGTAATCTTGGATTAATCGTCGTCGATGAGGAGCACGACAACAGCTACAAGCAGCAGGAGACGCCGCGCTATCACGGACGCGATGTGGCCATCGTCCGCGCGCGCGATGCCGGCGCCGTAGTCGTGCTCGGCTCGGCGACCCCCAGTCTAGAAAGCCGCCACAACGCGGCATCTGGAAAATCCATCCGCCTCGAACTGCCCGAGCGCATCGAACAGCGCCCCATGCCGGTGGTCGAAATCATCGACATGCGTCAGGAGTTTCTCGAAACGCGCAAGCAGTCGACTTTCTCGCGCGCGCTCACTGCTGCCGTAACTGAGCGCCTCGAAAATGGCGAGCAGACCATGCTACTGCTCAACCGCCGCGGCTTTTCGAGTTTCGTCGCGTGCCGTGCCTGCGGCGCGCGCCTGGAATGCGTCAACTGCTCGGTCACGCTAACCTTTCATCGCCGCGACCGTCGCATGCTGTGCCACTACTGCAACTATTCGGAGAAAGTGCCCAGCCGCTGCCCAAAATGCGATAGCGAACATATTCAGTTTCTCGGCCTTGGTTCGGAGCGGCTCGAAGCCGAACTGCACGGATCGTTCGCGCGCGCTCGCATTGCGCGGTTGGATCGAGACACCGTCGGCGGCAAGCGCGACTTCGAAACCATTCTCGCCGGATTCCGCGACGGAGATTACGACATCCTCGTCGGCACGCAAATGATCGCCAAAGGACACGACATTCCCAACGTCACGCTGGTGGGCGTGGTGAACGCTGATATCGGTCTCGGCCTCCCTGATTTCCGCGCGGCGGAGCGGACGTTTCAGCTCCTCACCCAGGCCGCCGGCCGCGCCGGACGCGGAACCACGCCGGGCATCGTGATCCTGCAGACCATCAACCCGGATCATTACGCCGTGCGCTTCGCCGCCGCGCAGGATTACGAGAATTTCTTCGCAAAGGAGATCGAATTCCGGCGCATGATGCACTACCCGCCCTTCGGCGCACTCGCGAGCATCATCGTGCGGGCCGAGCACGAAGAGGAAGCCTTGCGGCGCAGTGCCGCGCTTGGCCGCGTGCTGAATCCGCCGCCCGAAGGAATCAAAGTTCTGGGCCCCGCCGCCGCCGCGATGGCACGCTTGAAGAACGAGTATCGTTATCAGATGCTGCTGAAATCCTCGAGCCGCAAACGGCTGGGCGAAGTGCTGCGTGATCTGCGTCACTACGCCGCCGAGGAAAAATGGAATCCCACCGCACTGGTGATCGACGTCGACCCCATGACGCTCCTGTAACGCCCGGTCTATGAGCGCGCGTACCATCGGTATCGTTGAAGAAAACCTGCGAACGGCCATGCGCTTCTTCGGCGAGGCGACAGGTAGCGGAGAAGTCTGCGACCTGGATGGCGTGGTGGTCATGAACTGCGGCCGCGACTACGGTGTCTTCAACATCGCACTGCTAACCGCGCCCGTTGCGGACGAGGTGGAACTCGCGAATCGCATCGATGAAGCGGCGAAGTATTTTCGCGCACGCAAGTTTCGGTGGTCGTTCTGGCTGTGTGAAGACCTGGTCGAACCGGCGCCCCGGCGCCGAATTCGACAGCACTTCGCACGCGTCGCCATGCGGCCTATTTCTAATCCGCCCGGTATGATCTCGGAGCGTATCGACGGGCCCGTTCGGCCGCTGCCCGCTATTGAATGCGTGCCGGTTGGTGACGTCAAAACCCGCGAGGCTTTTGCCGAAATCACTTCCGTAACCTTCGAGATTCCAATCGCGATTGCGCGCGACGTTTACACTCCAGAGCGCGCCTGGCGCGGGGCTTATCAGGGCTATGTCGGATTCGCGAATGGACGGCCTGTCGCGATCGTCGCCATCGTCGCCGCGGCCGGTGCGCTAGGCGTCTATTCACTGGGCACGCGGCCCGAGTCGCGCCGCAAAGGCTACGGCGAATCGCTAATGCGTGCCGCGCTAGATGTGGTGCGGCTGCGCACCGGGTTCGACACGACAATTCTCCAGTCCACGGAAGCTGGATACTCGCTGTATCGCCGTATGGGATTTCGCGACGTGACGCGCTTTACCGTGTACTTGACGAAGTGATTACCGGCGGCTTGCCTTTCGTCGTCTTGTCGTTCTTAGGCGGCGCCGCGAGCGTCCCTTCCAGTTTGACCTCCTCGCCCGCGCCCGATCGTCCGCTCACTTCGTAAACCGCACCCGCCGGATCAACTGCCAGCATCTTGCCCGCCAGCTTCCCCACGACCACAACCCGCGATTCCTTAGGCGTCAAGCCCTGCTTCCGAACGGCTTCCCAGAGTTGCTCGATGCGCACACGGTTGCCCGGCTTAAGGTCCACCTGCGCGTGACCCCGCTGCAGCGAAACGTCCACAGCCGCGACGCCGTCGATTTTTTGAATCGCCACGCGCACGGCGTGGGCGCAGGTCATTCAGTCCATTCCGAAGATGGAGAGATCGGCTCGCAGAAATTCGGCTCGCCCGGAAACAGCCAGCACAATGGTCAGCAATATGAGACGCATATTTTCCTTAGAAGAAATAAGCCACGTTGATCGCGAATCGAACCCGCTCACGGGACTCCCGGTGAACCGGTAGCTGCACACCGGCTGAGACGGCGTAGTTCTTATACACACCCAGGACGCTCGGCCCTGCGAACACCTGGTGCGTTGAACTCCGCCGGGCCTGATAAACTTCGCCGGTCATTTCGCCGAACACGCGCCAGTCCCAGCGCGGATAATCGGTGCGCCAGCTCTGCGGCCGATAGCCGTACACCGCGCTGTAGCTCACGATTCCACTACCATCGCGGTAACGCTGATATCCGCTCCCTAGCCATACGTAGGTCGATCGCGACGCAAGGCCGGTCACCGCCGCGGTGTAAAATCCGGGGCCTGGACCAGCCGCCCGCTGCGGACCCGGTTCCAGCAGCCCCACGATCGCTGTCGATTCGAAGCGTTTCCCCACGTCCAGATCCTGGCGATGGAAGCGCCACAGGGCCAGCACTTCAAAATCGCCGCCCATCGGCGTGAATGCCGAAACGCGCGCCGGCGGCAATCGCTCCGCCGTGAATACCGCTGGACCGGAGATCGCCAATTTGAAATTCTCCGTGACGCCGTAGCCGAGCTCCGCGCGCAGCATCGATCCGATTCCGCCGGCATAAACGCGGCCCATCTGGCTCAGATCCAGGCTCCAGCCGCCCGCCGGGTTGGTCGGAGTGGCAAGACCGAAAATCGGTCCGTGACCCGCCGCGTGCAGCGTCGCTGAGATCAGAAAAGCGCACACCAGCACGAGCAGGGTAATCGGCGTCTTCAACGCCTAAGAATAACCTACCGATAAGCCCGCCTTTTTTTGCATTGCTAAAATTGAGAGACAGGTATGTGGATCCTCCTGTTGGCCCTTCTGGCGCAAGCGGTCGACTTTCAAGCCGACGGCATGAAAGCGCTGGAAGCCCAGAAGTACGAAGAAGCCGCGGCGCTCTTCGCCAAAGCCGTGGCTGCAGACCCCAAGGATTACAGCGCGCATTTCCACCTGGCGCTTTCCTACAGCCTGCTCGAAAAGGACGCGCAGGCGATCGCCGAATACAAAACGGTCCTGGAACTTCAGCCCGGATTATACGAGGCGCAGGTGAATCTGGGATTCCTGCTGGTTCGTACCCTCGATCCCGCGACTGCGATCCCACATCTGAAGGCCGCAGTGGCGAAAAAGCCGCAACAGTTTCGTCCCGTGTTTTATCTGGGCGAAGCGCTGCTCGAGACCGGTGCAATGGCCGAGGCCGAAGCCGCGTATCGCACCGCCGTGGGGTTAAAGGCCGATTCAGTTCCGGCGCAAGTGGGCTTGGCGCGATCGCTCGCCAGGCAGGGACGCTTCAATGATGCCGAACCGGTGATGCTCAAAGCCATCGCGCTCGATCCCGCCCGCAAAGATCTGCGACTCGAGCTGGCCGCTCAGTACGAATCCAATCAGCAGGCCGAAAAAGCGATCGCCATTTATCGCGATTTCGCGGCGGATCCGGGGGCGCAGGAACGCCTGGGGCTGCTACTGCTGCAATCCGGCCGGCCTGAAGACGCGGCGGTGGCGCTTGAAGCTGCTGTCGCGAAATCTCCTACGCCCGCCAACCGCATAGCGCTGGCACATGCGTATTCACGATCGAAACAACTCGAAAAAGCCGCTTCCCTTGCGGCGCAAGCACTCGCGTCAGCGCCCAAGGATTTCGAGCTGCGATTGTTCTACGCTCGCCTCCTTCGCGATCAGCGCAAGTTCGTCGACGCTGCTCAGCAGTTTTTTGCAGCGACGCAAATCAAACCCGATTCGGTGGAAGCGTGGAACGAGCTGGCGGCCGTGCTAATCGTGGACGCCCAGTATCCGCAGGGCATCGCCGCGCTGGAACGTTTGCGATCACTTGGCGCCGAAACCAGCGGGCACTTGTATCTGCGCGCCATGTCGCTCGATCATTTGCATCAGAATAAGGAAGCGCTGTTGTATTACGAAAAGTTCCTCGCCGCCAGTCAGGGCAAGAGTCCCGATGAGGAATTTAAGGCGCGGCAACGCGCGCGTATTTTGCAAAAGGAAACGGGGAAGCGATGATATTGGCGGTACTGCTTCTATTGGTCGGCGACTTGGAGGCGGTCAAGTCGGAAACGAATCTGGAGCGTCGCAGTGAACGGGCGCTGCAGAACGCCACGAACGCCATGGACCTGGCGCGCGACGCCCATCGTGCTGGCGATTCGACCAAAGCAGGTGCCGCGCTGAACGAGGTCAAGGAATCGGTGGAGCTGTGCTATGAGTCGCTGGTTGACGCCGGCAAGGATCCGCGCAAGCATCCTAAATATTTCAAAGCGGCTGAACTCAAGACCCGCGATCTGCTGCGGCGACTGACCGACATGAGCCGCGCGGTTTCGATGGAAGACCGCGAGCTAGTGGAAAAAGTACGCACTAGCGTGACCGAAATTCATGACAATTTGATCAACGGGATTTTGAGTAAAAAGAAGAAGTAGGAGGTCCCTCATGCGATTCTTACTGAGCGTTGCGCTGGCCGCGTCGCTGACATTGCCCGTGTGGGCGCAGCGCGATTTTCTTACCGCCGATGAAGCCGACCGCGTTCGCTTGGCACAGGAACCGAACGAGCGCCTTAAGCTATACCTCCACTTCGCCAAGCAGCGCGTGGATCAGATCCAGCAGCTTCTGGCGCGCGACAAGGCGGGACGCAGCCTCCTGGTTCACGATCTGCTCGACGACTACTCGAAAATCATCGAAGCCATCGACACCGTGGCCGACGATGCGCTGAAGCGCAAGCTGACGATCGAGGTCGGAATGGCCGCCGTCGCGGCCAGTGAAAAAGAAATGCTGGATTCGCTGAAGAAGATCATCGACTCGAAGCCCAAAGACGTGGCTCGCTATGAGTTTGTTCTGAAACAGGCTATCGAGACTACCTCGGACAGTCTGGAAATGTCGCAGGAGGATTTGAAGGATCGCGCCACCGTCGTAGCCGAGAAAGAAAAGAAGGAAAAAGAGGAACGCGACGCACTCCGCGAACCGATCGACAAGCCTGCCAAGAAGGGTGTCGAGACCGCCAAGAAGGACGGCGACAAGAAGGAAGACGACAAGGGCAAAAAGAAGCCGCCCACATTGCGTCGGCCAGGCGATCCTCCGACCAAGCAAAATAACAACGAGTAAACTGAAAGTAGATGTTTTTCAGAGTTCTGATGCTATGCATCGGTGCGATTTTGGCCGCGCATGCTCAGGCGCTGGTATCCACACGCGTACTTTCCGGTAGCGGAAGCGATCGCGCCAACCTCGTCGTCACCGACAAACAAGGGTTTGTTTATGTCGCCGGCACGACCAGCTCGCCCGATTTTCCGGTAAGCCAGGCGCTGCAGTCGCAGATCGCGCAGACCAGCCTTCGAATCAGCACGGATGGACGCGCTTTTTCCGCGCTGCCTCTCGCCTCGGCATGGGTGACGGCCGTGGCGTCCTCTAGCGACGGACAAATTCTATTCGCTGCGACTCCTCGCGGCGTCTATCGCAGCGGCGACGCAGGCGCAACCTGGGCGCTGGCGAACGATGGATTGCCGAGCAATGGCCAGGCCGTGGCAGTCGACCCCACCAATCCACAGGTTGCTTACGTCGTCTTGAATAACGCGATCATCTATCGCACGGCTGACGGGGGCGCCAGTTGGCAGGCGGGCGACATAATCTATCGCAACTTCCCGACCGGCCAGATCGTCGGAGCGCAGCTCGCCATCGATCCGCGCCAGCCGTCGACCCTCTACTCAATCACGGGCAACGGAAGTCGGTTTTTCAAAAGTGTTGATTCGGGCGCGCACTGGACCCAGGTCACATTTCCGAGCTACAACGGACAGGATGTTTCCCCGCAAGCTTTCGCGCTGGCGCCTTCGGATCCGGACACGATCTACGTTTCCGCCAGCGGACCACTGGAGAAGAGTACCGACGGGGGCGCAACCTGGAATCCGGTTTCGCTCTATGGGGCCCGGCTGGGCGGCATGGCCGTGGATCCGCACGACGCGTCGACAGTTTACCTGGTCACCGGCGCGGGTGTCGTTCGCAGCACTGACGGCGGCGCGACCTTTCAGAGAATCGGACTGGAGAATGTGACGAGCCTGCAGAAGATCGCGGTCGACGCGAACGATTCGTCGAAGATCTACGTGGCCGATTACCAGAGCATCTATGTGTCGACCGACGGAGGCGCGACCTTTCCGCGTGCCGCCGGTGGCGTGGTGCAGTCTTTCTACTCCGGTCCGCGCGGCGTACTGATCGCAGGCCAGATCAGTGGCAGCACTTTCCTGACGAAGTTCGATCCGTTGCTTTCGCAAATCGTATACTCGACCTTCTTCGGACCGAATGACTACGCCTACCTGGGCGTCGCTGCGATGGGTGTGGACGCTGACGGAAACGTCTTTCTCGCCGGAACCACGCAGTCGCAGGAGTTCCCGACCACTCCCGGTGCGTTGCAGCTCACGTTTCTTGGACAGAGCGCGGGCTTCGTCTCGAAGATCAGCGCGGACGGATCGAAACTGCTATATTCCACCGTGCTGGCCGGCACTCAGGTGGCGGGCCTGGCGATCGACGCCCTGGGAAACGCGACGATCACCGGCACAGCCACCATCGGCGCGATTCCTGTGAGTAAAAACGCCGCGCAGGCTGCTCCTCCCACCAAATGCAACCGCACGAATAACTTTTTCGGGCCGGCGAGTTCGATCCCGACGCATGCTTTCGTCGCGCGCCTGAATCCTGACGCGAGCGCGCTGCTTTACGCCACCTATCTCAGCGGTGGTTGTGGCGACTGGGGCTACGCGGTCGCGCTCGATTCCGCAGGTTCTGCCTACGTGACAGGTGAGACCTATGCCGACGACTTTCCGGTAACCGCGGGCGCGATGCTCGGCAAGGCTCCCGGAACCATCACCAGCGGATTTGTCGTGCGGCTGAGCCCGGCCGCGGACCGGATCGATTACGCGAGTTACTTCGGCGCGGGCTTCTATTCGGCCGGACGCGCCATTGCGCTGGATGCGGCGGGAGCGGTGATCGTTGCCGGCAACGTTCAGGATAAAGCCTCACCCGGCTCTTTCCAGCGCCCCGCGGGATCAGGGTGTCCTCCCATCCTGGGCATCGGTCCGGTGCAGCAGCCGCCGGTCATGCCCAACGACGCCTTCGCGATGAAGCTCAATCTGAATGCTGCCGACCCGGTTTATCGCGCTGTCTTCGGGGGCTCCTGCCAGGACTCGGTCTCCTCATTGGCACTCGATTCCTCCGGAAATTTGTGGATGGCGGGAACCACGGCGTCGGGCGACTTTACGACGCGAGCTCCCGTTCCGGGTCTGGGCGATCTCACCAGCAGCGGAGCTTTCATCGCCGAGTTGAGTGCGGACGGGGCCGATTTGCTATTCGCGAAAATCGTGGGCGGCGGTGCGGTCGCCACTGGCCCCGGATCGACGGTGTACTATGCGGGCGGATTGATCGATTCGTTGAAGACGGTCTTCGGTCCTTACGGCGCGTTCTCGTCCGCACAAGTAGCCCGGATCGATTCGAGCGCCGTGGCGCCGATCGCCCTCGATCGAGTCATCAGCTTTAACCAGTCTCAGGGAACCTCGCCATACTACTTCCCGCCTGTCATCGCCCCCGGTCAGATGATCCGGCTGCGCGGGCGCGGCATCGGCCCAGCTACCAAAGCCGAAGCGCATTTGGATGCGAACGGACGTCTCGATACAAACATCGGCGGCGTGCAGGTGCTGTTCGACGGCGTACCCGCCCCCCTGGTAACCGTGCAGGCGAACGAGATCGTATGTTTCACGCCGTTCGCGTTGGACGGCCTCGCATCGACCACGGCGCAAGTGCTATACAACGGAAAACTGTCGAACCAATTCGCGATCAAAACGACGCCGCAGTTGGTTGATTATGTCGCCATCGCCAATGCGGACGGCACGATCAATTCCCCATCGAATCCTGCGGCGCTGGGATCGACAGTCGCGTTGTACGTCACCGGTCTTGGACAAACCAATCCGCCTAGCGCCGACGGAGCAATCCTGCGTGATCCGACGATCAAGCCGCGTCTGATCCCCGACATTCGTGCCAACGGCTCTCTGCAGCAACCCGCGTTCCTGGGCGCAGCGCCGGGCGAGGTGGCAGGGATTACTCAGATCAACTTGATTGCCGTGGACCCGGGCGTTTCCGACAGTTTGGCGGTCTACGTCGGCTCCACATTTGCGCGCATCTACGTTGCGAAATAGCTGCTTTACTGTCCGCTGTCGTCTGTCCGCTGTCTGCTTGCTACAGCCCCATCCGCTCCAGTTTGCGATACAGCGTCTTGCGTTCGATCCCCAGGATCTTCGCCGCGCGACTCTTATTTCCATTCGTCGCCGCCAACACACGACGAATCTGTTCTGCCTCGGTATCCGCCAGCGTTTCGCTCGAATGATCCCGCGAATCCATTTGCTCGAGCGACGTCCGCACCGCTACGTCGTCGATCCACCCATTCGGCGCGAGAATCGTCAACCGCTCCATCAGGTGCTGAAGCTGGCGGATATTCCCCGGCCAGCTATATTCTTCGAGCGCCTTCAGTCCGCTCCCTGCCAGTCGAGTCGAAAGCTTATAGCGGGCGTTGTAGCTCTTCAGGAAATAATCCACCAGCAGCGGAATGTCGCTGGTGCGTTCGCATAACGGCGGAAGCGTGAGGCGCACGACGTTCAGCCGATACCACAAGTCCTCGCGAAACTTGCCCTCGTCGACCATCTTCTGCATGTCGCGATTGGTCGCCGCGATCACCCGCACATCCACCTTTTTCGCGCGCGATGAGCCTAGCGGACGAACTTCGCGCTCCTGCAAAAACCGCAGCAGCTTCAATTGGAATCCGAGGTCGATATCGCCGATCTCATCCAGGAACGTCGTGCCGCCATGGGCCGCTTCGAACACGCCCATCCGATCGCGATCCGCGCCGGTATAGGCGCCCTTCAGCGTCCCGAACAGCTCGCTTTCGAGCAGCGACGGCGCGATCGATCCGCAATCCACCGGCACAAACGGCTGTTGCGCGCGCCGGCTGTTGCGATGAATCATGCGCGCGATCAGCTCTTTGCCGGTCCCGGTTTCACCTTCAATAATGACCGTTGCGTCGGTCGGCGCAACCTTGGCGACCGTCTTGTAAATCTCGATCATGCGCGGCGAGCTGCCCACCATCTCCGTGTCGGGCAGATCGTCGATCGCATCCGCTTCTTCTTCTTCGTTGCCGTTGAAGGATTGCTCGGCGCGCTTGATGGTGTCGATCATCAGCGACATATCGAACGGTTTCGCGAGATATTCGAACGCGCCGCCTTCGGTCGCAGCCATCACCGTTTCCATGCTGCCGCGCCCACTCATCAGAATCACAGCGCAAGCCGGATTCTGCCGCCGCGCGGTGTGTAGCACCTCAATGCCGGTCTTTTCGTCCAGATATATATCGGAAATGACGATCGGATACGATTC
>DASYPO010000307.1:0-1898 GCA_036006545.1 Bryobacteraceae bacterium
AAGTAGCGGCGGCGGTGGCGGCGAAACTGCTCCATGCGAAGTCGCAGCGGCTGGCGACTGAAGAGGAAATCGACACGCATAAAGCGCAGCAAGCCGAGATTCAGCGGCAGGTATTCGAGCAGCGGATGCGCAAGCAGGGGATTGCGGTCATTCCCGTGGTGCGCCGTTAGGCACGTTCGGCGCTCCAGTGACGATCGGTAACTTGCGTGACGTTTACGTCCGAGAGACTGCACTCCTTCAACAGTTGTCTTACTTCTTCGAGCGTGAGCGCAGCATGGAGTGAATCGGAAAAGAGCGTGCGTTGCAGCGGGCTCCAGTGCGCCGCAAGCGCCTCGACTAACTTCTCAAGCGCGTCCTGGTCTTCGGGGCGCACAAGATCGCGAATCAGAATGGGGGCGCCGGGACGGGCAATACGCGCGATTTCCAGAAACACCGCGCGAGGGTCCGGGATGTGATGCACCAGACTGTTCGACGTCACCATTCCGACAGACTGGTCGGCGAAAGGAACGCGCTTGGCGTCCGCGGCGACCAAGTGGAGCGCGACGCCATCGCGGGCGCGGTTTCTGGCAGCGACTGCCAGCATCTCCGGGGACATCTCGACTGCACACACGCGAGTCGCGCCAGGCAGCAGAGGACATATCGCCAGCGGAATTTTCGCGTTGCCGGAGCCTAGATCCGCGATCAGGTTGACGGGAGTACTCGCGCCACGAGCTAATTGGGCCGCGCGCTCGGCGAAGAGCTGATCGGTGGCACTGAAATCCATCCCGTCGTATTCGCCGGCTTCTTCGGCGCTGGACATCACTTCGGGTTCGAGTATGCGCGGCAGCGGCATATTGTTACACTTGTAGTTTCCGCTCAAAAACTCTGTTATGCAATCGATCCAAGAACTCGTGGAGCGCGCGCTCGCGCACATCGGCCAGGCGGATTCGACGGCCACGGTTGAACAAGTGCGGGTGCAGTACCTGGGCAAGTCGGGCGAACTGACGGGGCAGATGAAATTGCTCGGCGGACTCGCTCCCGAGGAGCGCAAGCCCTTTGGGCAGGCCGTGAATGCCGCGAAAAACCGGATCGAGGAAGCTATCGACCAGCGGCGCGCCGCATTGCAGGAAACCGTGAAACCAGCAGGTCCGGATCTGGACGTCACGCTCCCGGGAAGGCGGCGCTGGGCCGGGCGCGTTCACCCGATCACGGCCACGGCTGAGACCATGAAGAAGATCCTGATGGGCCTGGGATTTTCTTACGACGACTATCCCGACATCGAAAGCGAATACTATAATTTCGACTCTCTCAATACGCCCGCATGGCATCCCGCGCGCGACCTTCACGATACGTTTTACGTCGGCCAGGGGCAGTTGCTGCGCACCCACACCACCGCGTTTCAAGCCCGCGTGATGCGCGCCAGCGGCGGCCGCGTCCCGATTCGCGCGATGACCACTGGACGCTGCTATCGCGCCGACGACATCGACGCGTCGCACTATCCGATTTTTCAGCAATTGGATGTGTTCGCGGTGGGCGAGAGACTGAGCATGTCGGACCTGCGATGGACGTTGACGGAGTTGGCCAAGGGTCTGTTCGGCCCGGAAGCGAAACTGCGTTTTCGCCCCAGTTATTTTCCGTTCACGACCCCCAGCGCGGAAGTGGACATCAGCTGCGTGGTGTGTAAACAGAAGGGCTGCGCTCTGTGCTCGCGCACGGGCTGGCTCGAAGTTTTGGGCAGCGGCATGACGCGGCCGGAAGTGCTGCGGGCGGGCGGACTCGACCCCGAAAAGCACCAGGGCTTCGCATTCGGCATCGGCGTTGACCGCATCACCATGCTGCGGCACCAGATCAATGACATTCGGCTGCTCTACGACAACGAGGAAGCTTTCTTGCGCCAGTTTTGATACTGGCTTCTGAAT
>DASYPO010000308.1:0-2488 GCA_036006545.1 Bryobacteraceae bacterium
TTGGATTGATTAAATCCGCGACGTACTCGACGCCACCAGTGCAGCGGCATGGGAACGATCGCATCGAACTCGCGATCTTTCGGAAGCACACCCGCCACAAATTGCGCCAGGGGCCACGCCAGCGGCCGAATCTTTTCGTACTTGAGCAGGTGCACAAGCTTCCGCAGTGCACCTTCGTGCGATCCGTAGGCATACGCCGCGTCGAAACCGGTCAGACCCAGGCGGCACAGCGCGCATTGGCCCGACACGTCCAGGGGCGCGCGATTCAAGAAGGGAGTGCGGCAGCTGGTGCAGAAGAACTCCGCCTGGATGGGCGCCGGTTCGGTAAGGCACCCGCGGCACACCGGCACGCGCGAAACTTCGCGCAGACGTTCACCGCAGACGTGGCAATCCTCGGGGAATATCAGGTTTAAAAGACGGCAATACACGTCTTTCGCGGCGCGCACGACGCCGCTGGTCGCGATACTGGGGAGCAGGTTACTACTCGAGAAGACCCACCTCCACCTGACACCTCCACTATACAACCTGACAAACTCCCCCTCCAAATGGTCGCCATGTGCGGCGGACGCCTCGGCCCGCAAACGGGTCCTGGTCCGCGCGGGACATCCTTGTCCCGCTGTAAAACCCGGGGCAGCAGCTTGCCCCAAATACGATCCCGAAAGTATTGTCAATCCACTCGTCGCCCGCTAGCATTGGGATGCGATGCGATTCCGTCAGCGATTAGAACGCGAATTCAACTCCCGCCGGGAGAAAAATCCACGCTATTCGCTGCGTGCCTTCGCCGCATTTCTCTCCACCGACCATTCCACCCTTTCGCAAATCCTGCGCGGCGCGCGGCCGGTGCCGGTCAGTCGCATCCGCTCCTGGGCCCGCAAGCTCGACATGCCGCCTGAGGAAGCCGCCGTCTACGTCGCCGCCGAACATGCGCCCGATCCCGCTCTCGCGAGCCGCGACGAACAGATGCGCCATTGGACCGCGGAAGCCACCGAGATCGTCGCGAATCGAAACCACTTCGAGATTCTCCCGCTGTCCCGGACACGAGGATTTCGTGCCGACAGCCGCTGGATCGCCGCGAAGATCGGTGCCGACGTCGACGACGTGAATCTCGCCGTCAGCCGCCTGCTGCGCCTGCGGCTTCTCGAAGCGCGCCTCCCCGCAAAGTGGACCGACACCACTGGTCTCGCCGATCTTACCGAAAACGAATTTCGAAAACTGGCTCTCGCCCGAGTGCGGGAGCAAGCCGCGGAAGCACATATCGTGCTCCGCAAGAAATAGGAGAACCATGTCACATCCCGTAGTTGAGTTTCAGATTCTGTCCAAGACTCCTGACGAGACCGCCGCGTTTTTTCAGCGCATGTTCGGCTGGAGAGTTAACAGCGACAATCCGCTGGGCTATCGCCGCATCGATACCGGATCGAAGGAAGGCATCCAGGGCGGCATCTGGCCCGCTCCGCCGCAGGCGCAGAACTTCGTCCAGCTCTTCGTGCGCGTCGACGACGTGAAAGCGGCTGCCTCACAAGCCGCCGAACTCGGAGGCAAGGTCATCATCCCTCCGTCGACTCTTCCTGCGGGCGACGAGATGGCCGTGCTGATGGACCCGCACGGCATGGCCTTCGCCGTTTTAGCGCCGGCTTAAAGCCCGAACGTGGCGCAGGCTTTAGCCCGCAGCCTCGGTTTAGCCGAGGCTCTGACTTGGATCGGGCCGCATTATAATTTCAACATGCTTCGGGCGATCCAGCTTCTTCTGCTGTGTCTCCCGCTGCTCCTTCGTGCCGACGACCCCACCACCGTCGGACCGGCCCATGGCACCTTGCTCATCGCCGGCGGCGGCAAGCTCAGCCCCGCCATTGTGGAACGCTTCATTGAACTCGCCGGCGGACGCGACAGCGCGATCGTCGTCGTACCTACCGCCGACGGTACCGAGCCCTCGCCGAAAGTTCAAGACACGTTTCTCGCCAAGGCCGGCTGCCGCAACGTGACCATTCTGCACACCACCAATCGTGCCGTGGCCGACGCCGATTGGTTTGTCGAGCCACTACGCCACGCTCGCGCTGTATGGTTCAATGGCGGACAAAAATGGCGGCTGGCCGATTCCTATCTCAATACCCGCACGCAGCGTGAACTGTTCGCATTGCTTGCGCGTGGCGGCGTGATCGGCGGGAGCTCAGCCGGCGCCAGTATTCAGGGATCCTACCTGGTGCGCGGCGCGCGCGAAGGCACCGAAATCATGATGGCGCCGGGATATGAACAGGGGCTCGGCTTCCTTCACAACACCGCCATCGACCAACACCTGCTCAAACGTAACCGCCAGGAAGATTTGTTGCAGGTGATCGAACGTCATCCTCATCTGCTTGGCATTGGCATCGATGAGAGCACCGCGATCGTCGTTGCGGGCGATCTGCTCGAAGTAATCGGGGACAGCAAGGTCGCTATCTACGATCGCAACTACGTTCCTTCAGATGGCAAACGCTACTATTTTCTCGACCCC
>DASYPO010000309.1:0-2943 GCA_036006545.1 Bryobacteraceae bacterium
CGGTCCGATGGCTCCATACTGATACGCGCCGTTCAAAATCTGACCCGGCCGGTACGCCCGCAGATAGCGTCGCGTGTAGCGGCCGATTCCGTAGCCGCCCGAGACCACGGTGGTTTGTTCCTTCGGTAGATCGCCGCGATATAGGAAATCGGACAGACCCTGCGCGATCACCGCTGGATGCACGGCGTCCTTGTAGCTCGATCCAACCTTGTAGAACTCGGCGTTCTCATCTTCGAATTTCTTGCGCGCCGCGGCCAGTTCCGCAACCCACGGTTCGCGAGACTGCTTCTGCACCGCGTCCGTGAGCGCTTCAAGCGCGGCCTTCTCACCGCTGACGATTCCGAGATCGATCGGCCAGTTGCGGCCGATATCGGTGGGATCGACGTCGATGCGCGCGAACTTGGCGTTGGGGCTCAAGGAATACTCGCCCACGCTCGGCATGCAGTATTGGCCGACGAAGATCACGAGATCAGCGCTGATCATCGCGCCCGGCGCGCCGCTGGCGGATAGGCGATGTCCATCCGAGAAATGCCCGCGCGAACTGCCCGATTCGACCACGGCGATGTCGGCTTTCTCGGCCAGCGCTTTGAGCGCGTCCCAAGCGCGGCTGTAGAAAACGCCGGTGCTGGCCACGATCAAGGGGCGCTGCGATGCCTGAATCATCTCGGCCAATTGGCGGATGCGCTTCGGATCGGGATGCGCCTGCGCGTCGGTCCGGTAGCGCGATTTTTCGTAGTAATAGCGCAACTCGCTCGCGTCCTTGAAACTGCGTCCGGCCACTTCCTGCGGAAAATCGAGATGCACGGGGCGCGGCACGCCGGTTTTCAGATTGCGAAATGCGTACGCCGCGAATTCGTAAACGCGGCCCGGATCGATCAGCCGCTTGCCGTACTTGCGCATTCCCTCGGTGGTGGGCTGCTGATAGGCGGTCTGGATTCCCCGCTCGGCATCTTCGTCGGCGATGCTCTTGTTGCTGGCCAGCACCAAAACCGGCGATCGCGCGGCATTGGCCGCCGCGATGTTCATGATCATGTTGGTGAAGCCCGGACCTTCGGTGCCGGAGCAGGCGGCGATCTCACCGGTGACGCGCGCGAATCCGTCGGCCGCGGCGCACATGGAGCCTTCGGTACGTCCGCCGTAACTGGGAATCCCTTCTTCCGCGATGGCGTTGATCACGCCGTAATTTCCGGGGCAGCAGAACATCGCCGCGAGCCCCTCTTCCTTGCACACCTTGGCGAAGACCTGCGCGCCGCGCATCGGAAACGCGGCCGGCTTGGGAGTGGCGGCGATGGCGGTGTTGAACGCGTCGGCGAGCTTGATGGATCCGGGGGTCGCATCCGCGGCGGCGGCTTTCTTGGCGACGAACGCGCCAGCGGCGGCGGTCAGGACGGATCGGTTCAGGAAGGATCGACGGGAATCCTTGGGGCGAGGAGGAACAGGTTTGTCCATAGGCTCCTTAAAGGCGCACGTTGCCAGTATGGGTCCAAGCTATCAATCCTCGGGGCGGGAGTCAAATTCTTCCGACCGGACGGATGGGGGTCGGCGATTTGGGGATGGGTTGCGTCATTACTGTGTGGGCTTCCTTGGAGTCATGGTTAGGCTTGTCTTGCGTGTGCAACTCGTATTTTGGCCTATGGTTGGCTACCTAGTAACTCTGAGTTGGAGTCACTCTGTGGTGGTCTCGGTGGTCGCCGCGATCGTGATCCTATTTGGGTCAGGTATGTGCATGGAGCGTATCTGGAACCGGCTGAACCGGTCGCGGCGGCATCGGAAATGGTTCGACCCCGATCCATGGCGCGATCGCGAGATCTGAGCGTGGCTAATGCCGCAGGTCGGCGAGCCATTCCTGAAGTTCGTCCGGCAGCGGAGCTTCAACTGCGACCTTTTCGCCGGACGCCGGGCTGGCGAACGCGATTCGCCATGCATGTAGAAAAACTCGCGGCCCGGCAGCCGCGCCATAGAGGCGATCGCCGGCGACGGGATGCCCGATGCTGGCCAGATGGACGCGAATCTGGTGCGTACGCCCCGTTCCGATACGCACTTCGAGATACGTGAACTTCTCGAATCGCTCGCGTACTTGAAACTCGGTGAGCGCGGCGCGTCCGGTTCCCAATCGCGCCGTCATGCGAGTGCGATGCACGGGATCACGCGCGATCGGCTTCTCGATGCGGCCGCGTTCTAGTTTGATGCTGGCCTGCACCAGCGCCAGATAGGTTTTTTCGACGGTGCGCTCAGCGAACTGCGTGGCAAGTGCGCGATGCGCCGCGTCGGTCCTTGCGACCAGCAACACGCCGCTGGTTCCGCGATCCAGCCGATGGACGATGCCGGGGCGCAAATCGCCACCCACCTGCGAGAGCGATTTGAAATGATGCACCAGGCGGTTCACCAGTGTGCCCGAATGCGCGCCCGCGCCGGCGTGGACCACCAACCCCGCAGGCTTATTGATCGCGATCACGGCCGCATCTTCGTACAGAATCTCTACTGGCAGATCTTCAGCCGTCGCGCGCAATGGCGCAAGATCGGCCGGCTCCACCTCGATCGTCTCGCCACCGTGCAAAACTCCCGACGACTTACCCGCCCGCCCATTCACCCGCACACGTCCTTCTCGGATCCAGGTCTGCAATCGCGCGCGGCTGTACTGAGTCAAACGCGTTTGCAGGAAGTGATCCAGGCGCTGGCCTGCGTCGGCGGATTCGGCGGTAAAAGTCAAGACCACGGTGGAATCCAACATGTTAAGCTCGAACCCATGTATTTTGCTGTAAGCCGATTTGCCGCATTTCTTGTGACCGCGTGCTGCGCTTTCGCCGCTGATCGTTTTCCAGTGGATTGGGCCAAGGTCAACACGGAACTGCTCGAGCACTACACCGCGCTACTGCGCATCGACACTAGCAATCCGCCAGGAAACGAAACCAAAGCCGTCAACTATCTCAAGGGCGTGCTGGA
>DASYPO010000310.1:0-3956 GCA_036006545.1 Bryobacteraceae bacterium
GTGGTGTGGCGTCCGCGCAGGCGCCGCCCTTTGACAGCAGCGGCAACGGGCTGTTGACCGGGACGTATTATTTCCGCGAAGTAATCTACGTGCTGGCCGACAACGCTGGCAATTTCGGGCGTGCCTTGGCAGTATACGGGAACATTAACTTCGACGGCGCCGGGAAATACACGCTCAGCGGAAGCAATGTTTTCGACTCCAACGCCCAGGTTCCGCAGGTCCTGACCTCGACCGGCACCTACACGATTTCCTCCAGCGGCTACGGCTTCATTAGTAGCCCGATCGCGACCAACTCGACGATCTATGGATCGGTCGCTAACGGGATTTTTCTGGGCAGCACCACGGAGAACGGATTCAACGACATGTTCGTAGCGGCCAAGGTCGCCTCGCCGCTCTACACCGCGTCCGATTTTCGTGGCACCTATCGCGCCTTCATGCTGGACCCCACCACCGATCGCGGTGCGCAGATGACGCTGAACCCGGACGGTGCGGGGAATCTCGGGAGCGTCGCTGTGAGCGGCTACATCATCAATTCGACGGTGGTGAACCAAACCGCAAGCCCGGTGCGCTACATCTTCAGCAACGGCGCTGCCAACATTACCTTTCCCGGAACGCAGCTCACCAACTCGACGCTCATCGCCGGCACCCGCTATCTGTACTTCTCCGCGGATGGGAATTTTGTGTTCGGCGGGTCGCCCACCGGCTGGGACATGATCGTCGGGATTCGCAACGGTAGCGATGCGCCTACTTTCGCAGGTCTGTACTATCAGGCCGGAGTCGATCAGAACGATTCGGGTCTTTCGCAGGGGTTTTCGTCGACCGACACGTATTACGGGGCGCTCAGCGCGGGTGGCGGCAATACCGTGGAGCATCAACGCCTGCTTGCGCAGCTCGCCCGCGATAACGCATTCGACTATACCTACAGCGACAGCTATCCGGCGACGATCGCCTCGGACGGAACCTATGAAGCCTCGGGCGTGAAGTACATCGTCGCGCCCGGCGGGGGCGTTCGGATCGGACTAGGAATCGGACCGTTCCTTTCGCTCAACGTTGCCGTGCGCGCGCCCAGCCTCAGTGGCGAAGGCGTGTTCCTTAACCCCCTCGGTGTGGTCAACTCCGCCAGCAATGCGCCTTTCACGGTAGGGGTTTCACGCGGCGAATTGATCACCTTGTATGGAACCAACCTGGCCTCCGGCACCGTGATCGCATCCGCCGCTCCGTACCCTACGACGCTGGGCAATGTTCAGGTGATGATCAACGGACGGCTCGCGCCGATCTACTTCGTGAGCCCCGGCCAGATCTCAGTGATCGTGCCCTACGCGACGGAGCTGACGATTGCCGGAATCCAGGTGATCAACAATGGACAACCGTCCAACTTGGTGACCACCTTCGTCGCGGCGACAACCCCGGGTGTGTTCACCAAGCCCGAAGGAGGCATCGGTCCCGGGGCGGTGCTGCACGCGGATTTCACGCTGGTCTCTAAATCCAGTCCAGCTTTGCCCGGCGAAACCGTGCAGGTGTATCTCACAGGTCTGGGCGACGTAGCGCCCGCGATTGCCGACGGAGCCGCCGGGCCCGTTAGTCCGTTCAGCACAACCAGCACAACCATCGATGCCTTCATCGGAGGCGCGGTTGCCAAAGTTGGTTATGCGGGCCTCGCACCGGGCCTGGCCGGCCTGTATCAGCTCAACATCACGATTCCTGCAACGGGTCTCACGGCGGGCGATTACACCATCGACGTCTCGGGATCGGATTCTTACGCCGCGCAGGCGATCATCACCATCGGCACCGCCCCGACGGGTGCGGATTTGGGAGCAGCGCCCGAGTCCTCGCCCAAAATACGTGCGACGAAGCCTCGCGCGGGCGGTTTCGCTCCTGGCGCGGGCTTCAGCCCGCAGCGTCGGCTTTAGCCGGCATCCCCGGTCTTGTGGCGCAGGTGACCTGTCACCTGCGATTCACGTCGCCGCCACCAGCAGCGACTTCCCAATGACCGTCGTGATCCCATCCAGCATGCCCATGTAGCGCCCCGCCAACAGAGACGCATCGCGAATGGTCCACAACGCTTCGGCGTTCACCCAGGCGGCCTCGCGCGCGGCAGTGACATTCCATGCGGTGACCGTATCTTCCACGTGTGAGAGCTCGGGTAGTGCGCCACCGGGCAGGCGCACGTGCAGCGTTCGCTTCGCAGACTCGAACAGCGCCTCCAGTGTTGAATTGAGCGCGGCGAAATCGTTGTACTGCGCGCTCCCATGCGCCGGTCCCACGCCGGTTAGCTCGCAGGTCCTGATAATCGCCAGCGGGAGGTCGTGATTGATGTGCGCGTTACTGCCTGCCAATGCGAATTGGATGCGCGCCAGCATCGCGTCTCCGCGCCGCTCAAAAACAACGCCCCAGCACTCCGGCGCTGTCCGCGATTCAAGCAAAGCTTCCAGCGTCTTGAGGTACATCAACGCAAACTCGACATCCAGCCGCTCGATCCAATCCGGGTCCGCGAATCCGCCGCCGGCGATCCTCGTTTGCACCGCCTCGGTGAGCTGAAGGTACAGCAAGTTGAACCATTTCAAGCCATCGGTGGCGGGCAGCAGCTCGTCGATCGCACGCAGCGCATCCACCACCTCCGCGATCGTCTCCGGATTCGCGCGCGCCAGTGCCAGCAGATTCGTATCGTATGGCGACATTTCGCCCTTTTGAAAAGTCAGGCGGCGAGCTTCGCCTGCGTTACTGACCCTTGGCCTTCTTGACAGCTTCGACCAGCGCGGGCACCACTTCGAATAAATCGCCGACGATGCCGTAATCGGCGACTTCGAAAATCGGGGCGTTGGCGTCCTTATTGATCGCGACGATGGTCTTCGCGCCTTTCATTCCGACCAGGTGTTGGATAGCGCCCGAGATTCCGACCGCCATGTACACTTTCGGCGCAACTGTCTGACCGGAGCTGCCGACTTGCCGCTCCATGGGCAGCCAACCGGCGTCGCAGATCGGTCGCGAGGCAGCCAGTTCCGCACCTAACGCTTTCGCCAATTCTTCCACCACGTGGATATTTTCTTTTTCCTTGATGCCGCGCCCGACCGAGACAATGATGTCGGCAGCGGTGAGGTCGACTGCGCGCGCGGATTCGCGGAACGGAGCTTCTGCCCTTTGTCGGATCGCGGCGGCGTCGAGCGTGGGCGCAAAAGTCTCGACCGAGCCGCTGCCGGCCTCGAGGTTGTCGGCTCGCCAGGCGCCGGCCTGGATCGACGCGAAGTAAGGTGCGGCGCCCGAAACGCGGACGTCTCCGTTGAGCTTGCCCTGGAAGAGAAGGCGAACAAAAACAGGCGATCCGGATTCCCAGCGAACGGAGATGACGTCGCTGACCAGCACTTGATTGAATCGTGTCGCGAGCTTAGGAGCGAAATCGCGCACCTGGTAGGTGTGCGGGAACACCACCAAAAATGGGTTCGTTTTGCGAATTAGCTGTTCGACCGCGGCGGTGTAGCCGTCGGCCGTGTAGTTTTCGAGAAGGTCGTGCTCGATGGCGTGGACCTTGGTGATCTTCTTGGTGGCGGCGTCCGCGGCCAGCGCTGCGACACCCTTGCCGGCGATCGCGGCTTCGAGCGGCTGCCCAAGGGCTGCAGCAAACTCCTGACCAGCGGCCAGGGTCTCCCAGGACATGCGATGCCACTTGCCAGCCTGCTGCTCAAGAACAACAAGTACACCGCTCATATGACGCGCACCTCGAACTTCAGCTTCTCGACTAGTTGCGCGGCGGCGGTCTTGGCGTCGCCCTCGAAGATCTGCGATTGCTTGCTCTTGTGCGGTACGTAAATCTTTTCGATCACGGCGGTGGAAGCGGGCACGCCCCCCAGATCTGCCGCGGTCACGCGCTTGATCTCTTTCGTTTTGGCTTTCTTGATGCCCATCAGTGTTGCGTAGCGCAGCTTATTAATACCACTCTGAATCGTCAGCACGGCGGGCAT
>DASYPO010000311.1:0-11976 GCA_036006545.1 Bryobacteraceae bacterium
GCATGGAAAGGATCGGATCCAAAAGTCGCGTCTTCTGCAGACCCAGGAACACGGGATCGGTGCGTAGTGCGGTACCGAAGCCGCGATCGCTTAGTTTGTCGTCGGGACGGCCGGGATCTTCATCTGGAATCGGGCTTCCAAGATCGCCGCGGGCGCGGGCGCCACGCTCGAACACGCGCAGCACGTTGCCGGGTTGTGAAATTTCCCAGCGGCCCAGCGGCTCGAGGCCGGGCAGTACGCCCTTCAAGCGCGTCTCTTCTTCCGTCGGCGGCGGCCAAGTCATGATCTTACGCGGCATTCCATCGGGGCCGTAGCTTTCGCCGAAATTCGCATCCTTGAGCGGGAACCCGGCGTTGTTATAGAGAGCCGCTGCCCACAGCATGCCGCCATGGGTCATCATGCTGGTCTGAACGTAGCGGACCTCGCGCGAATGGCAGCGCCCGCAGGTTTCTTCGGCGACGCGCAGATCGCCGGGGTTGACGAACTTCACGAACTCTTTGTTTTCCTTAAACCATTTGGCGAAGACGCGCTCCGCGTTGGCCGAGCTCTTGCCAAGCTCCGGCTGTTTGGGCATGACGTGCGCCTGTTTGGTCGCGTCTTTGTAAGCCTTCGAGGTGAGGTCGTCGTTGGGCTTCATCACCTCGGCTTTGCCGCCGTGACACTGGGTGCAGCCGATACGCACCGTATTTGTGGTGTGCATACTGGGCGAATCGGTCTGACCGTGGCAGGAAATGCAACCGACACTGAAGCGGTCGGCTTCTTCCTGGGTGGTCTTGAGCGCCGGAGGGGTTATGTCCGCGGCCATGGTGACGTTGGCCGGCTTCTTCTGCTGCCCCAGCACCTGAGGCAGCCAGATCAGCGATCCGAGCGCCAAGGTCCCGAGCGCGCCTAGCACCGTTAAACGAACCACTCCGCGGTTGCGAGCGGGTGTTTTTACGAGAGATAAATTCCTGGCTTGCACCGATGCAGCTCCTCTTCGCCCAACGGGCGTTATAGCCGCCGCCTGAGCGGCTTAGAACTTGAATTTGACACTGGCAAACACCGAGAACAACGTATTGGAATTCAAAATCTCCTTGAACCCCCGATAGGGGACGAAGGTATTGAATGCCGCCGTGATGATGATGTTGTCGGAAAGCGGCGGGCGGTACAGCACGCCGACGCCGTTATCCAGACCCAGTCCGGCGTGAATCGGCTTTTGGAACAGCAGCAGTTCCAGCGGCGCGGTTTTGTCGAAACGGAGATTGTTGATATTGATGAAGCCGCGCATCTTGGGCGTGATGTCGATATCGGCGCCGACATTCAAGATGTAGATTCCGGGGTTGATGAAGTTGGACTGACCCTGGATCTTGCTGGACCGCAGGTTGGGCAGCAGGCTATCGCCATTCACCAGCGCGACGCCGGTGCTGAGCAAGCGAATGCCTTCACGATTCCAGAAGCTGAAGATTCCGCCGGAGAAGTTAGGTGCGTCGAAAATCGCATCGAAGCCACGGCCCGAGCCGTCGCGCGGATTGGCGTCGCCAGAGGCGTAGAAGATCGACGTTTTGTAACGAATCCAATCCTTATCGATGGAAAGTTCCAGCGCGGCCATCTGCGCGTTAATACTGATTTCTTTCTTGGGCGGCGCAAGCAGGTTCTCGCTTTCGTGGCCGATCACCTGATAGAAGGCGTGATTGACGTTGATGCGCCCGATGTGACCGTCGCCAGCGAGGCCGAAGTAATAGGAACGAACCTTGTGCTGCCGGAACGTTCCGATGGGGGCGGGTCGTGCTAGGAAGTTATTCTGATCGAACTCCAGCGACGCGTCGTCCTTGTTGTAGTGGAAGCTGGTCTGAATGGTATAGCCCAGCTTGAGGAAATCCTGACGATACAGATTCGCGATGAATACCTGCTGCCCGCGCGATTCAAGGCGGTTCAGGGCGCTGTTGGTGTCCTTCTCCAGCATGTTGAAGTAGGCCAAGTTGTAGATATAACGGTTGGCCTTGAAGTTGCCGAAGACGCGGAAGCCGGGCTCCTGATCGTTGAAGATGAAGCCGCGGAAATCGCTATTGAAGGTCTGGATTCCGGCGCGCGCAGAAACGAAATCGTACGCTCCACTCAGATCCTTCAACTTGATTTCGAAAAACGCTTCCTGCAGCCCGATGTGCGTATCGGTTCGATCGGTACCCTTGCGGACGTCGATGTTAACGATGCCGTTTTCACCCACCTTCAGATAGTTGATGTTGAACTCCGGAGTGAAGCGGAACTGCCAATCGATCGGCCGGAAAACGGTATCGCCACGGAAAAGGGTGGCCGAAAGGCTAACGTTTTCGACCAACATGGACTGTTTAAACTTGCCGAAGAACTCCTCGCTGCCCGGACGCGACGATCCCAGGTTGCTGGGCAGTGGAATGCGACGCTGGTCGACGATGGTGTTGCTGGCCAATTGCACGTTAAGAAAGGTTCGCTGGCCGAAGATCGGATAGTCGCCCTTGAGCTTGTTGCGGCTGAAGGGATCGATGAAGCTACTGCCCGTCCAGGGCAGTTCGCCCGACCAATTCGGGTAGCGTTTGTAGTCGGGGAACTGGTATTTCCAGCGATCAGGCACCGGCTCGAACACGCGGGCGGACGGAGCGATCGCTTCTTCCGGCGAAGCCAGCGGATTTGGCAGCGTAGTATCGATCATCAGACGGTAAGCCGGCGAAGGCGGCGGATCGGTTCCGGGCTTGTGGGGAATCACAAGCGATCCCTCGGGCCACGGATTCTCTTTCATGGTCACGCCGATGGGGAACGCGCGGCCAGCCGGGACTTCAACGGAGCTTACGGAGAAGGATTCAAATCCGGTCAGACTCCCCTTGACTTCATAGCGACCGGGACGCAGGTTGCGGATACGGAAGACCCCGTCGCCATTGGTCTGGCAGGGCACCACCTTGTCGCCAACATTTCCGAACTCCGTACACTTCACCTCGGCGCCCGTATCCAGGTTGCGCGCGTCGATACTGACGCCGCCCACCCCCAGTCCAAGCGAATTGACCACGCGGCCCTCGATGGCGCCCGTGGTGGGTTGTGTCTGACGCGGAATCTGTTGCGCGAATGCGGGGAGCAGCGCAACAGTCATACCGGTAATGCACAGGCGAAGCCCCGCCCTCGCCGCCCAATGGTTGCGGTAGCACATACGCAGTAAGGAAAGTTTACACGAACGGAGGGGGTAAGCAAGCACCCCCCTGGGCAGTTCCTCCCGTTGAATCAATCCGGGAGGACAAGCCCTTCCAAAAAAGGCCAGGCGACGGCTCATAAGTCCGCTCCACTTGAACGAGAATATGCACATGGACTACGTAGGCCTGGGAGCCACCGGATTGAAGGTTTCGCGAATTTGTTTGGGCTGCATGAGCTATGGATCGAAAAAGTGGCGCCCCTGGATTCTGGAGGAGGAAGAGAGCCAACCGTTCTTCCGCCGGGCGGTGGAAGCGGGCATTAACTTCTTCGATACCGCCGACCTGTACTCAATGGGCGTAAGCGAAGAAATTACCGGCCGCGCGCTCAAGGAGTTCGGCGGTGGACGCGACCGAGTGGTGATCGCCACCAAGGTTTTCCAGCCGATGGGCGACGACCCGAACCAGTGCGGCCTCTCCCGTAAGCACATTCTGCACGCCATCGACGCCAGTCTGAAGCGCCTGGATACGGATTACGTCGACCTGTATCAGATTCATCGCCTGGATCATTCGACGCCGATGGAGGAAATCCTGGAGGCGCTCGACACCGTGGTGCGGTCAGGCAAGGCCCGCTACATCGGAGCCTCGGCGATGTTCGCGTGGCAGTTCATGAAGATGCTGGCGATTTCCGATGCCCGCAGGCTGGCCCGCTTCGTCGCTATGCAGAATCATTACAACCTGGTGTATCGCGAAGAGGAGCGCGAGATGCTGCCGCTGTGCCGTGCCGAGGGAATCGGTGTGATCCCGTTCAGCCCGCTGGCGCGCGGGTTCGTCACCGGAAAGCGCACTAAAGAGGATAAAGGCGACTCGGTTCGCGCGCAGACCGATGAGTTGTCGCCGAAGTATTACTACCAGCCCGACGACTTCGCGGTGGTCGACCGGCTGACCGCGATTTCGCAGAAACGCGGCGTGCCCAATCCGCAGATCGCGCTGGCTTGGTTGTTGCAGCAGCCGGGGGTGACGTCGCCGATTGTGGGAGCGACGAAGATGTCGCACCTGGAGGATGCGCTGGCGGCGGCGAGTCTTAAGTTGGATGCGGAGGAGTTGAAGTTGCTGGCCGAGCCGTATCGCCCGCATCGTGTTTTGGGGCACGCTTAGAGACGGTGAAATGTCCGGCAAAGAAGCGTTCGATCGAAAACTGGAGGCGCTATCCGCGCTGCGGGCGAATCCGGGCGCGCCGGAGACCATCGCCCAACTTCGCCGAGCGCTGAAGGATCGCAGCAACTACGTGGTTTCGAAAGCGGTTGCGATCGTCGCCGATTTGCGGCTGGACGGGATGATCCCCGATCTGCTGACCGCGTTCGATCGCTTCCTAATCGACGGCGCGAAGACCGATTCGCAATGTTGGGCGAAGAACGCGATCGCGAGGGCCTTGCGCGATTTCGAATATGAAGATGCGGACGTGTTCTTGCGCGGGAGCCGGCACGTGCAGATGGAGCCATCCTTCGGCCCGCCGGTCGACACCGCGGCCACGTTGCGCGGGATCTGCGCGCTCGCACTGGCGGCCTGCCGCATCCATCGAGAAATTATTCTGCGCCGTCTCGTCGATCTCGTATGCGATTCCGAGAAAACCGTACGCGTCGACGCGCTGCGTGCTTTCGCGCAGCTTCCCGGTTTCGATAGCGAGGTCGCGCTGCGCATGAAGGCGCTCGCAGGAGATGAGGAGCCGGAGGTCGCGGGCGTTTGCTTCGACGCACTGCTCGCCGTCGCGCCCGCGGAATCGGTCGCGTTTGTCGCGCGCTATCTACGGTCGGACGATGAGGACGTGAGCATCGAAGCTGCCGCTGCGCTCGCGCAATGTGGCGAACCGGATGCACTGGAACAGGTCAAGGCTTGTTTCGGAAGCAGCGGGATCGCGGGACAACGCACGGCGATTCTGCGCGCTCTTGCGGCGTCGCGATTGCCGGCTGCGGCGGAATTTCTGCTAACGGTGATCGTCGAGGGGCGCGGCGCGGAAGCAGCGGCTGCGATTACGT
Organism: Bryobacteraceae bacterium; assembly: GCA_036006545.1. GTDB lineage: Bacteria > Acidobacteriota > Terriglobia > Bryobacterales > Bryobacteraceae > Palsa-187. The sequence continues at coordinate 5,165 of DASYPO010000311.1, forward strand.
CGCTCGGGCAGAGCCGTTTTCGCGATGAATTTCGGGAGCGCGCGGAGGCCGCCGTTCGCGGGCGCGACAACGAGGCGCTCACGTCGGCATTTCAGAAAGAGTTCGCGCGCGGGTTATCCTGAAAGTCTCATGAGGGTTCGCTTTGCACCCTCGCCCACCGGATACCTTCACATCGGCAGCGCGAGGACATTTATCTTCAATTGGCTGTTCGCCCGGCGCAACGGCGGCACCATGATCTTGCGCATCGACGATACCGATGTGGAGCGCAACACGGACGCGTCGCTGGAATCGATCTATGAGGGGTTGAAGTGGCTGGGGCTGAATTGGGACGAGCATTATCGGCAGAGCGATCGCGGCGAGTTGCACCGCACCGCCGCGGAATCGATTCTGGCGAAGGGGCTCGCGTATCGCGATTTCACGCCGGCGTCTGCCGAGCTTGAGGAGAGGACGCACACCGGCGGCGCGTGGCTTGGGGATGCGGCTATGCGCGAGCTTTCGCACGAGGAGAGCGATCGGCGCGCTGCTGCTGGCGAACCGTTTGTCGTGAGATTCAAAGTGCCCCGCGAATCGCGCAAAACGATCGACTTTCACGATCTGGTTTATGGCGGGCAATCCAAGGCGACGGCGGATATTGAGGATTTCGCGCTGCTGCGGTCGAGCGGTGTTCCGACGTATCACATGGCGTCGTGCGCCGATGATGCGGACATCCACATCAGTCACATCATTCGCGGTCAGGATCACCTGACGAATACTTTCAAGCACGTGCTGATTTTCGAAGCGCTGGGCGCGACGCCACCAAAGTTCGCGCACCTGCCGCTTTTGATCGCGCCGGATGGCTCGAAACTTTCTAAGCGCAAGCACGGGCCGGTCGTAAGTGTGACGACGTATCGCGACGCGGGTTTTTTGCCGGCGGCGTTCATCAATTTCCTGTGTTTGCTGGGATGGTCGCCGAAGGACAATCGCGAGAAGATGTCCGTCCAGGAACTGACTGATGCGTTCACGCTCGAAAACATCAACCACAGCAACGCGACGGTGAATTTCACCGATGCGGATCCATTCGACGCGAAAGCTGTCTGGCTTAACGCAGAGCACATCCGCACCATGCCGGTTGAGGAGCTGGTTGAAAAATTGGGGCCGTTCGCGGGCGATCATCCCAAGCTAGCTGCGGTTACGCCTCTGATTCAGGAACGCATCAAGCTGCTGAGCGAAATCACGAGCGTCGCAGATTTTTTCTTTGCCGACGAATTGGCTGCATATGATCCGGCGGAGTTGATTCCGCAAAAGGGCGATGCTGCGATGGCTAAGGCCGCGCTGCAGGAAGCGCAGTCGATACTCGTAACGGCCGAATTCACGCACGACGGGCTCGAAACCGCGCTGCGAGCGGGTGCCGACAAATTGAAAATCAAAGCCGGACAAATGTTCCAGCCCATTCGGGTCGCCGCATGCGGGCGAAAGAACGCACCGCCGCTGTTTGAAACGCTGGTGGTGCTGGGGCGCGACGTCGTGTTGAAACGCGTCGCGAAGGCCATCGAAATTCTATGAGTATTCCGGACCATCTTGAAAAGACCGGGGGGTCGGAGCCGGGAGTGCCCGCGCCCACGAACTTTATCCGCGAGATCATCCTCGACGACCTGCGCACCAACAAATACGGTGGCCGCGTGCACACGCGCTTTCCGCCGGAGCCGAACGGTTATCTGCACGTCGGACACGCCAAGTCGATCCACCTTAATTTCGGGCTGGCGCGGGAGTTCGGTGGCAAGTGCAACCTGCGCTTCGACGACACCAATCCGTCGAAGGAAGAAGTCGAGTACGTCGATTCGATCATCGAAGACGTGCGCTGGCTGGGCGGCGATTGGGAAGGCCGCCTGTTTTACGCGTCCGATTATTTCGAGCAGCTCTACGAGTGGGCTGTGCAGCTCATCAAGGCAGGGAAGGCTTTCGTGTGCGACCTCACGCCCGACCAAATTCGCGCGCAGCGCGGAACGCTGACCGAGCCGGGCCAGGAGAGCCCTTATCGCAATCGCAGCGTCGAAGAGAATCTCGACCTGTTCGCGCGTATGCGCGCCGGTGAATTTCCCAATGGCGCACGAACGCTGCGCGCGAAAATCGATATGACGTCGGCAAATCTCAACCTGCGCGATCCGATCATGTATCGCATCCTGCATGCCGAGCATCACCGCACCGGCGACAAGTGGTGCATCTATCCGATGTACGATTTCGCCCACGGAGAGAGCGATTCCATCGAAGGCATCACGCACTCTATTTGCACGCTGGAGTTCGAAGATCATCGCCCGCTCTACGATTGGTACGTCGAACAGTTGGGGATTTACAAGCCGCAGCAGATCGAATTCGATCGCCTGAATCTCACCTACACGCTGCTGAGTAAACGTAAATTGCTCGCGCTGGTACAAAAGGGACTAGTGAGTGGCTGGGACGATCCGCGCATGCCCACCATTTGCGGGATGCGCCGCCGCGGCTACACTCCCGAATCGCTACGCAGTTTCGCAAGGCGTATCGGTGTTTCGAAGACGAATGGCATCACTGAACTTTCGCTGCTCGAATACTTCGTGCGCGAGGATCTGAACCGCCGCGCCCAGCGAGTGATGGCGGTGCTGCGGCCGCTACGCGTAGTGATCGACAACTATCCGGAAGGTCAGTCCGAAGCGATGGAAGCAGTGAACAATCCAGAAGACGAATCGATGGGCACGCGCACGATTCCGTTTTCGAAAGTCATCTACATCGAGCAGGACGATTTCCGCGAGGACCCGCCCAAACAGTTTTTCCGTCTCGCGCCTGGCCGCGAGGTTCGGCTCCGCTACGGGTTTTTCATCACTTGCACCGGCGTGGTGAAAAACGACGCGGGCGAAGTGGTCGAATTGCATTGCACCTACGATCCGGCGACGCGGGGCGGCAACGCGCCCGACGGCAGGAAAGTGAAATCGACTATTCACTGGGTTTCCGCCGAGCACGCGATCGACGCAGAGGTTCGACTTTACGAAACGCTCTTCACCAAGGAAGATCCGAACGAGGTGGCCGAGGGCGGCGACTTCACCGACAATCTGAATCCTGCCTCGCTCGAAACGCTTTCGAATGCCAAGCTCGAGCCGGGTCTGCGTGGCGCGCTAGCGGGTACTCCCTTTCAATTCGAGCGTCTCGGCTATTTCACACCCGATCGCGACAGCACTTCGGATCGGCCGGTGTTCAATCGCACCGTGACGCTCAAAGACGCGCTGGCGAAGATCGAGAAGAAAAGCAAATGATTATTCTCGGTTTGGGTGGCCTGCTCGGCGATGCGGCCTGTGCGGTTCTGAAGAACGGCGAGCTGGTCGCCGCCGTAGAGGAGGCGAAAATCACGCGCGGCGTGCGCTCGGGCGCGATGCCCGAAGAGGCCGCACAAGCTGCCATCGGTGAGTGCCTGCGCCTCGCCGGTGCGACTCACGCGGACGTCGAGTGCGTCGGCCTGGTGCGCCCGTTCACTCGCGGTCCCGAAGCAGAGTTTCACGTCGCACTGCGCACGCAATTCCCCAAGGCCGAAATCGCCGTGGTGGAACATCATCTGGCCCACGCCGCGTCGGCGTATTACGCATCGCCGTTTGAGGAAGCCACCGTGCTGACTCTGGATCACGCGGGCGATTTCCGATGCGGCGCGCTGTGGCACGCGCACGGCAACCAGGTGCGCATCGAGAAGGAATGGTATTACCCCGATTCGCTGGGCCGCCTGTATCGCGCGGTGACGACGTTGCTGGGTTATCGCGCGGGCGCGGACGAACACAAGGTCCAGTGGCTTTCGACCTCTGGTGACGATCGCCTGGTGTCGTTGTTTCGCGAGGTGGTTTCCGAATCCGGGCGACTGGATGCGTCTTTTTTCGGGGCGTCGGGATTCACGCCAAAATTCTTCGAACGTCTGGAAGCTGCGGGCGGGACCGGTCCTGAAAAGGGCGCGGCGATCGCGCGCGGTCTACAGAAGGTGGTGGAAGAAACTGTACTCGGATTCGCGGGCGAAGGAGAGAATCTATGTCTGGCGGGCGGGCTGTTCTACAACGCGCTGCTAGTTGCATCGCTCGAAAACTCGGGGCGATGGAAAAACGTTTTCGTGCAGGGCGCGGCGGGGAACGCGGGAACGGCGCTCGGTGCGGCGTTCCATGTCTGGCATCATGTGCGCAAACACGCGCGGCGTGCCAGCCCGAATTCGAGCGGCGCCACGCTGCTGCTGGGGGCCAGCTACGGCGCTGAAGAAATCAAGCAGGTGCTGGAGAATTGCAAGCTGCGCTTCCAATACTTGCGTTCGACCGACGATTTGCTATCGACCGCAGTACGTCTGCTAGGCGAGCACAAGATCGTCGCGTGGATGCACGGTCGCATGGAATTCGGGCCGCGCGCGCTGGGCAATCGCAGCATTCTGGCGTCGCCGCTCGATCCCTATTCGACCGAGAATCTGAACGTCTTCATCAAGCATCGCGAGCCGTTTCGCAAATTCGCCGCGTCGGTGCCCGCGGAACTCGCCGCGGAATATTTCGATGCGGGGCCGAATGCGCGGCAGCTCGCGACGGTTGGGCGCGTTCGCCCGGCACATCGCAAGACTTTCGAATCGGCGATTCTGGGTGAGGATTTCGTGCGCGTACACACGGTGAGCGAAGCGGATAATCCGCTGTACCATCGGCTGCTGCACGAAGCGGGGAAGGTGACTGGACTTCCGGTGCTCTACAACACCAGTTTCAATTTGTTCGGAGATCCGCTGGTTTCGACGCCGCGCGACGCGGTACGGAGTTTTTATTCGTCGGGCATCGACGTGCTGTTCGTGGGAAATTTCCTGTTGGAGAAATGAACGCGTCCGTTGTGATCACAGTGGCGGGCCTCCTGGCGTCGTCGTGCGCACATCGCGATCGCACGGTCGACTGCCACGCTTTCCCCGACGGAAAATCGTTGACCTGTCTGCAGGCGAGCGACGGGAGCGTGGTCATTGCTAAGCAAGCGCTCGCTGGTCTTGACTTCGAAGGCGCTGTGACCGGTGCGATCGTTGTCGGCAAGGATCAGTTGTATTTCGTGAACCGCCGAGGAAAGACTGCGCCGGCGCTACGTTTCGACAACGGGGCTGATTATTTCGTCGAAGGATTGGCGAGAAGCGTGAAGGCTGGGAAAATCGGCTTCGTCAACCCGAATCTAGACGAAGTGATCGCGCCGAGGTGGGATTTCGCGTCTCCATTTCAGGATGGCCTTGCGGCGGTCTGCAACGGCTGCGCGCCGAAGTCTGACCGAAGAGAGCACACCGTCATTACGGGCGGGAAGTGGGGCTATATCGATAAGTTGGGGAAGGTCGTTGTCCCTGTTGTGTACGATGAAGCGAATTTGCCGCCGAGGGCTTCGGTAGTCCATCATTGACAGTGATTAGCCGTCGTCTCGTTCAAGAGATTCTGGTATCTTCAAGACTCACCACTGGAGGTGCACCATGCAAGAAAACACTCACACCAACCAGTCCTTTCACGCGAAGTAGCAAGCGCCGGAAAGGATTCGCGTCCGAGACCCGAGTGAAACGCGGTCTCCGGATGATCCACGGAGAAAAAGAACTTCTCGAAAAACTGGGCCGGAAGGATTTGTGTCCCTGCGGCTCGGGCCGTCGCTTTCAAGAAGTGTTGCCTCAAGTCGGGCCGCTTCGACGGCGAACTGCGCAACTACTTCTTTCCGCAATTAGGTGATGTGCCCCGCGCGACAGCGCGGGGTTTCCTAGTTCCGCCCGCGTGCCGCCGCGACCGGAGCTGTCGTCGGTGCAGGAACTGCCGCGACCGGAGCCGTTTCGGTCCGCACCATCCCCAATGCCTTGCGCAGTTCCGTGTCGAGCTTCGCTCGCGCGTCGGGATTGTCCTTCATGAACTGCCGCGCATTCTCGCGACCCTGTCCGATCCGCTCGCCCTTGAAGCTGTACCAGGCACCGCTCTTCTCTACCAGGTTCTGTGCGACGCCTAGGTCGATCAAGTCGCCTTCCTTCGAAATCCCCTCGCCGTAGATAATGTCAAACTCCGCCTCGCGGAACGGCGGAGCCATTTTGTTCTTGACGATCTTCACCTTGGTGCGATTCCCGGTCACCGTCTCGCCGTCCTTGATCGCGGCGATGCGACGAATGTCTGCGCGCACGCTCGAGTAAAACTTCAGCGCGCGGCCACCCGTCGTAGTCTCCGGATTCCCGAACATCACGCCGATCTTTTCGCGAATCTGGTTGATGAAGATCAGGCACGTATTCGATTTCGACACAATGCCGGTCAGCTTGCGCATGGCCTGCGACATCAGCCGCGCATGCACGCCCATGAAACTATCGCCCATCTCGCCGTCGAGCTCGGCTTTGGGAACCAACGCCGCGACCGAATCCACCACCAGCACGTCGATCGAGCCGGAGGTGATCAATGCGTTGGTGATCTCGAGCGCCTGCTCGCCGTAGTCCGGCTGGGAGACCAACAGATTGTCGACATCCACGCCCAGCTTGCGCGCATACGCCGGATCGAGCGCGTGTTCCACGTCGATGAATGCCGCCATGCCGCCCGCACGCTGCGCTTCGGCCACCACTTGAAGCGCCACCGTGGTCTTGCCTGACGATTCCGGTCCGAAAATCTCAGAGATGCGTCCCCGAGGAAATCCGCCAATGCCCAGTGCGTAGTCCACTGAAATGGAGCCGCTTGAAATCGATGGCACTGCCTGAACCGCTTGCGCGCCCAGCCGGATGATGGAGCCTTTACCGAACTGCTTCTCGATCTGGCCCAGCGTGGCGCCTAGGGCTCGCGCGCGTTCTTTTTCGTCCATGGGAGATCCTTTCAAACTCGGGG
>DASYPO010000312.1:0-15306 GCA_036006545.1 Bryobacteraceae bacterium
GCCAGCGAGCGGAATCGCCGCTGCTCCATGCTGGCGACGTCGTATACCGCTACTCGAGAATCCATCGTGCGGATCGCCTGGATCACGGCCGGGGATGCCGCGCCCGGCTCGCCCAGTGTGCGCGTCACCAAATACATGTTGCTGGCGGGGGATTGCTTGTGCGGAAAATAAGTGACCATTCGCCCATCGATTTCAAGTCCATACTGCTTTACCGTGCCGACCACACCGACCACCGTGCGCCACGCATCCCGCGAATTCGGTCCGCCGCGCTTCACCCGCTTGCCGATGGCGCTCTCCTGCGGCCAGAAGTGCTTGGCCATCTTTTCGTCGATGACCACCACGGGCTGGCCCCCCGCGATGTCGCTGGACTGGAAAAAGCGGCCTTCCTTGAGCTGCACGCCCATGGCCGAAAAATATTCGGGAGTAACGACGCGCTGGTCGAGTTGCAGCTCAGTTTGATTCGGCGGCGGAGTGTAGCCGTCCACAGTCAGGCCACCCCAGCTGATCGACGCGGTGAATGGCAGGACTGAGGTTGCACCCACCCATTTCACCCCGGGAACGCGCCGCACAACTTCGTCCAACCGCTCGTAAAACTGGACCACCTGTTCCGCTTTGCGCAGGTCGGTACCGGAGAGCGTCATGCGCATCGAAAGCACATTGTTCGCGTCGAACCCCGGCGGCACGTTCGATAGCACCACGAAGCTGCGAATCAGCAATCCCGCTCCCACCAGCAGCATCAGCGACAACGCGACCTCGGCAACCACCAGCAGACCGCGTAATCCGTGCCGCGACGGTCCCAGCCCGCCGTCCGTCTGCCCGCTGCGCCCGCCCGCCTTGAGCGCAGTATTGAGATCCACGCGGCGCACGCGCAGCGCCGGTGCGAGACCGAACACGATCCCAGTCAGAATCGATACAGCGAAAGTGAACAGCATTACGCGTCCGTCCAAACCAATCTGTTCCAGTCGCGGGATGTTGCCGGGGTTAATCGTCCGAATCGCCCACAGGGTTGTCGCTGCAACCGCCAGTCCCAGTGCACCGCCCACCACGCCGAGCGTTACCGATTCGGTCAAGAGCTGCCGGATCAATCGCCCGCGTCCCGCACCCAGCGCCGTGCGCACCGCTAGTTCTTTTTCACGCGACACAGCGCGCGCCAGCAACAGGTTCGCCACGTTCGCGCACGCGACCAGCAACACCAGCGCGACCGATCCAAACAGGACTAGCACCGCTTGCCGGACATTGCCCACAACCTGATCGAGCAGCGGCGTGACGGTCATTCCGTAGGTGGGGTCGCGCTTGTCTTTCACTCGAATGCCAGCCGCGATCACGTCGACGTCGGCCTGCGCCGCAGCCCAGGTCGTCCCCGGTTTCAGTCGGACCACCAGGTTGTAGTTCTCGTCGCCACGATTCTGTTGCGCGTCCGCCGCCAGCGGCAAAGGCAGGAACACGTCCATTTTTTCGATCGCGCCGACGGTCGGAATCACTTCGTTGTTCAGATGGAAATCCGGACCGAGCACCCCCGCCACGGTCACCTGATTGTTGTTGAGCGTCAGGCTGCGGCCCACGATATTTGGATCGCCGCCGAACTGGCGCTTCCATAAACCATGGCTCAGAATCGCGACGCGCGCCTGGCCGGGCTTATCGTCATCCGCCGTCAGCACGCGACCTAGCAGCGGCTTCGCACCCAACAGGGTGAACAAATTCGACGACGTCCGCAGCATTTCGAGGCGCACCGGCTCGTCGCCACCGGTCATCGTCACCGTAGTGCCGTGCACGATGGCGATGTCCTCGAATGAGTGATTCTGCTGCTTCAGGTCGAGGTACTGACCGGGCGACGGCCAGTCCTGCAGGATTCCAAGCCCAGGCGAGTGCAGCCAGATCAGCCCCAGCCGATCCGGGTCAGGGTAGGGAAGCGGTCGCAGCAGCAGCCCGTTGACCACGCTGAACAGCGCCGTGTTGGCGCCGATCCCGATCGCGAGCGAAAGTATCGCCGCTAAGGCCAGCCCCGGACTCTTCAGTAGCATGCGGACGGAGTAACGGAGATCGGACAGGAGGAGGTTCATGGCTTGAAGTAAAGACGCAGAACCGGGCCGGTCGTTCGCTGAGATTTCGGTTTTTCTGGCCGCTGTCCCCTGGCCCCTGGCCGCTGTTTAGTGGACCGAGTATTGCTTCTGCGGCGGATTCAGCTTGATCTCGATGGTCTTCTCTTCCTCATCCACGTCGAACGTTTCGCCGAAAGTCTGGTAGCCTTTCGCGATCACCTGAATGAGAATCTTGCCCTGCGGAATGGCGGGGATCTTCACCGATCCCTCCTGGTTGGAGCGCAACTCCCAGGCTTTGCGGATCTTGGTCAGCTTGATTTTCGAGCGCCCCTGGACGAACTTTACAACCACGCTGGCGTTGCCCACCGGCTTGTCGTCGGCGTTCTTGAGGACGATCTGGAGCCGAGTTTGCTCTCCCGCCGTCAGGGTGAGCGCCGCCACGCAAACCAGCAGGAGTGCTCTTTTCAGCATGATCTTCATTATAAGATACGACTCGGAAATCGCCGATTTCTTCCGGCCAATCAATAGCTTCGCGTTTTGACGCGTACCAGTTTCCCCGCACCCGCCTCTATCCTCGAACCGAAAGCGTCTCGGGTTCTTCTATCGGAAACCGAGGCCACGGAGCGCGCTGTACCCGGGCAATTCGGCGCGACGTAAGGGGCGCGATGGACCATATCGCTGAGCGTAACAGTGGTCCCCGGCCGCGGGGGTTTCAAAATAAGCGGTCCCGCTAGCCAGATTGCTGGGAGCGGTTAGGAGGCCTCCTATTGTTTTTTGTCGCCGGGCTTGTCCGGCGCTTCGGAGTAGATCGAGTTGATCTTCTCCTTCTCCTTTTCGCGATCGATGTATGGAATTCCTTTTTCCATCCACTCCGGCGTCGCCGTGTCCTTCAAGAGGTGATCGAAGAACTGCTGCATCCGCACCGTGAAATCTTTCTGGTTGGGACGCTTACGCAACCCGTGTGCCTCGCCGTTGTAGTTGAACAGGTACGCTTCCTTCCCCATCCGCCGCAGCGACAGGAACATTTCGATGCCTTGGTACCACGGCACTGCGTCGTCACCATCGTCGTGCAGGATCAGCACCGGTGTCTGCACGCGATCCATGTGGAAGATCGGCGAGTTCTCGAGGAACCGCATCGGATATTCCCAGATCGATCCGCCGATGCGGCTCTGCGTTTTCTCGTACTGGAATTGACGGGGCAGGCCCGTGCCCCAGCGGATTCCGTCGTACGCGCTGATCATGTTCGCCACCGGCGCGCCAGCTTCCGCCGCCTTAAACACGTTGGTCTGCGTCAGCATGTATGCGATCTGATACCCGCCCCAACTGTGTCCCTGAATCCCGATCGCGTTGCGATTCACGAAACCCTTCTCCACCACCGCCTGCACCGCCGGCAGCACGCACTTCAGCGCACTCTGGCCCGGATGCCCGGTCGTGTAGATAATGTCCGGCGTCAGCACCAGGTATCCGTTGCTCACGTAGTACGCCATGTTGATCGACGTGCCAGGCTGTGGGCGCACGAAATTGTGCACGTTCTGCGAAAGCCGCTCGTAGATGTACACCATCATCGGGTAGCGACGCGACGGATCGAAGTTCTCGGGCTTGTACAGCGCCGCCTGCAACTCCACGCCATCCGCGTTTCGATACTTGATCAGTTCGCCCGAGCCCCACAGTAACTGCGCCTGCTGTGGATTCGCATCGGTGACTTTCTGCAGCTTCGCGAACGTCGAATCGGTCACGTGCAGATCCGGCTGATCGCGAAACGTGGTCGCTGTGAGCAGAACCACATCCGCGTCCTTGGCTTTCGCGACGGTCCGATAACTCTTCGCGCCCATCAGCAGCTTTTTCGGCTGCGCCGACCCATCCAGTTTCGCCAGCGAATAGAAACCGGTGTCGCGCGTTTCCAGATTCTCCGCACGCAGCAGCAGCGGTTTCTCCGGATCGATTCCGCGCTCCTCTTCGTCGTCGGCTGCACGATCCAGGCGCACAACGCGGAACTGAATCTTCGATTCGCGACCGCTGGTCAGCTTCTGCGAAACCATGTTCTCCGGCGCCGCCGCCCAGACGTCGTAGCGATCGTAGAGCAGCACCCACTTGCTGTCCTTGGTCCACCCGCCATTTCCGTAGCCGTTCGGTACGTCCGGCGTATCGTGATCCTCATTCTGGAACGCGACGTTCAGAGACGCCGTCAGGTTCACCATCTTCGCGTCCGACACGCGGACCGCCCACCAGTGGTTGTCCCGAAACGCGGTGACCCATTTTCCGTCCGGCGAAAGCGGCGAAACCGGCCCACCGCCGCCTCGTCCACCGCCGCCTCCTCCGCCACCGCCACGAGCTTTCTCCAGTAGCTTGCGACGCGCGCCGGTTGTCGTGTCGATCGCATACATATCCGAATAGGTGCCGTCGTAATCGACCATCTTGCGATACGCACGGTCGTCCGTTCCCAGCGCGACCTTTCCGTCATCGCTGGGATTTGCACCCGGCATTGTCGGATCGGCAAGCTGCACGAACTTCTTTTCGGCGATGTGGTACACCGCGCGATAACTGCGCGAGCGCTCCTGCTGCGCGCGCACCTTTTGCATCGGCTGCACGTAGTCGTCTTTGTAATGCCACAGGTCGGCGAGGACTTTTTCTTCACCCGGTTGCGCGGGCGCCGCCGGAGTTTCCGCGGCATCGCGACCCGCCGCCAGCGCTGCCAGCGAAGTCGCCGGCGCGGTGCTCAGGAACAATCGCGCTCCGTCACGCGAAAAACTCAGCTGCCCGCCTTCCGCGATTCCGTACCCGTCGCGGAAACCCGCGGTTGACGTGGAGACGATTTCAACCGGCGCGCCCGCTTTGCGATTCCACAGGTACAGCTTGTATTTCGCCGGCCGACCGGCCGCGTCGTCGCGATCGCTGACGAACGCGAGCTGCTTTTGCGTCAGGTCCCACGTGAGCCGCGAATATTTTCCCTTCCCGGCAAGCAGTGGCGTGGGCGCCGTGTCCGTTCCAGGAACCAGCGCGTAAACTCCGTTGGTTTCTTCCTTCTTCGATCCCACCGTATAGACCAGTGTTGCGCCGTCCTCGCTCATCGAGTAGTCCAGCACCTCTTCGATCATTCCCTCTTTTCCATCTGACAGATTGCGAACGATCAAGTCCGAGCCGTACGTGCGCCGACCGCCGCGTCCGCCGGGTGCACCCGCCCGTCCGCCGCCGCGTCCTTGAAAATCCGACCCTTGAAATTCCGAATCGTTGTTCTCCGGAGTCGCCGCCGGCGTCGCCCGTTCGCCCGGCTTCGGGCCGCGCAGATACGCGATGAGACTCGGACCATTCACCGCCGTCTGGAAACTCGCGACGTCCTCGACACGCGCCGCCGACATTTTGCCCAGGTCAACGATCAGCATGCTAGTCCGCGGCATCTCGTCCGGCCGCTTGCGTTCCTTTCGCGCTTGGTCGGTAGCGGCCTTTGAGGGAAACGCCGTCGCAATCAGAAACCGATTGTCGTGGGTGAACGACATACGCAGATTACGCGCCGCCGCTGCATCGGCGCCGCCCGCTGGTGCTTCGAAGTTCGTGTTGTCGGGCGGAGCCGGAACCGCGCCTACGCTCTCGCGCATTTCCTTGCCGGTGGCCAGGTTGCGAACCACCAGTTCGCCGTCACCTTCCTGTGGGAAGAGCGCGTAAGCCAGAAACTTGCCGTCGCGCGACAACGCCTGGCTCTGGATACTTTTCCATTTGTCGTAATCGCGGTGGTTCAGTGGACGCTTGGCGGGGGTCTGGGCGACCGCTACCGCCACGAAAATCAGCAGGCCCAGCGGGAGGGCGCGTTTTTGCAGCATTCGTCGATTCTATCGTGGAAAGCGAAGCGTCGCGCGCCGCCAGCCCTCGAGCAGGATCAAACCGATCACAATGAGCCCCACGGTCAAGCCGATCCACAGCCCACGCGCGCCCATTCCGAAGTGAAAGCACAGCAGCGCGCCCAGCGGCAGGCCGATCACCCAGTAGCCGGTGAAATGACACAGCATGGGCGTGCGCGTGTCGCCCGCGCCGCGCAACGCGCCAGTCGCGACGATCTGCAGTCCGTCGAACAGTTGGAACAACGCCGCCACTTGCAGGATCGCTGCGCCCGCAACCACGATGCCCTCGTCCGGCGTATACGATCGCGCGATCCAGTGCGGAAAAAATGTGAGCGCGAGCCCCGCGGCCGACATCACCGCTGCGCCTAGCGCCATCGCTGTCCAGCCCGCACGAATCGCCGCGTCCGAATCGCGCGCCCCCAGCGCATGACCCACGCGTACGGATGCAGCGGAGCTGATTCCCAACGGAAGCATAAAGGTCATGCTCACCGTCATCAATGCGACTTGGTGCGACGCCAGCGCGATGGCGCCCAGCTTGCCGACCAGCACCGTGACCGTCGCGAACACACCGGTCTCGAGGCCGATCTGCAGCGCCGCCGGCATTCCCAATCGCAACAGTTCGCGGATGCGCTCCCAGTGTGGCCGCCAAGAAATCTCGAAAAGCGCGCGATGATCGTGGCGCCAGATCACCACGCCCAATCCGATCGCCATGTAGAAACGTGAGAGGCACGTGGCCCAGCCGGATCCCTCCGCGCCCATGCGTGGAAATCCCCAGTGCCCGAATACCAGAAGCCAATTGCCCGCGACGTTCACGAGGTTCGCCGACACCAGCACCAGCGTCACCGGCCGCACGACGTTTACCGATTGCAAATAGCGCCGAAACGCGAAGTAGCCGAGCAGCGCGGGCGTGCTCCAGTTCAAAGCCCACAAATAAGGACCGGTCACCACCCGCACGGCGGGATCGATTCCGAACACGGCGAGCAATGGTGGGAACGCGGCGATCACGGCCATTACGATCGGGACCAAGCCGATTGCGAGCCACACGCCGTTCACCAGCGACCTCCGGCAATCCACGCGATCCTGCGCGCCGTACGCCTGAGCCACCAGCGTGTCGAGCCCCAATAGCAGGCCGCTCGCGAACATTCCAACCGCGTAGAACACCATGGTCCCCAGGCTCACTGCCGCGACCGCCTCCGCACCCACGCGGCCGACCATCATGGTGTCGACCACGCCCATCGCCATCCAGCCGACTTCGGCCAGCACCAGCGGCGCGGCCAGCGTTGCCATCGGACGCAGTTCTTGACGCAGCGCGTCGCGCACCCGCGCGCGCACTCCGCTCCCAGCCGTTTTCGAAAGAGACTCCATCCCCTTGTGTTATGATCGCGAAATCACGCAGAGGGATGCACAATTTCCTCATAATTGCGCAGGTCTACGTTGATCCCGGCTCCGGCGCATTGCTCTGGCAGATGCTTGTTGCCGCCGCTCTCGGAGCCCTGTACTTCTTTCGAAAACTGATCCGGTTCCGCAAATAATGCCAGCCTCGGGAGCTTCGTTTCGCGATCCCGGCGGGCGGCTCTACCTGCGCGACGGCCGCGTGCTGCGTGAAGTGAATCGCGGCGGACTCGAGTGTCTGGACGCGGCGTTGGGTTCGCGCGCTGTGCAGGACTCAATCGAGCGCGGCGGCTTTGTACGCACCACAATTCTCTCGCGCGATGAAAATCACGCACTCGCCGAGCATGAGGCGATTCCTTTCGCCAGCTATCCCACCGAATGGCCGGCGGAGATGCTTCACGCCGCCGGCATGCTGACGCTGGACCTCGCGGAAAAACTCGCCGCCGAAGGACTCGGCCTCAAGGATGCGACGCCGTTCAACATACTTTTCCGCGGCCGCGATCCGGTGTTCGTCGACGTGCTTTCCGTCGAACGACGTGACCCGCTGGATCCGCTGTGGCTCGCGCGCGCGCAATTCATCCGCACTTTTGTCCTGCCCCTCGCGGCAGAGCGTTATTTCGGAATTCCTTTCGCGCAGAGCTTTGCGAATCGCGATGGAATCGAGCCGGAGGCGTTCTATCGATTACTCACCCCCGCGCAACGCGTTCTGCCGCGATATCTGGGCCTGGTCTCCATGCCCAAGTGGCTGGGCAGCCGCACGAATCCCGACGACGCGAGCATCTACAAACCGCATCGCGTCGATTCCGCCGGCAAAGCTCGTTTCATTCTCGATCGCAATTTTGGTTCTCTGCGCGGGTCGCTGCGTAAGCTCGCGCCTCGCGGTGGGCAACAGACCGCGTGGACCGGCTATATGGGCGAGAAATCGGCGTGCAGCTATTCGAGTGAGCAGTTCGCCGAGAAGGAAAAGTTCGTCGCCGATTGCCTGCGCGAATTTGCACCTAAGCGCCTTCTCGACGTCGGCGCGAATACGGGACACTTCAGCGCGATGGCCGCAAGGCCAGGTTCAAGCGGAGATGCGCGTGGAGGCGCGAGCGTTGTCGCGATCGATGGCGACGCAACAGTTACCGGCGGGATCTGGCGCCGCGCGCGCGAGGAAAAACTGGACGTTCTGCCGTTGGTGGTGAATCTCGCGCAGCCGACGCCCGCGCTGGGCTGGCGAAATCGCGAATGCCCGTCGTTCTTGGATCGCGCCACAGGCGCTTTCGATTTCGTGTTGATGCTGGCGGTGATCCACCACATGCTGGCGACCGAGCGCGTTCCCCTGGACGAGATCGTGTCTCTCGCGGCCGACCTCACCAGCGATTTAGCGCTGATCGAGTTCGTCGCGCCGGGCGATCCCATGTTCCGCCGCCTCTCGCGCGGCCGTGATGAACTCTACGCGTACCTCACCGTGGAATTGTTCGAACAAACCGTCGCCGAGCGTTTCGACACCATCCGCAAGCATCGTGTAAGCGGCGCCGAGCGAACGTTGTACCTGCTACGCAAGCGTGCATGAAGTTCGTCCTCGCACTGTCGTTCGCGAATCTGTGTTTTCTAGAGCTGTGGGACGGTGTCGCAACGAAGTCCGCCCGATCTTTTACAGGGGTTCTGATCGCCGTCGTCGCGACCGCGCTCGTGATATGGGCGGCCCTGCCGCTCGCGCGTCGCTGGCCGGTGTTGAGATGGATCGGGGTCGCGGCGCTGCTGTTGCCGCTGAACTTATTTCGGATTCATGCGCTGCATCTGCATCGCCAGGATCTGCCGAAAGTGCTCTGGCTCATCGCGGGTTTGCTCATCGGATTTGCATTGATCCGTTGGCGCGCACAGATTACGCGGCTCCCGGAAATCGTCGCGATCATCTTCGTGCCACTGTTGCCGATCCAAGTTGGATACGCATTTTGGCGTGTCAGTCACATACCGTTCGCCGTAGACTGGGTGCCTCTCCCGCCCGCACCGCTCGTACAGACGCCTCCCAACCCGCAGCGAGTGCTGTGGATCATTTTCGATGAACTCGATCAGCAGGTGGTTTTTGAGTATCGCCCAGCCTCGCTCGCACTTCCTGAATTCGACCGCCTGCGCAGCGAATCGTTCTACGCGGACCATGTCCTGCCCTCCGCCATGAACACTCAACGGGCGATTCCCGCGCTGACGGGTCTAAGATTTAGCGGGATTGGACCGCCGAGCGTCTTCGACCAAGCTCGCGTGGCGGGATTCAACTCCGCAATTCTAGGGTCGGAGTTGCCGTACTGCGTCTTAAACATGATTTCCTCCGTCGCCTCGTGTTTTGCGATTCCGTCCGCGACGGAGGAGATTGCGGCTCGCAGGCCAACGATGCTCGAACGAGCGTGGCACGCGATCACGTCGCGCTTCTCGCGACGGCCGCTGTTCGATGCCGAGACGCGACGCGAAGCCCGCGCGGCGGAAGCGGTCGCCTTCGATGAGATGCGGCGACGAGCAATCGAACTAGCGACCGACACGCGCTATCAATTGGTCTACATGCACTTCCCGGTCCCACACCTCCTCGGGATTTGGGATCGCCGCGAGAACAAGTACTCGACTGATGACCGCGCGAGTTATCTCGACAATGTCGCGCTCGCCGATCGCACGCTGGGCGAAATTCGCGCCGCGCTCGAGCGTGCGAACCTTTGGAACGATACCGTCGTGCTCGTAACGTCGGATCATCCGCTGCGCGATCAGACCATCGAGGCCGCAAAGTGGTGGAACGATCCCGAGACCGCGTCGATCAAGGCTGAGCGCAAGTACGTGCCGTTCCTGTTGAAGCTCGCTGGGCCCTACGAACTTCACGCGTCGTTCCAGGCGATCCGCACCGGTGAGTTGATAAACGCGATCCTGAATCGACGCGTCACGACGACGCAGCAGGTGGAAGCGCTGCTAACGCCCGCTCAAAAGTAGCCGGTAACTCGCGTGGCGTACGCAACCGCATCCCATCGTCCGAAATTCCCATCCGCTCCAGCCACGCCTCGAACTCGGGCGCCGGCCGCAGCTTCAGCAGCGATCGCAAATACAGCGCGTCATGAAACGACGTGCTCTGGTAGTTGAGCATGATGTCGTCCGCGCCCGGCACGCCCATGATGTAGTTCACGCCCGCCGCGCCCAGCAGCGTTAGCAGCGTATCCATGTCGTCCTGATCGGCCTCCGCATGGTTCGTGTAACAGATGTCGCAGCCCATCGGCAGACCCAGTAGCTTTCCACAGAAATGATCTTCGAGACCTGCGCGCAGAATCTGTTTTCCATCGGCCAGATACTCAGGTCCGATGAACCCAACCACCGTGTTCACCAGCAGCGGTTCGTACCGTCGCGCGACCGCGTACGCTCGCGCCTCCAGCGTCTGCTGATCGACGCCGTGATGTGCATTCGCAGAAAGCGCGCTGCCTTGCCCCGTTTCGAAGTACATTACGTTGTCGCCCACGGTCCCGCGCTTCAACTCGCGCGCAGCTTGCGACGCTTCGTCCAACAATGCGAGATTTACTCCGAAGGACCGGTTCGCGGTCTCCGTCCCCGCGATTGACTGGAAAACGAGGTCGATCGGTGCGCCGCGCCGCAGCGCGTCCATTTGGGTCGTCACGTGCGCCAGTACGCAGATCTGCGTGGGGATATCCAGCGTTTCGCGCATGCGATCCAGTGTGCGCAGCAGCGTTTCGACCGATCGCACATCGTCGTTCGCGGGATTCACGCCGATCACTGCGTCGCCATTCGCGTACAACAACCCGTCGATCACCGACGCCGCGATTCCACGCGGATCATCCGTCGGATGATTCGGCTGGAGTCGTGTCGACAGCCGTCCCACGAGCCCGATCGTAGAGCGAAACCGAGTCACGACGCGGATCTTCGCAGCGACAGTCACCAGATCCTGCACGCGCATGATCTTCGACACGCCCGCGGCCATTTCGGGCATGATTCCTGGCGATGCCGCAGCGATCACTTCACCCGTGGTTTCCTCGGCCAAGAGCCACTCGCGAAACTCACCGACCGTCAACGGCGCGATCGGCGCGAACGCCGCATCGTCGTGCGCATCGAAAATCAAACGCGTAACTTCGTCTGACTCGTAGGGCACGACGGGTTCTTCGACGAATCGCGCCAGCGGGGTGTCAGCGAGTTCGCGTTGCGCCAGCGCCCGCGCCTCGGCCGTTTCCGCCGCGATTCCCGCTAGTTCGTCCCCCGACCGCGAGGGGCTCGCGAGAGCCAACAGCGTCTTGAGATCTCGCTTCACGTCTTTTTATGCGTCTCAGTGATGTGAGACATTGCGAATTCTTCCTCCGGCGAAAGAATTAGCCGCCTTCGAGCATAGAACGCGAAGTATGCAACTCCCGCCAGAAACCAGGCTGCGGCGCCCAATACGCCTCGATTGTATTCGGGCGCAAAAAACAACATCACCAGCGTCACCGCTGCGATCAGTGCCGCGATCACTGCGCCTGTCACGCCTAACGGACTGCGATACGGCCGCTCGATCGATGGCAGCTTCCAGCGCAGCACGATGAAAGACGCCATTTGCAAAATGTACGCCACCACCGCGCCGAACACTGCCATGTTGAGCAGCATCGCGCCGACCGTCCCCTTCTCGCCCGAGAGGTAGATCGCATACGCTGCCGCGAAGCCCAACGCCGATCCTGCGATCAACGCACGTACTGGAGTCTTGTGACGAGGATGCGTCTCGCTCAGCCACTGCGGAAAATACCCGGCGCGCGACAGCGAAAAAATCTGGCGACCGTACGCAAAGATGATGGTGTGAAAACTAGCGATCAGTCCGGTACACGCGATCAGTCCCAGAACTTTCGCACCAGTGGTCGCGAACAGAGTCTGGAAATCCAGCAGTAACGGCTCGTTCGACGTCGCCAGCTTGGTTGCGCCCGGCGCAATCGAAACGCTCGCTCCCAGCGTAAAGAACGAAACCAGTACCAGCGTTCCCAGTCCGTAGATCAACCCGCGCGGCATGTCGCGCTTCGGATCATGCGATTCTTCCGCTGCCAGCGGGAGCTGTTCGATCGCCAGATAGAACCACAGCGCGAACGGTAACTGCGCCAGCACGCCGGCCGTTCCCCCTGGAAACCATTTTGAATTGCCCGCGCGCGGCACGACGTCGAGCGCGTAGCGCGCGAAATCCATGCGCGGAATCGCCGCGATCCAGAACACCACCAGCACCGCCAGCGCGATCAGCGTAATCACCACCGAAACGCGGAACGACAGCTCGACTCCGTAGACGTTCAGCGCGACGAATACGGCATAGCTCGCCAGCCACCACAATGGCTCCGCCGACTTCGGCGTTCCGAAAATCGCGCCCAGGTATCCGCCGATCCCGACCACGATCACCGCCGGTGTCAGGATGTATTCCATATTCTCGGCGAGCCCGGTGATGTAGCCGCCCCACGGCCCCATCGCCGTTCGTCCGAACGAATAGGCGCCACCAGTGTGCGGCAACGCGGGCGACATTTCGGCGATCGAAAAACATAGCCCGGCGTACATCACCGTCATGATCGCGAGCGCGACGAACATGCCCACCGACCCGCCGGCCACGAGGCCGAAATTCCATCCGAAAAAATCGCCGGAGATGACGCCGCCGACGCCCAGCGCCCACAGATGCAGCACGCGCGCGTGCCGCCGCAGACCGCGCTTCTCGAAATATTCGCCGTCGGCACGTGTGTAGCTGACCGACCCTTGATCGGGTCCCTGCTCAGGCATCTCACGAAGCTAGCACGGCGCCGCGCTTGAAAAAAATCACGACGCGACTAATCCAGTGCGCGTCCCCGCGCCTGTGGTTCATGAGGACGCAGAGCATCCTCATCGAAAAGGAGACCAGTTATGTTCCGCAAGATTTCCGCAAAAGTTTTGGCCCTGCCCCTGGTGGCGATGGGTATGTTGTCACTGACACAGCCGGCTGCCGCACAGTCGTGGCAGCGAATTTCTAACGCATCCGGCGGATTCACGGTTCAAATGCCCGGTTCGCCGCGGGAATATTCCAAGCCTACGGAGACTCGCGTGGGAACGTGCATGATGCACACCACCCTAGTCGAAGCGTCAGGCGGCCGTGAAGTGTTCATGATTTCCTACGGCGATTACCCCAGTGCGGCCAATCTTCGTGGCGCGGAGGAAGTCATCGCCGCCGCGCGCGACGGTCAGGTGAATAGCGTCGAAGGACGGCTGATTTCGGATCGCGCCGTCTCCATTGACGGTCGCCCCGGAAGGTCCATCGTCGGGACCACTAAAGACAACATGCTCTTCGCCAGCCGCATTTTCCTGGATGGCCATCGGTTGTATCAGGTGATTTACGTCAACCAGGACGGGCAAATGCCGCAATCGGCTACCGAGTTCCTAAACTCTTTCCGTATCACGCGCTAACTAGAATCAATCCCACTGTCAGCCCCGCAACGAAGCTAGTTCCTTCGTGAGCGGGGCGACGCTTTTCGCGAAGATCATTTTGTACGCCGCGCAGAAATAATCCAGATCCTCGAACCGGCGCGACGGCCCATGGCGGAATTTGGGGCAGCCGCCGTGGCAGATGTTCTGGTACTCGCACACCGCGCATTCCGGATGCGCGATCGTCTTTTTCGACGCGAACGAGACGCGGCGCTGCTTACGCGCGATTTCACTCCACGAATCCAGATTCACGTTGCCCAGCTTCCAGCCGCCTTCAACGAAAAAATCGCAAGGATACACGTCGCCGTTGTACTCGACCACGACGTAGCTGTCGCAAGTGGTGTGCATGGTGCAATTGCCGGGCTTCTGGCCGGCCAGCGCTTCGGCGATGTTGTCGAAGTAACGGATCCGCACGCGCCGTCGCTCCGACCACCACAGCTCGAACGTCTCGCACAGGAAGCGGCCGTATTGTTCGGGCGTAATGGTGAAGGGCAGCGGTGCGCCGTTCGAATCGAACTCCGCCAGCGGAATGTACTGGATATGCTCGACGCCCAGCGAGCGGAAGAATCGATACAGCTCTTTCGGCTTTTCGACATTGGCCTGGCTCAGCACGCACAGCAGGTTGAACTCGACCCGCTGTTTCTTTAGCAGCTCCACCGATTGCAGCACGCGCTTCCAGGTCCCGCGACCTTCCTTGTTGTAGCGATACAAATCGTGTACTTCTTCGGGACCGTCCAGCGACACGCCCAGCAGCCAGTGGTACGCGCGGAACAATTCGCACCAGCGCTCGTCCAGCAGCATGGCGTTGGTCTGCATGGAATTCGAAACGTTCTGGCCGCTACGCCCGAAGCGCTTTTCGAGTTCGCACAGTTTTTCGAAGAACGCGACGCCGGCCAGCGTCGGCTCGCCGCCTTGAAACGCGAGGCTGCTGTTGGGGAACGAGTAGAACATCCAGGAGTCCACCAACCGCTCCAGCGTTTCTTCGGTCATGCGGCGACTGGGAAGGCTCTGATACGGGTCGGCTTCGCGATCCAGATAGAAGCAATAGGAGCAATCCAGATTGCACACGGCCGACGCAGGTTTGATCAGTAGCGATGTGATGCGCGGCGTCGTGGCGTTCGAAAGCCCCTCGCCGAAAATCGGAAGTGTGACGACGTTAGACACTAGATGACTACGGGCGTATCCGTTATCCTGTCACAATGCTCGCATTCGACGTGGGACGCGCGGCGGCAGCGTTCGCAGCGGCGTTCGTCGCCGGAGCGATCAATTCCATTGCCGGCGGCGGTACGCTGGTCTCTTTTCCCACGCTGATCTGGCTGGGACTTCCCCCGGTGGTGGCCAATGCGACCAACACCGTCGCGGTCTGGCCCGGGTCGCTAGGTTCCATGTGGGGTTACCGGCGCGAGCTGGCTGATATAGAATCGCGCATGCTGCTATTGGCGGTGCCGAGTATCGTAGGCGGCGTCGCTGGTGCGCTTCTGCTGCGGCTCACGCCTGCGCCGTTGTTCTCGCAATTGGTGCCGTTTCTGATTCTGTTCGCGACCGTGCTGTTCATGCTGCAGGAGCCGGTCCAACGTTGGTTACGGAAATCGGGTGGCGCCGCGCACGATTCGGGAAAGTGGTTGGCCGGC
>DASYPO010000313.1:0-3693 GCA_036006545.1 Bryobacteraceae bacterium
CGAGTACTGCGCGACCAGGTCGATCTTGGGATAGCGCGCCGCAGAATACTGTTTCACTTCCAGCGTCTTCAATTGGAGATT
This sequence comes from Bryobacteraceae bacterium, assembly GCA_036006545.1. Lineage (GTDB taxonomy): Bacteria > Acidobacteriota > Terriglobia > Bryobacterales > Bryobacteraceae > Palsa-187. The sequence goes on from DASYPO010000313.1 coordinate 82, forward strand.
GGATTCGAGGCGCCTGATCTCGCGGCTGTTTTCAAGCGCGGTTTCGATGGCCTGGACTTCGGATAGATCGGCTGCGAGCGGGGTGCGCTCTTCAGCCGCGGCCTTCACACGATCTTCGGGGCTCATGCCGAGTACCAGCGCCAGCATAGTCTCGGCGTTTAGAAGATCGAGCGCCAGCGTGTCCACGCGCTGTTGTGCCGAGGCTGACGCGAACTTCGCCTTGGTGGACTCGATCGCCAGTTCGCGGCCATCGCTCACGCGCGCTTCGACTAGTTCCTTCACCCGAGCCAGGCTCTCCACCTGACGCCGGGCGCTACCCAGGCTGCGCGCGGCCAGCTCGGCTTGCAGAAAAAGCTCGGCCACGCGATACACCACTTCGTCCTGACGGCGGCCGACTTCGATCTCAGTGGCGCGCAAAGCTTCGTTGGCTTGGGCCACCTGGTAGCTCTGCGGCCGGTTGTAGAGCGACATGATGGTCTTCACCTGCACGATGGAGGGCGCGTTTCCGTCGATGGAATTCGGATATCCATAGGTGTACGCCGCTCCACTGCCTGCAAAGACTTTGGGCACGAAGGGGTCGCGCGCAATGGTGACCTGGTAACGCGCCTTTTGTTGATCCAGGCGGGCGAGGATCACATCGGGATTCTGCTTCAGGGCCAGATCGATCGCTTCACGCAGCGTCAGCGTCTTCACTTCCCCGGCCGCGCTGAGGACGGCGAGGAGCAAGAGTGCGAAAGATTTCATAGGTCTAGTTTAAGCGCGGCAACAGTGGCGAGTGGCCAGTGGCTAGTGACTAGTTACCAAGGAATGGAGCGAGGCAGGGGCCAGATCGAGGGCGGCCCGTTCGAGCAAGCTGTCAAGCGAGAAGGGGCGTTCCGGATCGAAGATCGCGGCGCCAATCGAGATGTGATGGGCGCCTGCGTTTTCGTGAAGGCGGGCCCACGCAGCTTCAATCGACAAAGCATCCGTATCGAAGACGGTGATCGCGAAGCGCGTGTCGTCGATGCGGGCAAGTAGGTCGGTAGGGCCGATCAAAGTACGCAAGTGATCGGCGGTTTCAATGAGGGCCAGGTCGCGGTGCTGACGCCCGAAGGCTTCGGCAAGCAGCAGCATCCAGCGGCGGCCCAGGCGTTCGGCGAGTTTGCGATCGCGCTCGGCATGCGTCGAGAACGCAGCGCGATTAGCGAGGCCGGTCAGTGGATCGAGGGTGGCCGAGGCGCGCGCCGCGCTCAGCACCCGATGCCGTTCCACGGCATTGCGAATTGCATGCGCGAGTGGCAGACTATCTGCGTTCTGGCGGGCCAGAAAATCCTGCGCGCCTTCACGGATCAGACGCAAGCCGAAATCGGGATCCGCTGGATCCAGCAACAGCACCACCGGCACCTGGGGGACCGCGGCTTGAATGCGACGAAATGTTTGGGCGTCGCCCGACGCGAGGCTGAGCAGGATCAGGTCGACCGGTTCGAGAGCGAGCGCTTCGAGCGCATCCTCCCATCCCGCGGCGTGCACTGCCTGGACGGGAATCCAGGCACCCCAGTGACGTTCAGCTTCGATATCGGCGAGGACTTCCCTCAGGAACAGCGCGTCCTCGGGATGCGGTTCGACCACCAGGATACGCAGGTGCATATAGCCTAGTGCCCGCGATCGCGCGGCTTTCTCACAAGATGTTGGCTCAGCCCGCTAATTGATATTCCTTCAACTTCCGGTACAGCGTGGTTCTGCCGATCCCGAGGAGATGCGCAGCAACGGCACGATCGCCTTTGGTGTAATCGAGCGCGTTCATGATTGCGCGACGTTCCAGTTCCATCAGGGGAATCACGGTGGGTATTCCGCCGAAGGATGGCGGAGTGGGGACGTCGGATTCCGCATTGGACGGGTCGGCCGCGGAGGAGAGTTGCGCCGATGGAGCGGAAGCGGCGGCCATCAGGTACTGGGATTTGCGCTCCGCCATGAAGTTCCGCAGGCCGGAGGGCAGATCGGCCACATGCAGAAGCGGGCCGGAATTGATCGCGACCATGTGCTGGACGCAATTCTCCAGTTCGCGAACGTTGCCGGGCCACTCGTAGGCGAGCAGAATCTCCATCGCCTCGGCAGTGATCGAGTAGTTGCCGCCCACGCGTCCAAGGAAATGGTTGATTAGGGTCGGAATATCTTCCTTGCGCTCTCTTAACGGCGAGAGTCGAATGTTGATAACGTTCAGGCGGAAGAAGAGGTCGCGGCGGAAGGTCCCTTTCTCGACTTCCTTCGCGAGGTCGCGATTGGTGGCGGCGATAATGCGAAAGTCGGATCGCCGGGTGGTGAGCGACCCGACGGGCCGGAATTCCTTCTCCTGGAGGACGCGCAGGAGTTTGGCTTGAAGGTCGAGAGGGAGTTCGCCGATCTCGTCGAAGAAGGCGGTTCCGGTGTTGGCGCTTTCGATCAGACCGATTTTGGTGGTGGCGGCGCCCGTGAAGGCACCCTTGACGTGGCCAAAGAGCTCGCTTTCCATGAGCGGGCCGACCATGGAAGAGCAATCGATGGTGACGAACGGCCCCGTACCGCTTATATTATGGATAGCGCGCGCGACCACTTCCTTGCCGGTTCCGGTTTCTCCCAGCAACAGGGCAGGCCAGCGGCAGCGGCCCAGCTTCTCTATCATCTTTAGAACGTGCCGGGTACGGGGAGATTGCCCGACCAGGACGTTCTTCTTTTCGTCGTTTGCGAGCATGCAGCGGTTGGTTCCAAACATTAGTGTGTTTCCCGAACCTAAACTCTACGTGCTAAATCAAACTTCCTCAAGACCTCGATAGGTGATTTGGGCTAAGACTGATGTGGGTAAGGGTGCCCCTCAAATGGGGGTATTCCCGAAGAGCCAGACGCCGGAGGCCAGTAAGAAAGAGCGGACAGGAGACAGGAGACAGGAGTCAGAAACCAGAAGTCAGAATAGCTTCAGCCCGACGGTTGTGGTGCACGCGTGACTTTGAGACGCACGCGAGCGGTGCCGGGTCCGATCATATCGATCGCACGAGCGGCGGCACGCGATAAATCAAGGATGCGTCCTTTCGTGAAAGGACCACGATCAGTGATGCGCACGTTGACGCGTTTTCCGTTGTCGAGATTCGTCACTTCGATTTCAGTTTGAAATGGCAGCGTGCGATGCGCGGCGGTGAGTCGCTCCATGTCAAAGATTTCGCCCGACGCGGTTCGTCGTCCATGATACGGATTGCCGTACCAACTGGCGACTCCGGTTTCGGTGTGACCGGCACGCACAGTCGCAGCGGGGATCGAACCAGGAATCGAAGCGCGCGCTGATTTGTGTCCGCACGCGGAGACGATGCACGAGGAGACGATGATCGCGGCGCAAGCGAAACGCGTGCGACCCGCATGAAATGGGGCTGAGAACACCTAAAACAATTCTACACTGCTACGTTTTATCGATTGCGAAGCGCGATATGGAGAAGTGCGCGTGTGAAGCACGGCTCGCCGAAGCTGCTCACAGTGAATTTTTTTCTTGACATTGAACTCAAAGCACCTTATAAAGGGGACACAACCGCGCTCTCGGGAAGAGTAGCGCGAATCTTGATGTAAAGGGAGAATCACTCAATGAAGAACGCAACCAAGAAAGCTGCCAAG
>DASYPO010000314.1:0-6708 GCA_036006545.1 Bryobacteraceae bacterium
CGACGGGCGAATCGTCACGCACGCGTGCCGAAACACTTCCGATCACTACCAGCACCGTGCACAACATCGCATTCACGGTCATGACCCATTCCGTCACCAGGCGCTGCGGCGTGAATCGCGGCAGCACGTGTACGAAATTGATCCCCACGACGGCCCATAGAAACGCGAGATACATCAACTGACCCTTCCCCATCCAGCTTTCTGGAATGAACGGGACCCGCCGGCGCAGATGCAGCACCAGCAGGCCGATCGTAACGGCTGCGAGCCCCAGATAGATCATGTCGAACCATCCGACGAATCCGCCCGACGGCACCAGGTTGCCGCTAATGCGTATCCCGTACATCTCGGGCGTCAGCGTCGCGATTTGCTTTACCCAATCGTTAGGACTTTTGCGGAAATTGAGATACGTGAGCACGATCATGACGAATGTCACGCTGAAGACTTCGGTCCACCTCCTCACCGGCGGGTCATCCCCGAGTTTCGCGGCGCGACGCGCGATGAGCCCCAGCGCGACCGCGAGCGCGACGCCGAACAGCAATCCCTGCGTCTGTTCCATCACGCTATGCCAGTTAGTCTTCAGACCGGATGCCATTGCCAGCAGTCGAATTCCCTGCCCCAGCGAAAACGCGACGCCACCCATCAATCCCGTCGCGATCGTTGCGAACGCCACTTCCTTTAACCCCTTTCGCGCGCAGAAGATCAGAATCCCCGCGATCATTCCCAACATCGCGCCCCATCCGTCCTCGCGCGGCGGATTCAAGTGCCACTTTAGAATCACGTTGAACAACAGGAATCCGAGCCACCAACCGACAGCCATGTGAAGGATTAGCGCGCTCCCGATGCCCCACGACTTACGTCGAACCAGCGCCAGCAACAACACCGCGACGATCGCCAGCGCCGCGCTCAACTCGGTTTCGACCAAAACCGTGCCGCGCAACGCCCGCAGTGGCCCGTGAAAGACGTCCTGCAAGTACCACGCGGCCAAAACCGCGCAGAGCGGCTCGAAGAACTTCGTCAGCTCCTCGCGATCCAGACGCGCCGCGATTGCCACGCCCGCCCCACCCGGCGCCGCCCACGCAAATCCGATCAGGAATAAACTGGCGAACCCGTATAGCACCGTCGCCGAATCGGAGGACTGCGTGAACGCCAGGTTCTTCATGTACGACATGCTGCCGCCGAAGGCCCAGCCGATCGCGCCGAACATCGCGAAGTAGTGGACCCGCCGCACCCAGTCCGCGCGCCCGCTCAGTAGCGCCACCACCATTCCGCCTAATGCGCCCGCGAGCGCCGCACCGTATTCGTGTCCGAACTGCCCGCGCACACCCCAGCCGATCGACATCGAAAGTCCGGTCAGCAGAATGAGCGGCAGCATTAGCGGCCCAGTTTGAAGAGAAAGAGACGGCTCGGCGAATCCTCGGGAAGAAACACGATCTCGTTCCCTCGGATGCTCGTGCCTTCGCGCGTGAATGGAGCCCCGCGATCCGTGCGACCCACCTTCATGCGATGCACCAGGCTCATGCTCTTCAGGTCGAGCCAATCCACTGCCCCGCTTCGGTCTGCAAGCACGCCCCCAGCGACCACGTACCCGCCGTCGAATTTCATATCCTGATACGCGTTGCCGGTCGTACTATCCACCTTGCGAACCATCTCGCCCGCGTGTGTCCAGAAATAAAAGATGCGGCTATCCCAATTTCCGCCAATGACGAACTCCGGCGTCACCGCGATACATCCGATATGGTCCGGTACCGCAAATTGAAACTCCAGCGCATGCGTATCTTTATTACGCCGCTGAATCACCGCCGAACTGTTGGCCCGATACTCCGCCACCGGAATCCATAGCGACTTATCTCTCGCATCGAGCCCGCCCGGATGGAATCGCTCGCCGTCATGAATTTCCGTGGTCTTCACCAATTCGCCAGTCTTCATTGAGAACTGAAAGAGAAACCCGCGGCGACTCTCCCGATCGACCGACGTCACCCAAACCCGATCGCCTTCGGGGTACACGCCCTGGACGTGATACGTGGCGCCTTTCAGCTCAATAACGCGCGTGAGTTTCGCGGAATCGAGCGATGTATCCGCCGGCTGCGCCGCAGCGATAAACGCGCTCAGAAAAATGAGCGGAACTGCCCGTAGCCTAATCAACTTCCCATCCGCGAATACCATCCAGTCACCACCTCGCCGAACATCGCAACAGACAGGGCGGCCAAGCCGAGGAAACTCCCGAACGGTAGCTCGTAAGTCGACGCGTCTTTGCCCGTAACGAAGATGTAGACTAGCCCGCCCACCGCGCCGAGCAAGGATGCCGCGATCAGTGTGAGCAGCGCAAACTTCAACCCCAGGAAAGCGCCGATCATGGCGATCATCTTCACGTCGCCGAAACCCAGGCCTTCGCGGTGCCGAACTTTCATGTAGAGCCATCCAACCAGCCAAATCGATCCGCTCGAAAATCCGGCGCCCAGTACCGCCTCGCCCACCGAGATCCAGCGCGGCTCCCAGGTGGGAGGCAGAATCACATGCGCGAATTCCGGCTTCAGGTACACGAACGCTGCGAATACCAGGCCGATCAAGATTCCGCCCAGTGTGAATTCGTCGGGCAGGATGCGCTCTTCCATGTCGGAGGCGATCAGCGTGATTAGAATCGCCGCGAAGATCGAATACTTAGCGGCTTGCGGCGTCACACCCAATGCCGCCACGCACACGGCGAACGCGGCCCCCGTCGCGAGTTCTACCAGTGGATAACGCCACAAAATTCGCTCGCGGCAATGTCGGCAGCGCCCGCGTAGCAGAACAAAGCTCAGCACCGGAATGTTGTCGTACCAGGCGATGGGCTTTTCGCAGGCCGGACAGAATGAGCGCGGCCTTACCACGGATAGATCGCGCGGCAGCCGGAAAATGCAGACGTTCAGGAAACTTCCGATCAGCAGGCCCGCCAGAAATGCCAGCACCGTTTCCATTTACCGGGCTACCTCGGCATACGCTTTGCGTGTCGCTTCGACCATCGCTTCGATCGTGAACTTTCGTTCTACTCGTTCCCGTCCTTGCTTGCCCAGTTGATCGGCATACTGCGGGTCCGACAGCAGTCGGATCAATGCGGCCCCGATCTCCTGGGGTGCCGTCACCAAACCGGTTTTCTGGTGCTCGACGGCTTCGCTTAATCCGCCTTGGCCGCAGGCGATCACCGGTACTCCGGCCGCCATGGCCGCCAGCGCAGCGGACCCGAGCCCCTCCAACGCGCTCGCATAGATAAAGACGCTGGCAGTAGAAAGATCTTCCCACAAGTTCGACGTAAAATGTATCGCAACGCCCGCCTCCGCTCCGGCCGCACGCACCAGATCTTCGCATTTACCGGCGAGCGCGACCACGCGTTTCGGAGTCCGATTCGAAAGCGACGGTGGCAACGGAACCCCATCGTAAACCACGCGGATCTTTTCGCGATTCACGCCCGCTTCCACCAGCTTCTCCGCCACGAAATTCGACACCGCGAGAAACAACGTCGCGCGTCCATATTTCCACTTGGATGCCACAGACTGGCTGACCGGAAACGCCACCCGCCGCGAAACCACCAGCGGGCCCGACGCCGCCAGCGCCGCGAACGTATGCCCGCGAGCGTCGTGTGCGTGGATCACGTCGGCCACCGGCGCGTATCGACGCAGCTTCAGCAGCGATAGCTCCTCGGCATCGATCCCCCGCTTGCGCGCCTCCTCGAGCAAAGGCGATCCCGCGGCCGCTAGCAGCGTCGCCCGTTCCAGTTTTTCGAGCAGATACACCACCTGCCATTGCCCGCCCTGCATCCGCCGCCCGGTATCGACGTGCAGCGTCCTCATTCCCGGCCCGGACTCATGAAACGCGCCTTAGCGTATTTCACGAAGTTGTAGAGCGCGGCCATGTTGGCGATCGCCAAACCCTCAACGCCATCCATGTACCCACGCTTAATCACGAAAGTCTTGAAGAAGGTCCACGGCGGATCGAACAGCAGCCGCCCCCAGCCGACTTTCTCCCCGGTCGCGAGCAGTTGTTCCGCCGCCAGCGTCGTATACCGATCCATCGTCTTCAAATGTTCCGAAAGCGAGCTACAAGTGAAGTGCAGCAGGTTCGACTCGAGGTGCCCCACGCGCCCCGTCACCTTCACCGACTCGTGGACGAAATCGCCCTCCCAGCGGGCCTTTGAGCGATGATACAGACGGACTTTTCGATCCGGATACCAGCCCGAGTGGCGAATCCAGCGGCCCAGATACTGCGCCATGCGCGGCATCGTATAGGCGTCCATCTGCGGTCCGTTTTTCTTGAGTTGCCAGATCTCGCCTTCGAGTGCTTCGCTGAGCGATTCATCGGCGTCGATCGAAAGAATCCAATCATGCGTGGCCTGCTCGGCTGCCAAGTTTTTCTGCTTCGCATAACCCGGCCACGGACTCTCGATCACGCGCGCTCCGTGTTTCCCGGCGATCTCGACCGTCCGATCGCTGGAGCCCGAATCGACGACCACGATTTCGTCCGCGCAGCGCAGGCTCTCGATTGCGCGCGCCACGTTTCGCTCTTCGTTGTAGGTGATGATGGTGGCGGAAATTTTCACAAGCCAGTCCGATGTTTACAATCCAGACGGGCGCACGGGCACCGGCGTGAAGCAAAGAATCAGCAGCAGCAGCGCCAGCAGCCCCAGCCACGTGCGCGCCCGGCCGACCGGAACCGGATCGATGATGGTGGGATGGCGCATTGCCACGATCAGCAAAATCACGGACCAGATCAGCCAGGTGTAGCCGGCTTTGTACTCAGTGGTGAAGAGTTGATAGAACCCCAGCGATGCCAGCGCCGCGACGAACACCCGCGACAGGATTCGCGTCCGCTCGCCGGCGAAAGCGTACAGAATGTGCCCACCATCCAGTTGCCCGATCGGCAGAAGGTTGAGCGCGGTGGCCAGCACCCCTACCCATGCGGCGCGCGCCACCGGGTGTAAATATATGTCTCCGGTCGAAGCGCCCGGAAACCAGATCCACTCCAGCAGCCGCAGAATCAACGGCGTCCCAAAAATTAACTCCCCGCGGTCGGCGACGCCCGGAATGTATTTCGACATCGACACACCCACCGCCAGCGGCGCGATCAGCACTACGAATCCGGCGATCGGTCCACCAATCCCTATGTCGAACAGCACGCGTTTTGAAAGAATCGCGGAACGGATACGGATGAACGCGCCCAGCGTGCCGATCAGCGTCGGCGCAGGAATGAAGAAGGGCAGCGATGCGTCGACGCCGTAATATCGCGCCGTGAGGAAATGACCCATCTCATGGGCCATCAGAATTCCCAGAAGGGTCAGAGAAAACGGCAAGCCGGGAAGTAAGTACGCAGGGTCGCGCCACATCGCCGAATAGCCTTGAAAATCGATTTCGAAATCGAAAGGTCGTCCGGCGGCGAAGCTCCGCGCCAGTCCCGATCCCACGATCGTGGTCGTCAGGAAAGTCAGCAGCAACAGCAGCAGGTGCAGCCAATAGCGATGCTTCGGCCGGTGGCGAATGGGTACCACGTCCTCGAACCAACTACCTTCGAGCGGGGCCGCAGGCATCGGGGAGTAGCCATTGGATGACACGATTCGTCTCCGCCTGCCGGGCCACAGCGAATACCGCGGGGTGGCGCCGGCGCTACTGCAACGTCTGCAACTCCTTGCCGGGCTTGAAGCGAACCGCTTTGCCGGGGGGAATCGCAACCTCCGCGCCAGTGCGCGGGTTCCGGCCGATACCGGTTTTGCGGGGGCGCACGTTGAAGATGCCAAAGCCCCGCAGTTCAATACGTTCGCCGCGGCCGAGAGCGCGCTTCATGCTTTCGAAAACGGTTTCGACAGCCATCTCCGCTTTGGTCTTGGTGATGCCGGTGCGATTAACAACTTCGTTGATAATGTCCAGTTTGATCAAAGCCGCCTCCTGGTTCCCGCGATGCAGTGCAACTTCGTGCCGCGCAAACTTCATGATAGGATTAGGGTTATTCGATTGTCAAGCGACCTTTTCCGGCGTGTCTGCGCGGGCTTCGCCACGGGCGTCTGCGTCGTTACCACCTTGGGCCGTGAGGGGGAGCCGCACGGGCTGACGATCAACTCCTTTGCCTCACTCTCGCTGAACCCTCCGCTGGTGATGGTGGCAGTCGATTTCGCTAGCCCGGTGCTGGCGGTGTTTGAATCGAGTGGCGCTTATGCTGTCAATATTTTGCGGGAGGATCAGCGCGATCTGTCGATTCGTTTTGCCGAGCTGCCCGAGGGTCGTTTCGAAGGAGTGGCGTGGAATTCGGGCTCGACAGGGTCACCTGTGATCGACCCTATCCTGGGCGTGATCGAATGCCGCATCGTCCAGGCGGTGGAAGCTGGCGATCATCGGATCCTGATCGGTGAAGTGGTGGAACTGAGCTGCTCGGAGGGTCGGCCACTGGTGTTTTTTGGAAGTGGGTATGCGAGGCTGGCTTAGGCGGTCGCGTCAGGCGTGGCGTCGGCCGTTTCCGTTGCCGCGACGGAGCGAATCCAGAAACGCTTTTTGGGATTTGGTCAGTGCCCGAACTTCGGTCTTTAGGTCCAAGACGATCCGCATACCGGCTTCCACCAGCTTGCGGGTGGCCTGAAGTTGGACGTCGAATTTTTCCATTCGCTTTTCGGCCGCTTCCAACCGGTCCATGGCCTTCTTATGATCGGCAGCCGATTTGCGATCGGCTGCGTCCATGCGACGTTTCGCGGCT
>DASYPO010000315.1:0-1907 GCA_036006545.1 Bryobacteraceae bacterium
ACCTCTCGGCGAAGAGCAGCTGCCAACGGCGCCGCGTCGCCAGAGGTGTTCACGATCAGATACGCCCGTGCGCGGTAGAACTGCCGGATCGACACATAGTAGGCCGGGTCCGTATCGACCGTGAGACCCAGATACTTCACATTGCCGGCAACACCTACGATCTCCATCCAATTTCCGCTGTATTGGATTCGCGTCCCCAGGGGCTCTCGATTCGGCAGGAAACGGCGCACAAATCCGTCGCTGACGATCATGACGGGCGCGGAATCGGGAGTATCGTGATTCGTAAACGCGCGACCCTTGATGATTGGAATGCCAAGCGCTTGGAAATAGTCGGGGCCCACGGTGAGATGCGAAATGACCGGGTTCTGCTCGCCCGGCGCTAGCGTCTGGCCTTCGATTACAAACGAGTCGGCGTCAGCCTGACGATCGGGCGGCAGAGAATCAGTAATCTCCGCGAACTCTACGCCCGGCAGGCTTCGCGCGCGTTCAAGCACCTGGTCATAGAAGGCGAGTCCGGCGCGCTGGTCGCTGTACTTCCGATCTCCCGGCGAAATCAACATCGTCAGAATGCGGTCCGGCCGTTTATAGAAACCACCGGTCACGCGCTGCAAATTCATAAAACTGCGCAGAAGCAGTCCTGCGCCCACCAGAAGCATGAGTGAGAGCGCGATTTCGGAAACGACGAGCGCACCCCGGGCGCGACCGCGAGCTCGACTGGAGGCTCCGGTTCGTCCGCCTTCCTTGATGGTCGAGTTCAGGTCGGTACGCGAACTTTGGAACGCCGGCGCCATGCCGAACAGAATTCCGGAGAGCGTGGAAATCACAAACATGAATCCGAGCGCTCGCCCATCCAGTTGGACCGAATCGATGAAGGGCAGGTTGCCCGGATTCCAGGCACGGATCAGTGCGATGGCGCCCCACGCCAATGCCAGGCCGGCCACTCCGCCCATGACGGCCAGCAGGACGCTTTCGGTAAGCAACTGCCGAACGACGCGCCCACGAGCTGCACCCAGGCTGAGCCGCAGCGCCATCTCGCGCTCGCGAACTGTGGCGCGCGCGAGCATCAGATTGGCAACGTTGACGATGGCGATCAGCAACACCATTGCCACGGCGCCGGCGAGGACCAGGATCGCGGGTTTGAGCCGGGTTCCCAACAGTGCATCGCGCAATTCGAGGACCGGCAACTGCGCGCGTTTGTAATAAGAGTTCTGCTGCATCATGCGGATCGCGATTTGGTCCATCTCGGCCTGTGCGGCCTGGATCGTGACGCCAGGCTTGAGGCGAGCGACGCCGCGATAGAGCCAGGGGCCGTAGCGGGTCGGTGGAACCAGCAGAAGATTGGTCCACACTTCTGTTTCGCGCCTGGGGAACGCGAACGCGCCGGGCATCACACCGATCACGACGGACGGAGCGCCATTTATCAGAATGGTCTGCCCCAGGACGCCGGAGCTCGACGCGAATCGGCGCCGCCAGATGGATTCGCTGAGAACCGCGAGCGATCCGGTGGTTGGCCGATCCTCACCTGGTTCGAAGGTACGGCCGATGAGCGGACGCGTTTGAAGGGTCGGAAAGAACCCGGCGGTGACGCTCGCACCCTGCACTTGCTCAGGGACGCCTTCGTTGCCGCCGATATCCATGCGTCGCGTGGTGTACAAGGAAGGATCTTCGAACGCGTGATTATTTTCCTTCCAGGTCAGGTAGTCGCGCATGCACATCGTGCCGTACAAAAAGTCCCTGGGGAAATACCGCAAGGAAACGACTGCCAAACGCTCCGCTTCGTGATACGGGAGGGGCCGCAGTAGAATTCCGTAAGCGACGCTGTACATGGCCGTGATAGCGCCGATTCCCAGCGCCAATGCCAAGACAGCGACGATCGTGAACGAGGGACTCTTGAGAAGCGTGCGGAT
>DASYPO010000316.1:0-10712 GCA_036006545.1 Bryobacteraceae bacterium
CTGTTCGATCCGTTCGGTGGCTTCTCGCCGCTGCCGGGATTCGGCCTCAACATTCCCCGTCGCGCACAAAACGCGATGATCGGCGAGACCCACGTCTTCGCGCCGACGTTCCTCAATGAAGCGCGCATCGCGTTCAATCGCGTGTCGAACAGCACCAATCAGCAGGGTCAGGGCACCAGCCTCAATCGTCAGGTCGGACTTCCCGAGCTCTCGTCGAACCCACGGGATTTCGGGCTCTCCGAGATCACCATTGCGGGTTTCGCCGCGCTCGGCAACGGCAATACCAGCCCGCAGAAGGGCGTGACGAATACCTATCAGGTGGGCGATATCGCCACCTGGGTGCGCGGCCGCCACCTGGTGAAGTTCGGATTCGACCATCGCATCTTGCAGCAGAACGCATTTCGCGATGTGGAATCGCGCGGCTTTATCCAGTTCACCGGCTTTACCGGAAACGCGCTCGCGGAGATGCTTACCAATCTGATTTCAGTGACGGGCGGCGCCCGTATGGATAATCCGCAGCACCTGCGCACGCACAGCACCGATTTCTTCGTCCAGGACACCTGGCGCGCACGCCCGAATCTTTCGATTTCGCTGGGGCTGCGTTACGAGTACAACTCCCCCGCCGTCGACGCTACCGATCGCGCCAATGTTTTCGATCCTGCGCAAGGCAAGCTGGTGCCGGTGGGTCAGAACGGATTCCCGCGCGCGGGTTACGATCCCGATTACAACAATTTCGCGCCGCAGATCGGTCTCGCATGGTCGGTGGGCGGGCGCGGAACCACGGTCGTCCGCGCTGCCTACGGATTCCACTACGACCAGTCCGCGCTCGCACCCGGTGAAGGTTTGTATTTCAGCGCGCCCTACTTCACGCTGAATCTCTTCATCCCGTTCCAGGGTCTGCCACCTATCACTCTCGAAAATCCTTTCCCCGCCGGATTCCCACAGTTCTTCGGCGCATCGGCCACTGCGTTCCAGCGCGACCTGCGAACGCCGTACCTCCAACATTGGAATTTTGGAATCCAGCAGCAGCTCGGTGCTTCGCGTGTGGTCGAAGTGGCCTATGTCGGATCGAAAGGCACGCACCTGTTCGATTCGCGCGACATCAACCAGCCGCTGCCCAGCAACGCCCCGCAGTATCAGCGCCCCAACCGCGCGTTCGAAGACGTGGACATTATCGAATCGCAGGGCAACTCGGTTTATCACAGCCTGCAGATGCGTCTGGAGCAGCGCCTGTCTCACGGCCTCTCAGCGCTGGCGTCGTATACCTACGGGAAGTCGATCGACAATACGTCGGGGATTTTCTCGAGCACCGGCGATCCGAATTTCCCACAGAACAGCCGCAACCTTGCCGCCGAGCGCGGCCGCTCGAATTTCGACATCCGCCAGCGCTTCTCTCTCAGCTACGGTTACGATCTGCCGATCGCCAAGGGGCATCGTTACCTGGGCGGCTGGCAAAGTTTCGGTGTGATGAGTTTCCAGACCGGCCAGCCGTTTACCGTCGCGTTGAATCCTGACCTCGATAACTCCAACACCGGCCGGGCGAGCCTTGGATTCGGCAACAACGATCGCCCCAACGTGGTGCGCAACCCGACCCTTTCCAATCCGTCGACGACGCGCTGGTTCGATACGTCTGCCTTCGTAACACCCGCCCGCGGGAATTTTGGCAACGCCGGCCGCAACATTCTGGATGGCCCAGGCCTCGCCAACGTGAATTTTTCGATAGTGAAGAACACGTCGCTCAGCGAGCGATTCAACATGCAGCTCCGCGCCGAATTCTTCAACCTGTTCAACCGTGACAACTTCAATCTGCCGGACGGGTTTGTCGGATCCGCGACGTTTGGACAGATCACCTCGGCACAGAGCCCACGGCGGGTGCAGCTTGCGGTAAAGTTCCTCTTCTAGTGGAAAATCCGTTCATGGGGCGGGCCATCGAACTCGCCATCGAGAACGTGCGTAGCGGCAGGGGCGGACCCTTCGCTGCGGTGGTCGTGAAAGGTGACCGCGTCATTGCCACAGGGGCGAACCTGGTCACGAGCACCAACGATCCAACTGCGCACGCCGAAGTCGTCGCGATCCGAGCCGCGTGTAAGGATCTGCAGACCTTCCAACTGGCCGGCTGCGATATTTACACGACTTGCGAGCCGTGCCCCATGTGCCTGGGCGCGATCTATTGGGCTCGACCCGACCGCGTATTCTTTGCGGCCGTCGCGAGCGATGCCGCCGCAGTCGATTTCGACGATGCGTTCATTTACGACGAGATCGGCGTGCCGTATACGCTGCGTCAGATCCCGTTTATTCCACTGATGCGCGACGAGGCGCTGGTGGTCTTTCGCGAGTGGGAGTCGAAAGCCGATCGGGTTAAGTACTAGCGCCGATCGGGCAATGCGCCATGAGGGGGAGATCACTCCTGCTATAGTGAGATCGTGAAACGCAAACGCACCGCCGACCCGGAACCGATCGTGCCCGAGGCGATCATGCAGCAGGCCCGGGAGGCGCTGGACATCGATCGCGCCAAGAAACCGGCCCGATGCGTAGTGTGCAGCGAAGAATGCGCGCCCACCTCAACCGAAGGGCTGTGCTGGGTGTGCCGTCGGCTCAAGCTGAGCGCGTGGCGCGACAGCGACACCCAGATGCCTGCGCAGGAATAAGCGCGTTACCTAAGACTTCTTCGGAGCCGGCTTTTCCGCTTTTACAAACTTGGTCGGGTCCTTCTCGAAATCCTTCTTCTCGTCGGGCGAGCAGAAGTAGTAAGTCTTTCCTTTGTACACTGCCTTGTCGGCGGTCTTGGTGTCGACCGTCATTCCGCACACCGGATCGGTGGCCTGAGCCGGCGTTTTCTCGGTGGCCTTCTTGTCCTGCGCGGCCAGATTCAGCGTGAGCGGAATCGCGAGTGCCGCGGTCATCATCACCTTCGCGAGAGTTTTCATAGGGTCTCCTTGTTGCTTCGAATTAATCTAAGATAGCCGCTCGTAGACGGATGCCGCTACTGCCACATCCTCCACTCCCAGCCCGTTGGACTTGAAAATCGTCAGCGGATCGCCGTCAGGCCGACGTTCGACCTGGGCGAGTTCCACAATTCTTGAATCGTTCCACGAAACCGGCGCGAGCAACAGATCACCCGATTCGAGCTTCGCCTGCTCGATCGAATCCACCGCGATCAAGTCGGCGCGTGCGATCAGCTCTGGCGGCAACTCACGGCGCTGGGCGTTGTTGGACCCGATGGCGTTGACATGTGCGCCGGGCGCGACCCACGCCGCGTCGAGCACCGGCTCCTTTGCGGAGGTTGCCGTCACGACGATCTGCGCCCCACGCACGGCCTCTTCCGGGGTCGCGACGGCGGTGGCTCCGGTCTCTGTTGCGAACTGGTTGCGCTTCTGCTCGTCACGACTCCATACCCGCACGTCTGTTAGACGGCGCACTTCGCGAATGGCATCGAGCTGAGATCGCGCCTGAAATCCGCTGCCGATTACGGCCAACGACGCGGCTTCGGGGTGCGAAAGCAGGTCGGTCGCGTAACCGGACGCCGCACCGGTGCGGATTTGCCCTAACCAGTTCGCCTCGAACCGGGCTAGCGGCTTCGCCGTCGCCGCGTCGAACAGAAGGAAGTAGAAGTGGGCGCCATGCTTGGGATGGGTCGCGTAGACCTTGGTGCCGAAATAGTTGCCCCACGCGCCGGCCAGCGAATGCAACACGGACCCGGTGGGCAGAACCAGCCGACGACGAGCCTGGTTGATCGCGGAGCCGTTACGCAGTGCGGTGAACGTCTCGCGCATTAACCCGACGGCTTCGCGCATGGTCAGCACTTCGCGAACCTCGTCTTCGGTGATTAGTTTCACGAAGCTCTTAGCGGTGCACCGGATCGGCGCTGTCCGCGCTGAAGCCCATCTCGGCGATTGCTGCTTCGGCGCGCTGTCCGTCGAATTGACCGGCACGCGCCAGCGCCGAAAGGGTCGCCTGGACGATCGCCTCCGCCGAAATCTCGAAGAACTTCCGCAGGTGCTCGCGATTTTCGCTGCGACCGAATCCGTCGGTCCCGAGCGAGTTTAGCCGCCCGCACAACCACGGCGCAAGTTGATCCGGCACGGCCTTCATGTAATCGCTCGAAGCGATAATCGGACCCGGCGCGCCTTCGAGCGCCTTGACGATATAAGGAGTTCGCGCCTCGCTCGAAGGATGCAGCCGATTCCAGCGTTCGGCGTCCAGCGCGTCGCGACGAAGCTCGTTGTAGCTGGTCACCGACCAGACGTCGGTTGCGACCTGGTAACGCTCGGCCAGAATCTGCTGGGCCTTGAGAGCCTCGTTCAGAATCGAGCCGCTGCCGAATAACTGAGCGACCGCGGGTCCATTCGCAGCCGGACGGTATTTGTAAATGCCGCGCAGGATTCCATCGCGCACGGCTTCGCGAACGCCGTCTCCTTCGGGCATCGGCGGCTGCACGTAATTCTCGTTGTAAATCGTCAGATAGTAGAAGCGATCCTCGCGCTCCGTATACATGCGGCGGATGCCATCCTGAATAATCACGGCCAGCTCGAATGCGTAAGCAGGATCGTACACCGCGCAAGTCGGAATCACGCTCATCAGCAGCGGGCTGTGGCCGTCTTGATGCTGCAAACCTTCGCCCAGCAGCGTGCTGCGGCCAGCGGTGCCGCCCATGATGAAACCCTTGCCGCGCGAATCGGCGAAAGCCCACATCAGGTCGCCGACGCGCTGGTAACCGAACATCGAATAGTAGGTGTAGAACGGAATCATCGGGACGCCATAATTGGCGTACGCCGTGCCCGCGGCGAAGCAGGACGCCATGGAACCCGCTTCGGTAATTCCCTCTTCGAGCACCTGCCCGTCGACGGCTTCCTTGTAATACAGAAGCACGCCCGCATCCACCGGGCGATAGCGCTGCCCCTGGCTGGCGTAGATTCCGTACTCGCGGAACAGCGACTCCATGCCGAACGTGCGCGCTTCATCCGGGATGATCGGTACCACCAATTTCCCGAGTTTCGGATCCTTCATGAGGACCTTCAGCACCGCGACGAAGGCGGCGGTGGTCGAAGCTTCGCGGCCGCGGGATCCGCCCAGGGCATCATGGAACAACTCGAGCGCTGGCGATTCGACGGTCCAAGGCCAAGTCTTGCGCTGGGGAATCGACCCGCCGAGAGCTTGGACGCGCGATTTCAAGTAAGTAAGCTCCGGCGAATCGTCTGGCGGGCGGTAGAAGTCGACGTGCTGACACGCCTCATCCGAAACCGGGACATTGAAGCGATCGCGGATCTTCATCAGGTCCGTATCGGTGAGTTTTTTCTGCTGGTGGGCGGTGTTGCGCCCTTCGGCAATCTCGCCCATGCCGTACCCCTTCACCGTTTTCGCCAGGATGACGGTGGGCTGTCCGCTGGTTCCGCAGGCGCGCTTGTATGCGTTATAAACCTTCGCCGGATCGTGACCGCCGCGGCGCAGGTTCCAGATTTCCTCGTCGCTCAGGTGCTCAACCAGCTTGAGCAGCTCGGGGTATTTTCCGAAGAACTCTTTGCGGATAAAAGCGCCGTTGTTGGCGCGGAAGACCTGGTATTCGCCGTCCACGCATTCGTGCATGCGCTTGAGCAAGAGCCCAGTAGTATCGCGGGCCAGCAGGTCGTCCCAGCCGGTGCCCCACACCACTTTGATGACGTTCCAGCCAGCGCCGCGGAAGGCCGCTTCGAGTTCCTGAATAATGCTGCCGTTGCCGCGTACCGGTCCGTCGAGGCGCTGCAGGTTGCAGTTGACCACGAAAATCAGGTTGTCGAGTTTCTCGCGTGACGCGAGCGTCAGCGCGCCCAGCGATTCGGGCTCGTCGCATTCGCCGTCGCCCAGGAACGCCCAAACTTTGCGGCCGGTGGTCGGAATCACCGAACGATTCTCCAAATACTTCATGAAGCGCGCCTGGTAGATCGCGGTGATGGGTCCGAGTCCCATCGAAACTGTTGGGAATTGCCAGAAATCGGGCATCAGCCAGGGATGCGGATAGGACGACAAACCGGGATGCTCGCGCAGCTCGTGGCGGAAATTTTCCAGGTGCTTTTCGCTGAGCCGGCCTTCAAGAAACGCGCGCGCGTAGACGCCGGGCGAGGCGTGGCCCTGGAAATAGATGAAGTCACCTGCGCGTCCGTTGTCGTAGGATCCGCGGAAGAAATGATTGAACCCGACTTCGAGCAGCGTGGCTAGCGACGCGTAGGTCGCGAGGTGTCCGCCGATGTTGGCGTCGTGCTTGTTCGCGCGCACCACCATGGCGATCGCATTCCAGCGAACCAGGCTCTTGATGCTGCGTTCGATCGCGCGATCGCCCGGAACAGCAACCTGCTCCTCGGGCGGAATGGTGTTGACGTAGGGCGTATTCCAGCGCAGAGGAACGTGCACGCCGGCGGCGGAAGCGTGCTCCATCAAGCGTTCGAGAACGTAACTGGCGCGGTCCGGTCCGAGTTGATCGACGATCTCATCCAGGGCCTCCAACCACTCGGAGGTTTCCTGCGGATTCAGATCATCGGGGATTTCTACTTTGACTTTGAGCATTGTAACTTTGGGGGACACTACAAGGTTACCAAAGCCGGGTCGGAAACCCGATACACTAGCCTCCTAACGCCCAGAGCGGCGCGGAGAAACCCACATGAGCGCAGAAGCAATACAGAAGCAATTCGGCATCGAGAACGCCCTTCGATTTGAGAACGCGCCGGGAGGTCTGGTGCGCGCGGTCATTTCCACCGCGCACGCCCAAGGCGACCTGTATACGCAGGGAGCGCACGTCGCACATTGGACTCCGGGCGGGCTGCGTCCGGTGTTGTTCACCAGCTCGAAGAGCCTGTTCGCGCCGGGCAAAGCGATTCGTGGGGGCGTGCCGATCATCTGGCCTTGGTTCGGCGGACGCAGCGACGGATTGCCGGGTCCCGCGCACGGTTTCGCCCGCAGCACCGACTGGAAAGTCGAGAGCACGAAGCTTCGCGCGGACGGCTCGGTCGAGATCGTGCTGGTCCTCACGCCTAACGAGGCGTCCACGGCGTTGGGCTTCGGCGCTTTTAACCTGCGGTTCCGCGCGATTTTCGGAAAGACGTTTGAGATGGAGCTTACAACGCGCAACGATGGGAAGGAGCCACTGAAGTATGAGGACGCGCTGCACACGTACTTTGCGGTCGGCGATATTTCACAGACCGGTGTGACGGGTCTCGAAGGCACAACGTTTATCGACAAGACGGACGGGTTCAAGCGCAAGCAGCACGGAGCGGAGCCAGTGAAGGTCGCAAAGGAAACCGACCAGGTGCATCTCAACACGCAGGCCACGTGTGTGATTCACGATGCGGCGGGCGGACGGAAGATCGTGGTCGAGAAGTCGGGGTCGGACAGCACCGTCGTGTGGAATCCGTGGACCGAAAAGATCAAGGGGATGTCGGATATGGCGCCCGACGAATGGCGCGAGTTTATCTGCGTGGAATCGTGCAATGCGGCGGATCATGCGGTGACCTTGGCGCCCGGACAATCGCGGACGCTGCGGTGTGCGATTCGGGTGGAGTAAATGGCAGGCGACAAGATCGCCTGCCCCACAAATACAAAAAAGCTACAGGCGAAAAGATCGCCTGCGTTACGGGACGATGCGCGATTGGACGCCGAACTCCTGCGCGACCAGCGTGAAATCCTCGACGATCCGCTGACCCCCAACACGGGACTCAATCGCGATTGAACGGCCCCAGTAGATGAATAGGCCGCCAGAGTGCCAGCGTGGCGTGTCGAAATGCTGGCCGGTCCTGGCCCAATAACTACGCTCAGCATTGTTGAACTTGTCGGGTTGCAGTTGGTACTCGATCCGGAACCTGGTGCCTTTGTGAAACAAGGTACGTGCGCGGCCTCGGATCGGTGTCTCGCCGTAGTAGGTCGGCGGCGCCTCGGTTTGCTGGTCGCAACCGCCATCAACTACGCTACCTTCGATGCGCCGCGGAAAGAGGGTCGCGGGATCGAGCACGATGGTTGCGCGGATGGAGGCGGCGCAGCGGATATGCTCGTCGCTGGATTTCTGCAGTTGCTTATCGGGCGATATGCCTAAGGTAATGCCGCGGGCGGATTGCGACCTGACCGTCGCCTTGCCGGTCTTAAGGAGGTCTATCAGGCTGAAGCTCGAACTGCGTGTTTGTTCAGTGGCCTCGCAGCGCTCATCGGAGTCAGCGCGCACCTTGTAGGCTTCCACGCCGTCGCTCCAGGCAAGCACGGCCTCGCACCGCCGTCCGTCGCTCTTGACCGTCGATTCGATGGTCACGGTGGGAAGTTTCTGAAGCGTCTTGCCGCCGCTGTCGACCACGGTCCGAGTTTCGGTACGGGTCCAATTCCAGTGCGTTTCCAGCGTTTGATTACGCTCAAAAGCGGCGCGGGCTTTGGCCAGGAGATCGGCTGCATCGGCTCCGGCGAGTACGTGGGCGACTAACAGGAAAAGAAGCAGGCGATACATACGGGTATATACGGTCGTCGCGCTACCGGGTTTGCGGAAAACTTGCTGTCACCGTACCTTTTTCGTCCAAAAACTGGAGTCCCGGTTTTCCGTCAGCGGCTACGCGCAGCACGATACGATCGCGACCCTCAGTGTCCTTCAGCGTAAGCCCGACCGAGCGATCGCGGCCGCGTCCGAGATACAGCCGCTGCGCGTCGCCCGGATGCGACGCTAGGAATTTCTTCATCTCGGCTTGTCTCTCAGACGAGGGCAGGCCTTTGGTGCGAGCCAGTAACTCGAGCGTCTCGAGGATCGAGTAATCGCCACGATCGACGACTGCCAGACCTGACCGCCGCTGGCCGTTTTCTTCGCTGGCATCAATGGTGAAGACCTGATCCTGCATGTACTGATCGAAGCTGAGATGCCCGAAGCTGCGCGTCTTGCCGTCCTGGTCTTTCGATCCGCCGAAGGTGAGGCCGCCGTTCTCCGTCCCCTCGTCGTTGAAAAAAATGATTCCCGCAGTGGAGCGAGTCTCGTGCGGATATTCTTTGCCTTTGATAATGATGCCGGGCGCTTTCTTGCGGCCTGACACAATCATCCGCAAGGTCCCGTCCGGCTCGATCACATTGATTCGTTGGACGTCTATCTCGTCAAACACGGTTTTCTTTGCCCGCGTCGCGAAACCGCTCAGGACCGTAACGGCGAATACGACGGTCAGCACGCCAGAGTAGACGGCAAGAAATTTTTGAGACATGAACACATTGAACTACGTAACGGTGAGCCGAAGGGCATCCGGGTCCTTGCCGGCTTCGACTTTCACCAGGTCTTCGGGCAAGATCTCGCCGGATGCGACCATCGCCGCTAGGGGCTGGGTGACGCTTCGGAGGATGACGCGCTTCAGCTCGCGCGCGCCATATTCGTCGCTGGTGCCTTTGCGCAGCAGCCACGCGCGCGCAGTGGGGTGCACGTCCAACTCGAACGCATCGTCGCCGAGCCGATCCTCGATGTGCCGCTCCAACTCGGCGATCTGCTGATCGACAATCGCGGCAAGCGAGCATGCCTCCAGCGGCTGATACGTCATTACGGCGTCGATGCGATTGACGAACTCGGGCGCGAACCTTCTGCGCACCGCGCCCATGCCGATCTTGGCGAGTTTTCCGCCGCGTTTCGGCCGATTCGCCGCGACCATCCCCTCGAATCCGAAGTCGGGTCGAACCTCGCGAGCCATTTCGCGGGCCCCCAGATTGCTGGTCATGAAAATCAACGACTTCTCGAAATTCACGGTCGTGTTGTCGCCCAACCGCAGCGTGGCTTTATCGAGCACACCGAGCAGCAGTCGGGTCATGCTGGGCGCGGCCTTCTCAATTTCGTCGAACAACAACAGAGAGAGATTGGACGACTCACTGGTCACCGCGCTCAGCTTCTGTTGGTTCAGCATGGGCGTAGTTTCACGATGACCCAGATAACCGGGCGGCGCGCCGATCAGCTTGGCCACTTCGTGCTCCATCTGGAACTCGCCGCAGTCCACTCTGAGCAGGTGCCGCGCGTGGCCGTGGAGCACCTCCGCCAACGCCTCTACCGTTCGCGTCTTACCGGTGCCCGTCGGGCCGAGTAGCAAGAACACGCCAGCCGGCCGCCCATCCGGCGAAAGTCCGGCGCGGTGCATCTCCACGTACGGCACAATTTGGGCAATCGCCTGCGTCTGGCCGACGACGCGCTGGGTTACTTCGTGCAGCAGCGTGCTGCTGTTGGGGGGCCGGGGTCGAGTCGCAACCAGAGGTGTCCGCACGGCACCTCCTTTCGGCTCCGAGTATAGGCACGGGAAACGCAGACCGCCGGCGTCAGGAAACGCTATCGTGTTGAACCGCTTGGGAAGAATCGTGAAAGTAAGATTGGAGATCGGATTCTATGCGACGGCTGGCTTGGCCATCGCCATAGGGATTATGGATGCGCGACCGGCGCTGGTATTCGGCTGGATCGTCGAGCAGCAAATTGGCTTCGTTTTGTATTTTTGCCTCGTCGGTGCCGACCAGAACGGCCGTTCCGGCGTGGACGGCTTCCGGCCGCTCGGTCTTTTCACGCATTACCAGCACGGGTTTACCGAGCGACGGAGCTTCTTCCTGAACACCGCCGGAATCGGTCAGCAGGAAATGTGCGCGGCACATGAGATCGACAAAATCGATGTAAGGGAGTGGGTCGATCATGCGAACCGCCGTCCCCGCAAGGTTGCGCAGGATCGGCTCGCGGACCTGCGGATTGGGATGCACGGGATAGATGA
>DASYPO010000317.1:0-3093 GCA_036006545.1 Bryobacteraceae bacterium
ATGCCCGCCCAGCGGACTGCCGCCCGCCAGAAACATCCGCGCGAAAGTCTCATTCACCACTGCGACGCGCTTGGAATTCGGCTGGTCACGTTCGTCCAGCAGGCGTCCCATCACCAGACGAGTGCCGATGGTCGCGAAGTACCGGGGTCCCACGCGATCCCACATCGAGTTCGCCGGCTTGCCCGGCGGCGGCGTGAATCCCGCCACGGCGATACCGCTGGACCAACGGCTACCGAACGGACTGTACAGTGAGTAACTCATTTCGGCAACGCCCGGAATCGCACGAATGCGATCGGTGATCTGGTCATAGAGCTGGTCGAGCTGATTCGCTCGATAGCCGGAAAACTGCGGATCAACTTTGAACAGCATCACGCGATCGCGCTGGAATCCGAGCTGCTGCTGATCCAGGTTCATCAAGCTGCGTCCCAGCAGCCCCGCGCCGAACAGCAGCACCAGCGACATCGCAATCTGCCCGGCCACTAGCAGTTTCTTGAAATCGAGACCGAGCAGGCCGCGCCGCGGTGCA
The DNA here is from genome assembly GCA_036006545.1 of Bryobacteraceae bacterium. GTDB lineage: Bacteria > Acidobacteriota > Terriglobia > Bryobacterales > Bryobacteraceae > Palsa-187. Next base: position 527 of record DASYPO010000317.1, read on the forward strand.
CCTGCTTTACCCGCCGCCCCGACTCCGCGCAGCGATCCCGCGACATCCTGGCGCGCCATCGACCAGGCGGGTGCTATGCCGAAAACCAATCCCGTAACGATCGAAACCGCGAAGCTGAAGGCGAGAAGTGTCCGATCCGGTTCGGCCGCGATCGGCACGTAGCCCGAATCGCGGAACACCATCGCGAGTAGCGCGCGCTGCGCGAACGCCGCGAGGGCTAGCCCGGCCACGCCGCCTGCGATCGCGAGCACCAGGCTTTCGGTCAGACTCTGGCGCATCAGCCGCGCGCGCGCCGCGCCGAGCGCCAGCCGCACTGAGATTTCACGAGTCCGCGCCGTACCGCGCGCCAGCAGGAGATTCGCCAGGTTGGCGCAAGCGATCGCCAGAACCAGCCCCGTGATCGCGATCAGAATACGCAGGGAGTCGGAATAACGCCGCCGTAAATGCTGGATCCCGCTGCCGCCCGGGGTGAACTCGATATACGATCGGTCAACGCGACGCCGAGTTTCTGCATCCGGATTCGCTCCGCCTTCTTCGGCGAGCCACTGTTTCAGGTCGTGCGTCAGGCGAGTGCGGGCTTGCGTGCGAGCGTCCTCTGTAGCAGCCGTGGGTTGAAAGCGGCCCATTACGAACAGCCAGTGACTGTCGCGTGAATCGAGCAGCGGTCGGGTGGGATTCAACACTCGTTCGGCGGCTAACGGTAACCAGAAATCCGGCGGATCGCTCTTCAATGTTTCTCCGAAAAACTCGGGCGGCGCGACTCCGATGATCGTCACGGGAACGCCGTTGATCGCGATGCTTGAGCTCAGAGCCTCGCGACTCGAACCCAGGTTGCGCGACCAATACCGATAACTCATCACTGCTACCGGCGGCGCACCCGGCCGGTCGTCCTCAGGCAGTAGAGTGCGACCCAAAGCCGCGCGGACACCCAGCACAGAGAAGTAATTTCCCGAGACGAGCTTGCCCATAGTCGGCGGCGTCGCATCCGCAGGCACGCCCACACGTCGAACGCCGATCAGCGTGTCCTGGCTTTGAAACGCGCACAAATCCTGGAAAAACGGCGACCGCTCGCGCAGGTAGTTGTATAGCGGATACGAGAATACCGAGTACGATCCGGATTGTCCGGTCACCACGCCGTAAGTACGCGCCGCGCCGAGCAGCCACAGTTCCTCAGGGCGTTCGATGGGCAGCGACTTGAGCAGCACCGCATTGACCAAACTGAAAATCGCGGTGTTCGCGCCGATCCCGAGCGCAAGGGTCAGAATCGCGACGGCTGAAAATCCGGGACTGCGTGCCAGCATGCGCAGGGCGTAGCGAATATCCTTCAGGAGACTGTCCATGAAGGAACTACGAGCCGTGAGGTGAATGGTTACGCTGGGAGGGCGGACCCCCAGGTCTGCGGCCGCCTCGCCCGTTCCCGGGACCCTCGTCGGCCTTCCTAATCTGCAGGACGAGGGCTTCCTGCACGGGTCATGGCACCCGACCTCCCGTCTTAGTCCGGATCCGGCACACATAACTGTCGGCCGTCATGTACAACGTCGATCCGTCGTTCCCCCACGCGCAATTCGACGTTCGCTGGCCGGTCTCGATCCGCCCCAGCCGCTTCCCATCCGGCGCGAAGATATGCACGCCGCCCGGTCCGGTCGCAAAAAGATTCCCCGCGCGGTCGACCTTCATTCCGTCCGGCAGTCCCGGATGATCCTTGACCATCGCAGTTGCATCGGCGAAAACTTTGCCCGTGCCCAATGTGCCGTCGGCATTTACTGGAAATGCCATCCACACCGCGCGCTCTGGGTCGGAATTGGCGACGTACAGCGTCTTCTCATCCGGCGAAAACGCCAGACCGTTGGGCCGCGACATTTCCTTCGTCAGCAACGTCACCGCCCCGTTCTTCGCCAGGCGATACACGCCGCAGAAATCGAGCTCGCGAGAAGGATCGTCCTGCTTGGGAAGCCCATACGGCGGATCGGTGAAATATAGATCGCCGTTCGATTTGAAAACCAGATCGTTAGGGCTGTTCAAGCGCTTGCCCTGATAGTTGTCGACCAATGTGCGCTTCCCGCCGCCCTTGGTCATTACCGAAACGCGCCGATCGCCGTGCTCGCACGAAACCAGCCGGCCCTGTGAATCTAGCGTTAGCCCGTTGCTGCCCGGCTCCTTACTGTAATCGCCCAGCCCGGTGTAGCCCGATGGCTTGAGGAACAGGCTGAGCCCGTCGCTCTCGCTCCATTTCATGACCGAGTTGCGCGGGATGTCGCAAAACAGCAGGTATCCGCCGTCGCGGACCCACACGGGTCCTTCCGACCACGACATCCCCGACGCCAGAACCTCGATGGTTGCACTCGCGGAGATCAACGTATCGAGTTGCGGAGCCTCGCGAATGATCCGCCCGAAGGTGGGCCGCGGGGCCGGCGTCTGTGCCAGGGCGATGCCTGCAAACGTCGCCACGATTGCGATCCGCATTTTCGTCATGCGGAGAGTTGTAGCACACCAGCAGGTGTTCGCGCGAGTGCGTGGAATAAACTAGCGAAGCGGATCAGAAGCCGCGTTATACTGAGGCTTCCCCC
>DASYPO010000318.1:0-4765 GCA_036006545.1 Bryobacteraceae bacterium
GCTTGTAGCAGCACCGGCACGTCGAGCCCCGCGAAACGCAACGTGTTCGCGATGGCGCGCTCGTCGCCGAAATTCGGGAGAGCCACTAAGACGCCGTCGATTTCGTCGCGATGCTGTTTGAACAAATCGGCGCATGCGCGCGCGTCGCCCAGCGATTCGACGCTGCCAAACTTGGTTTGCTCGGGCGTCAGACAAACCGCGCCGTAGCCCTGTGCGGCGAGCACCCGGAGGATTTCTTCGCGTCCATCGCGGGCCAATACATCCGGAAAGAATCCGCGATTTCCGATGATGACCCCGAAAGTGGTTTTCATTCGGAACGCCTCGGACGATACGCCGCGATGTACGCCAAGCCAATCACGGTCATCAGGCCGCCCCACCAAACCGGAGCATGATATTCGCCCAGTATGGTGGTCGACGGCGTCGACCATTCAACGAGGCCGCTTGCGAGAATTAACGCGCCGTAGATCGCGAGCAGCAAGCCCACGAAAAACCAGACGGGAATGATGCGATATTTGACCATTCTGATTTAACAAACCTCTGTCCTACCCGGCTTACCAAAAAATCCATTGCAACACGAGGAACGCGACCATGGCCGCCGCTCCCCAGAATACCGGACGCTGGAGCAGCGGCAACGCGCCTTCCTTGGGAATGTCGGTCACGCCCATCACGAGGCCCTTCAATTCCGATTCAGGACGCGGCTTGGTCGCATAAGAAACGATCACCGTTACCAATACGCAAACTGTGCACGACCACAGCGCCTGATACATCGCCTGCGCAAGCCCCTGCGCGTGCGGCGAGAGCGCGAAGATCGCGACCCATTTCTGGTCGGCGCGCATCGCGAAGAACATGAATGTCGAAGTCAATGTTCCGGCCAGCAATCCGAGGAATCCCGCGGAAGTGGTCGCGCGTTTCCACAGCATCCCCAGCAGCACCGTTCCGAATAGCGGCGCGATGAAAAAACTGAACAGCGCCTGCACGTAATCCATGATGCTGGCGAATCCCATGGCCAGATACGCGGTCGCTATGCTGATGAACAGGCCGATCATGGTGCACCAGCGCCCCATCGAAACGTAGTGCGCGTCGGGCGCGGTCTTGCGCAGGAACGGGCGATAGATATCGTAGGTCCACACGGTGGCGAACGCGCTGACGTTGCCTGCCATCCCCGCCATGAATCCCGCGACCAGTGCGGTGACGCCCAAGCCCAGCAATCCGGGTCCGCAGTAACGCGCGAGCATCAGCGGAAGCACTTCGTTATAGCTGTGCTGGCCGGGCTGCATCGCGCTTTCGGGTACCAGTTTTTCGCTGAGCACGGCGAGTCCGAGCAGGCCGGGCAGGATCACGATAAACGGCACCGCCATTTTGAAAAAAGCTCCAATGATCGGCGCGATTTTCGCGGAGCGCAGGTCCTTCGCGGCGAGCACGCGCTGGACGACCAGAAAATCGGTGGTCCAGTAGCCCATCGAGATCACCGACCCGAGTCCGAACACGATTCCCGTCCAGTGCATGCCCATGGGGTTTGCGGTGAAATCGCCCAGCGTGCTCCAGGCGTGCGTGAAATCCTTCCCGGGAAAATTTGCCTGGATGCGCGCGACCATTCCGGACCATCCTCCCGTTTCGATCAGTCCCAGCACTGGAATCAGCAGCGCGCCGAACCAGATCAGGAAGAATTGCACCACTTCGTTGAAGATCGCCGAGAAGAGTCCGCCGGACGCGACGTAAATTCCGACCGTGAGCGACGAAACCCAGATGCTGAAGTGGATGTTCCACCCGAGCACGACCTTCATCACCACCGCCATCGCGTACATGTTGACGCCCGACATCAGGATCGTCATCAGCGCGAAACTGATTGCGCTGAGTCCGCTGGCGGCGCGTCCGTAACGCAGGTTCAGATATCCGGGCACGGAATGCGTGCGCGAAATGTAATAGAACGGCATCATTACCAGGCCGAGGAAAACCATGGCGGGAATCGCGCCGATCCAATACCAGTGCGCGGCCAGAATGCCGTACTGATACGACGAGCCCGCCCAACCGAGCAGTTCAAGCGAGCCGAGATTCGCGGAGAGGAAGCTCAGGCCCGCGACCCATGCGGTCATGTTGCGGCCTGCCATGAAAAAATCCTCGCCGCTGTTGGCGAAGCGCTTCAAATAAAAACCAATGCACAGCACGGCGACGAAGTAGATGGCGATGATCGCCAGGTCGACCGTCTTGAGCGAGATCACGCTTCCGGTGGGCATCGTTAGGTGCGTCCTTTCGTGGGGCGCTTTCGCGGTGGCAAATCGGGCTGTCCGTAGGTCGTATGGTAGCGGTCGAACCACTTCGCGACTTCCTCGGGCGGGAGCGAACGCGGGTCGCCCTTCGCGAGCGCGAGATGGCAAGTGCGCGCAACGTCTTCGAGCATGACCGCGGCTTTCAATGCTTCGCGCGGAGTCTTGCCGACGGCAAACGCGCCATGATGCGCGAGCAGAATCGCGGGAGATTTTCCGATGTGCTGGATGATCGCCCGTCCGATGTTGTCGCCCTGATTATCGACGTACGGCGCGCAGGGAATCTCGCCACCAAATTCGTCGGCGATAGCGGTGAGGTACGCGGGAATGGCGCGGCCGAGCGCTGCGAAACTCGTCGCGTAGTTCGAATGCGTGTGAATCACGCCGCCGATTTCGGGCCGGTGGCGATAAAGATACAGATGATGCGGAAGATCGACCGAGGGCTTCCAGCGCCCCTCGACCGCGCGGCCTTCGAGATCGGTGACCACCATATCGGTGGGTCGCATCTTTTCGTAATCCATTCCGCTGGGCTTGATCGCGACGACGCCATGATCGCGCAGGATGCCGCTGGCGTTGCCGCTATGCATAGTCACAAGGCCCGCGCGAAAGATACCCAGGTTCGCTTCCCACACCTGGCGGCGTAGTAGATTCACGGCTCGAACGAAGGCTGGGGAACGTTTCATCGCGTCGACAGTAAGCGCTTACAGTACGCGATCCAGGCCGGTTTCGTCAAGCGCAGCGCGAACGGATCAGGATTGACTTTGTTCGCAGAAGTGCGAACATGGAGATTCCTCAGCCTTGCGCCTGGAAATGATAATCAATGACGGCCAAGAAGAAAGATGCGTTGGACCAGCTAACTGACAGGTTCGTCGGCGGCGATCCTGCACGTCAGGGGATGGTGGATGAGGAAATCGTAAACGTTGAAGCCGCACAAATGGTTTACGACCTTCGCAAGAAAGCGGGGCTCAGCCAGCGCGAACTTGCAAAGAAAGTCGGCACCACAGCAAGCGTGATCTGTCGAATGGAGCAAGCGGATCACGAAGGTTCTCTGCCAATGTTGCGGAGGATCGCCGGTGCATTGAACCGGAGGTTGGAGCTTCGTGCGGTTCCCCTCCGGCGCCGCGCTGGCCGAAAAGTCGCCAAGGTCAATTAGCGAGCGGTTGCCCATGAGATGATCCTCACGACGAAGCCGTTTCTTGAAGTGAAGCTTGGAAGGCCCCGCTAGCTTAGGCCAAGTGGACTTTTTCAGAAAACGACAGGAACATCCCTATAATTGACGAAATGGTATCCGTCGAAACGATTCTGGAAGAGGCCAGGGCTAAGATCCTCGCCTTCGAGAATACTGTTTGGGCAGAGCACGAACTTGAGTCGCCCAAGGAACTTTTCCACTACACGACGATCGAAGGGCTTGTCGGAATTCTTTCCGATTGCCACTTGTTTCTCTCCGACATTCTCGCCAGCAACGACAGGTCCGAGTTCGTCCATGGCGCGCAGATGATTGTTTCAGAGTGCCGAAAGCGATCAGCACACGTGTTGCTAGCAAATCTCGCCGAGGTGTTTCAACCTGACCAGCGCTCCGGCTTAGGTCGAAGTTGGTTTATCCATGCGGCTTGCTTCTGCACGGGCTCAGATGTTCTGACTCAGTGGCGCGGGTACAGCTTCGCAGGAGGATTTGCGATTGGTCTTGACTTTGAAAAGCTGATGAAGGAAGCGCGAGCGACAAACGCATTCGCGATTGTAAGGATGCTCTACCATCAAGATCTTCAGGAGAAAATAATTTCCGAAACGCTTGATACGGTGGTTCGCCTGTTCGACGAGTGGTTGATGCCGATGCTCAACAAGCTATCAAAGCAAGATCGCCAGAGGGCTTCAGACGGGTTCTTCTTGGAAGTAGGATCCAGCCTCCTGAAGTCGATCGCTCGATTTAAGAACCCGGCGTTCCAGTCTGAGGATGAATGGCGAATTTTCTCTTTCGACAGCAGTGAAGTAGTACAGGAAAAGGTAAAATTCCGAACGCGGTCGAACTCGATCCTGCCATACATAGAGTTACCCTTCCCCGCGGATATCGTGAGCTCCGTTTATCGGTCTCCTGGAGTGTGGCCAGCTTCGGTCGAATACTCCCTGCAACGTTTGGTTATGAGCGTCGGGGAACACATCGAGATTAAGAAGTCAGAAATCCCTCTCTAACCTCCCTCGGGCCGGCCCTCCAACTAGGGTTGCGCGAGCTACTACCGTCCGGCGCCCACCGCAATCCCCACCGCAGCGACGATCAACACCACCCCTAGCGGCGCGCTGAGCCTCCGACCCCACGGCAGATTCTTCTCCGCCGCCATCACGATCCCCAACAGCAGCATCCACCCGAGCCCGCCGGTCGCCACCGCGAACATCAACAGCATCAGCGACCAGCAGCAGCCCACGCAATACGCTCCGTGATGAAAGCCGAGGCGCAGTGCGTCGGCACCCACGCGCTTGCCACCCCAGTGCTGCACTAGAAACGACAT
>DASYPO010000319.1:0-4767 GCA_036006545.1 Bryobacteraceae bacterium
CGTCTTTCCATCGGTCATCCAATCCACTGGATCGCCGAGCACTGCATTTACTTTTATGCCTTCGAGCTTGCGCGTCTTGCCGGAGGCCGCATCGCACAGCCACAGTTCGATTCCATTCGCCATCGTATTCTCGAACACGAATTGCTTTCCGTCGGGCGACCATGCTGCCCCCTCGCGCCCGCCGCCACGCCCACCACCGCCGCCGCGTCCCGATCCGAATCCGCTGGCCTTCGCGTTGGGCGGAAGCGTCACCGGAATCTTGGCGCCGTCGGCGAGCCGCACGATGGTCAGTCCGCGGCTGTGCGCCGCCAAGTGCAGACCGTTGGTGCGCGGATTAATGCGCATCCCGGCCAGCCGCAGCATCGGCGCCGAAACGTCGGCGATCGACGGATACCGCTCCGCGTCCGACATCAGCGCGTACGTCCGCGTCGGATTCACGCTCAGGTTCGGCGGCGCGGGCGCCTCCAGAATATCCAGCACTTCCTTGGGCGGCTTCTGATAAACCAGTTGGTCGCCCGGTATCGGAAGCGCGATTACCAGGACCAGCATGAGTGCAGCAGTCACCACCAGCGCGCGGCGCATTAGCGTGTACCTCCCTATTTCTAACGTAAGAAAAAGCTTAGGGGACCCGGCCCATTGAAGTCAATCACACCTCTGTCAGAAGCCCATTTCGTGCGCGTTTCCTATTACATCGCGCGTCCTGCTGAGGCTATTGCGTTGGTCCGCCCATTACACTCTGGGCAAGAGTTTGGATTGCCCATCAGACGACCAGACTACTAAGCCAGGTAGAGTTCTCGAGACTACGCCGGGTGAATGTTGTGTATGGTGGGCGCCTGCCTGCTGGCGAGACAGTGGGTACCGCAGCCGTTGTGCGGGTATAAAATCACGGCGGGGGCGCCCTTTAAAACTTATTTGTAGCTGACTCCCGAAACCGAGTCGCGACCGTAGGAAGCTGTGTCCTAGCTTACCTACCCAACCTTGCAACCTGACTATAACCATAGTAGAGTCAACGTCAGGATTGTCGAAGTTGATGCCCCTGCCCAAACTCACCAAGCTCGAACTTCAAATCATGGAAGCGCTCTGGAGCCGCGGCGCTAGTTCTGTCCGCGAGATTCAGGAAGCCTTCGCCGAGCGCTCGCGCCCCGCCTACACCACCGTGCAGACAACGGTCTATCGTCTCGAAACTAAGAAAGCCATCCGCCTGGTGAAACGCATTGGCAACGCCAACATCTTCGAGCCAGCCATCTCTCGCAACGAAGCCCAGAGCCGCTTGATCGACGACCTGCTGGGTCTCTTCGGCGGCCACACCAAGCCGGTGATGGCGCACCTGGTGAAGTCCGGCAAACTCACGCTTGACGACGTGAAGGAAGCCGAACAGGAACTCCGCAAAATCGCCAGGGAGAAACTGAAATGATTTCCGCGCTCCTCAATCATCTCTGGCAGTCGACGCTGTTCGCGGCCGCGATCGCGCTGCTCGCCCTGCTGCTCAAAAAAAACCGAGCCTCGGTGCGCTACTCGCTGTGGCTGGCCGCGTCCGTGAAATTCCTGATACCGTTCTCGCTCTTCGTCGCGATCGGCCAGCAGATCGACTTTCGTGTTGCGCCGCCGGCCGCCGCCGCGCAGGTGACCCAGGTTGCCGAACAGATCGGTCAGCCGTTCACACTCGCGTTGACCCCATCACAAGCTCCGAACGCGCCCACCCGATGGCCAACCGTTCTGCTCTCGATCTGGGCCTGCGGATTCGCGATCTGCCTCGCCACCTGGATCAATCGCTGGCGATCTCTCCGGCGCATACTGCGCACAGCCGCGCCGCTGCCTCTCCAGCTTCCGATTCCCGTGCTCTCTTCTCCCGCGCGGCTCGAGCCTGGCATCTTCGGCATCTTCCGACCTGTGCTACTCCTGCCCGAAAGTATTCGCGATCGTTTGACGCCGGCGCAGTTTCAAGCGATTCTCGCGCACGAACTCACCCATCTCCGCCGCCGCGACAATCTCGCCGCCGCGATACACATGCTGGTCGAGGCGATCTTCTGGTTCCATCCCTTGGTCTGGTGGATCGAACAACGCATGGTCGAAGAACGCGAGCGCGCCTGCGATCAAGAGGTCCTGCGTGCGACCGGCGATTCGGAGGCTTACGCCGCAAGTATTCTCGAAGTCTGCAAACTGTATCTCGAATCGCCGCTGGTCTGCGCAGCCGGCGTTACAGGCGACGAACTTAAGAAACGAATCGCGGCGATACTGACCAATCCGATCGCCCTCCCGCTCGGGATATCGCGCAAAATGTTGCTGGCCATTGCGGGCGTCGCCGCGATCGCCGGACCGATCTCAATCGGCGCACTCACTTTGCGCGCGCAGGAATCGTCCGAACCGCGCCTTGCCTGGGACGTGATTTCCATAAAGCCCTCCGACCCCAACCTCGGCGGACTTTCCTTCGGACCGATCCCTGGCGGCGGCCTCCGCGCCACCGGTGTCACCGTCCGAAGTCTTATGGAGGTCGCCTACGATGTCCACGATTCCCAGATCAAGGGTGCGCCGGCGTGGTACCGCACCGAACGCTTCGACATCCTGGCGAAAGTCGACCGGCCCGAGGGAGCCGGCGACCTGGGTGATGCGGAGGATCCCAAAGGGCCCGCCGCCGGTCGTTTCCGGCAGCGCGTGCGCTCGCTCCTTACCGATCGCTTCCAACTCTCGATTCGCCGTGAAAACTCCGAGCAGCCAGTCTACCTGCTTAGCATTGCGAAGAGCGGCCACAAACTCCAGGAAACGGACGAGCATGGCGGCCTGACACGCAACTTCGGCAGCATCACCGCTCGTGGGAGTGCTATCCCGGTGCTCGCGAATATTCTCTCCAGCATGCTTAGCCGGCCGGTCCTCGACCGCACCGGCCTAACCGGCAACTACAAGTTCAAACTGGAATTCTACGAGGATCAAACCAAGCCGAAGGTTAAGGACGATCCAACCGTCTCTACCGAAACGCCACCCGATGCCGCCGGTCCCTCCATCTTCACCGCCATCCAGCAGCAGCTCGGACTGAAGCTCGAATCCGGTAAGGGCCCGGTCGAGAACCTGGTCGTCGAACGCCTCGAAAAACCCTCCGCAAATTGAAGCGATTACTGGCCGAGCGCCGTCTATTACTGCAGGCGGTCGTGATCTGCCGCCCGTGAGTTCGGTGTAACGCAGGCGGTCGCAGTCTGCCGCCTGTGACTGCGTTATCCTTTAAGCAGAGAGGCACAACGTTCGGTTATGAATCGTCGCTTCCAATTCGCAGTGGTCGCCTCGTCGACCTGTATCGTCCTTTTACTCTTATTCGGCGCAGTAAAGGTGCGCAGCGCTTCGACCAGCGATCCTTACGGACACCTGGGCGTCTACAGCGAGGTGCTCTCCCGCATCAAGCTGGACTACGTGGAAGAGCCCGATATGAAAGCGGTGACGTTGGGCGCGATCAACGGACTGCTTGAATCGCTGGATCCATTCGCCAGTTACCTCAACGCCGCGCAGTACAAGCAGTATCAGGAGGCGCAGCAAGCCAAGCGGCCCGATGTCGGGCTAATCCTCTCCAAGCGGTTCGGCTATTTGACCGTGGTCAGCGCGGCTCCGGGATCGTCCGCCTTCAAGGCGGGGCTCGGCACTGGCGACGTGATCGAAACGATCAGCAAAGTTTCGACGCGCGACATGCCGCTGGCCTTCGCCGAAATCCTGATGCAGGGCGAAGCCGGAAGCTCGGTTGAGATCGGCGTTCTGCGGGCCCGGCGCAGCGAGACGCAGAAGATTTCGCTGGTGCGCCAGCCGGTAACGTTCCCGCCGGTGAGCGCCCGGATGGCCGATAACCAGGTGGGTGTCATCACCACCACGACGCTCGCGCGCGGGCGTGCTGCCGAGATCGCCGCGAAAATTTCCGAGCTCGAAAAGCAGGGCGCCAAGAAGTTGATCTTGGATCTGCGGCATTGCGCTAATGGAGTTCCGGCCGAAGGAATCGCGGCAGCGAATCTATTCATGGACAAGGGGCTCATCACCTATACGCAGGGGCAGAAGAGCACTCGCGAGAATTTCGAAGCGGTGGCCTCGAAGGCAGTCACCAAGCTGCCACTGGCCGTAATTACGGGGCGGGGAACTGCTGGAGCGGCGGAGATCGCCGCAGCCGCGCTGCTCGAATCCAAACGCGCCGACGTGGTCGGTGAGCGGACCTTCGGCGATGCCGCCGTGCGCCGGCCGATTACGATGGACGATGGCGGTGCCGTGATCCTCTCCGTCGCGAAATATTATTCGCCAAGCGGGAAGGCGATCCAGGATACCTACGTCACGCCCAACGTGCCGCAGGCAGATGCCGACGCGCCGGCCGATACCGACGACGATCCGAACGATCCTAACGATACGCCGGCCGCCAAGCCGGGTACCGATCTTCCGCTTGAGCGAGCGATGAAGCTGCTGATCACGATCGTGAAGTAGGGATGGTCCACTAAGGATGCCGATCTACGAGTATCACTGCTCCAAGTGTGGCAAGACGTTTGAGTTGATTCAGAGATTCTCAGACGCTCCGCTCGAGCTGCACGAAAACTGCGGCGGCGCGCTGGAGAAGCTGATTTCCACGTCCGCGCTGCAGTTCAAGGGAAGCGGCTGGTATATCAACGACTACGCCAAGAGCGGTGCGAAGAAAGACGGCGGCGAGACGAAATCGGATTCGAAGACCGAGACGTCAACGGATACGAAGACGGAGTCTAAGACAGAATCGAAGACCGAGTCCAAAACTGAATCAAAGTCGGATTCGACTCC
>DASYPO010000320.1:0-6290 GCA_036006545.1 Bryobacteraceae bacterium
GATCGCCCACGTCGGCAGTGAGGTGCGGCTTGTCGTACGACTTTCCACGCTTGGCGAGCGCCAGGAATCGGGCGAAATCGCGGGAACGCGCGCGCGGGAACCACTTCTTCCAGAAGGCGTCGTCGTAGACCGGTAGCACCACGGGCGGGCGCGCTGTGATCGGCTTGCAATAAATGTGGACGTTCGGCAAGATCTCAGCGGCGCGGGCCACCAGCGCTTTGAAATTGACTGTGCCCTCGCCGAGCGGGACCCACTGAATCGCAATACCGTCGGGTTGTTCGTAAATCACCGAATCGCGCAAATGGAAGGAAACGGCGTAGGGGCCTAGCTCTTCAACGGTGGTGAGCGGATCTTCAGCGACGAAAACCGGATTGCCGGTGTCGAGATACGATCCAACGAATTCTTTGCCGGCCGTTTCGATCACGAGGCGGGTTTCCCAAGCCTGTAATTCCTTGTGGTTTTCGATAGCGATTTTGACCCCGGCGTCGAGCGCTTGGGTGCGCACTTCGCGCAAGATTGTGACCGCAGCGTCGATGGAGGGCGCGACCGATCCTTCGGGGAGCTGATAACGGTCGCCGGCGAGAAGCGCGCGGACGATGGGCGATCCCATGGCTTGCGCCCGCTCGATATTCTTGCGCAGCGCGGCGATAATCTGGGGACGAGCGTCGGGAGTGCGCGGCAGGATCGGTCCGCCGCCGGTTTCAAGATGCAGCCCGAGATCGCGGGACCAGGCGCGCACCTCGGCCCAATGCTTGGGATTCATCACCTCGGGGTCAAGCGAATCCTGTAGAAAAATGGCGTCGAGTTTTTGCGCGGCGCAGTAGTCGATCAGCTTGCGGTCGTTCCAGCGTTGGAAGCGAAGGCAGTAAGTGTTGATGCCGAGCGGCCAGGTGCGGGTCGCGGCGCGGATCGGGATCCTTGAAGCGAGCGCTACGCAGGCTGCGTTCAAGCCTACATTCAAAAATGTTCGGCGAGTCATCAAGACGAGTATAGTGTTTTGTTCGCCGGCTGAAGCTGACGCGGCGGCCTGAAGGCCGCGCCACGCCCTATAATCGCTCAGTGGACAGCTTTCCTTCCTCTGACCCGGGCCAGCACCTCCGCATCCACGCCATTCAGGTTTTCGTTCGGGACCAGGACGAAAGTCTGCGATTTTTCGTGGATCAGCTCGGGTTCGAGGTGGCGTTCGATGCCCGGCTGCAATCCGGCGATCGCTGGGTAGCTGTTACGCCGCCCGACGGCTCGGCGCTGCTCACGCTGGTGGCACCGAAACTTGGCTCGAAAGAATACGAATTTATCGGGCGGCCCACAGGGGTGGTTTTCGTCACCGAAAACGTCGCGGCGAAATACGGAGAATGGCGGCGCCGCGGGGTTCGCTTCGCCTTCGCGCCGCGGCTCAGGCGTGTGAGGTATGAACGGCAGGCGATGGCGGTAGGCGCGGCTGCTTCGTCGATGGTCGAAGACCCGCAGGATCCGATTTGGGGCGGAGTGTTCACCCGCTTTAACGACGTGGACGGAAACTCCTTCGAACTGGTGGGTTTCGACGAAGTGAGCCGAGAGATCGAAGCACAGCGGCGCGCGAATGCCGAGAAGCTGGCAGCAGAACGCCGCGCCGCACAAGAGTTGGATATCGCTAAGCACGTGCAGGCCAGACTCTTCCCACAAACTCTGCCGTGCATTCAGACGCTCGAGTACGCGGGTGTTTGTATTCAGGCTCGCCACGTGGGGGGCGATTACTACGACTTCCTGGACCTCGGCGCCCAGCGTTTCGGGCTGGTCATCGGCGACATTTCAGGAAAAGGGATTGCGGCGGCACTGTTGATGGCCAATTTGCAGGCCAATCTTCGCAGCCAGTGTGCAATCGCACAGGATAATCCGCAACGCTGGTTGCAATCGGTGAATCGGATGTTCTTCGAGAACACGGCCGAGAGTTCGTATGCCACGCTGTTCTTCGCCGAATATGACGACACGGCCGGAAATCTGCGCTACGTGAATTGCGGACATCTCTCGGCGCTTCTGCTGCGCCGCGACGATACTGTTGAAGCGCTCGATTCCACTTGCACGGTGCTGGGAATCTTTCGGGAATTGGAATGCTCGATGGGGGAACGCCATCTGTCGCCGGGAGATACTCTGGTCCTCTACACCGATGGAATCACGGAATCGTTCAACGATGCGGGCGAGGATTTCGGGGAACACCGGCTGATCGAATCGCTGCGGCGGAATCGGGAGTTGCCTGCGGAGAAATTGCTGGCGTCGATGGTGGCTGGAGTTCAGCAGTTCGCGAGCGGCGAGCAGCACGACGATATCACCTTGATCGTCGCCCGGTGCCGGGAACGTTCGGAAGCGTGATGGCGGGCCAGGCCCCTTCAGTTCAGATTTTTGGTGTGAAGAACTCGCAGACTACGCGGGCTGCGGAGCGTTTTTTCAAAGAACGCCGCGTGGCGATACAGTTCGTCGATCTCCAGCAAAAACCAATCGCAGCGGGCGAGATCAAACGCTTCGTCGATCGCTTCGGTTGGGACGCACTGCTTGACAAAGAGGGCAAGGCGTTCCTCGACGCCGGGATGAAGTACCTTCGGGTGGGCGAGTCGCAGCTTCTGGAGAAGGTCCAGCGTGAGCCCAAACTCTTGCGGCTGCCGCTCATTCGTTCGCAGAATCGTTTGAGCATTGGCCAGGACGAGGATTCGTGGAAATCCATGATCGCTGCTCCTGATCGATGATGGTGAGCGTGCTCTCCAAAACCCAAAAGGTTTTTGTGTTGCTGGCAGCAGCCTTCTACGTTTTCGCCGGGGTCCAACATTTTCGCGATCCGGAATTTTACCTGAAGATCGTTCCGCCCAAGCTGCCGTGGCGCGAGGCTGCGGTATACGTGAGTGGCGTCGCAGAAATCGCGGGAGGAGTGGGACTATTGATTCCCGGGCTGAGGCGGGCGGCGGCCTGGGGCCTGGTCGCACTCCTGATCGCCGTATTTCCGGCGAACATTTATATGGCGGTCCACCAGGTCCAGGCCACCACATGGAATGTCCCAGCACTGCTTCTGTGGCTTCGGCTGCCTGTGCAGGGGCTGCTGATCTGGTGGGTATTGTGGTCGACCAAGACGCGCTAAGCGGGCCTTGCTGCGGGCTGCCGCATGCCATAATGTAAGCGTTTCCATTTGGGAGGGATCCATGACCCGCCGCACCTTCGGAACTGCGCTGGCCGCAACCCCCGCGCTCCTCGCGCAACAACCTCCGATTCCCCCGGCAGGTACGACTCCCGGTCAGCAAAATCCGGGCCAAGCTGCGGCGGTGAATCCTCAGCAACAGAACCGGCAGGGGACGTTGCCTGAGGTGCCGCCGTTCGACGATCCGCAGAATCCAATCGAGTTCAAGCGCAACCCGGTCGCGCCGAAGGTCCAGCCGTTCGCGTTGATGCAGGTTCGTCTGCTGCCGGGTCCGTTTCAGGAAGCGGCGGAGTGGAATCGCGGATATATGGAGCGGCTGCCGGTCGATCGTCTGGTACACAACTTCCGCGTGAATGCGGGCGTTCCGTCGACCGCGAAACCGCTGGGCGGATGGGAGCAGCCAAATAATGGCGAAGCGCTGCACCGAGCCAGCGAATTGCGTGGGCATTTCACGGGTCATTACCTAACGGCGAGCGCACAACTCTGGGCGTCGACCGGCGACCAAGCGGCGAAGGCCAAGGGCGACGAGATCGTCGCCGAGCTGGCCAAGTGCCAGAAGAATCTCAAAGGCGGCTACCTCAGTGCGTTTCCCATCGAGTTTTTCGAGCGGCTCGACGCGCGCAAGGGCGTGTGGGCGCCGTTCTACACGGTCCACAAAATCATGGCGGGCATGCTCGACATGTACACGCTGGCGGGGAACAAGCAGGCGCTCGAAGTCGTGACGGGCATGGCGAATTGGGCGGACCAATGGAGCGGTTCGAAGACGCCCGACCACATGCAAGACATCCTGAACACCGAGTACGGCGGGATGAATGAGGTGCTGTACAACATCGCGGCGGCGACGGGCGACGACAAGTTCGCGGTAGCGGGCGATCGCTTCACCAAGAAGAGATTCTTCAATCCGCTGGCGTCGCGGCGCGACGAGATGCGCGGCCTACACGTAAACACGCACATCCCACAAGTGATCGGCGCTGCGGTGCGCTACGAGATGACGGGCGATTATCGCTTCCATGACGTCGCTGATTATTTCTGGTACGAGGTCGTCGGTGCCCGGTCGTACGTGACCACCGGAACTAGCAACGGCGAAGGCTGGCTGGCGCAGCCGCGTCAACTGGCCGCGGAGCTGAAGCGGGCGGTGTCGTCGCAGGAATGCTGCTGTTCGTACAACATGCTGAAGCTGACGCGGCATCTGTATGAATGGACCGCCGACCCGCGCTACTTCGACTATTACGAGCGTTCGATGTTGAACATGCGGCTGGGGACGATCCAGCCGAAGACCGGCTACACGCAATATTATTTATCGCTGACGCCGGGCGCGTGGAAGACGTTCAATACCGAGGATCAGTCGTTCTGGTGCTGTACGGGGTCGGGCGTGGAAGAATATTCGAAGCTCGGCGATAGCATTTACTGGCACGACGGCGCAGGGCTGTACGTGAATCTGTTCATCGCGTCAGAAGCGACGTGGGTGGAGCGCGGCGTGCCGATGAAGATTCGGCAGGAGACGACATTCCCGGAGTCGCCGCGAACAGCGCTGGTGTGGACTGCGGAAAAGCCGGTGACGATGCCGCTGCGGCTGCGGATTCCGGCATGGGCCGACGGCGCGTCGGTAAAGGTAAACGGTCGCGCGCTGGAATCGTCGGCGAGCCCGGGGAGCTATGTCACGATTTCCCGCATTTGGAAGACTGGCGATCGGGTGGAATTGGAGTTGCCGATGCGACTGACGGTCGAAAGCATGCCGGACGATCGCGGGTTGCAGGCGTTCCTCTATGGACCGCTCGTGCTCGCGGGTGATTTGGGAACTCAGGGGCTCACTCCGCAGACGATCGTGGGGCCGAATGCGCCGCGAATGCGGACGGTGGGGCAGATCGAGGTGCCGACCTTCAAGGCAGCGGGTAAGGATCCGTCGTCGTGGATCAAGCCGTCGGGGGAGCGGCTGACGTTCCGGACGACCGGTCAGGCGAAGGACGTGACGCTCGCGCCGATCAACAGCATTTTCGACAAACGCTATAGCGTATATTTCCAAGTGTCGTGACGCTGAGACGTCTGTCAATCTACTTCGCCGCGGTGGTTGCGCTCAGCGCGCAGGATCTATCCACGCGCGCGTTTGTTGACGGCAAACGCGCGCCCTTACCGATTGGCAGGTCATATGTGCCGAAAACCTGGAACACCTGATGGATGTCGAAAGCCGACGGCGCGCGATCAAGGCTCAGGTTGCGGCGCGTGGTGAAGTCCAAATCCTGACTCTGGCTGTCGACGCGCATGTTAGTCAGACCCTTCGAAAGCGTGTAGTTCACCAACGGATGGGGGGTTGCCGATGCCAGCCAGCCTCAGGTGAAGCATGGAAGAGCCGGCTAAGGCCGGTGTGACGTGACGCTGGCTCTCGAGGCTTTGCCGTCGCGGGATGGCTGACTCCGAAGGCCGATCACGACACAAATGCAAATCCCCGTTACCACCGAGGCCATGCCGTACACGTACTCGGGCTCAGTCCGCAGGGCGTTCAACCATAGGCGGAAGGCACCGTACAGAATGCCGAATGATCCGAGATAGAAACCGGCGGGGCGCGGCCGGAGATCGAGAAGATAGAAGAGGATCGCAACGCCTGCAAGAAACAGGAATTCGATCAGGCCTAGGTCGAAGCTTGGGCCAGTGGGAAAATCGACAGCAAGCCAGCTTGAGGACGCGCGGCCGATATGGTCGTGCGTGAGGGCACACCCCAGTCGTCCGATCATAAAAGCAAGCGGAATCACGAAAGCCGCAATGTCGACGCGGCGAAGAATTTCGATCGCGGAAAGTCGTTTATACCCGCACCAAATCAATCCGGCGCAAAGGCCTCCGCTGAACGCACCCGCGGAACTCAGGCCGTGATAGCGCAAGAGGGTCGCGAAATCCAGGGTGGAATGCGCGTTATCGTCAACGAGAACCTTATAGAGATGCGCCCCGACCATCGCGCCGATGTACATAAAAAACCACAGGCGGAACATCTCTTCTACGGAGACACCCAGTTTGTGGGAGCGGCGTAAGATGCCCCAGAGGCTGGTCAGTACCGCGGCGACGGCGGTGATCGCGAAAGGGGAAAGCGAGCGGGAGCCGACGCGGATGGCGGGCTCGGGGATGTACGGGATCATCACAC
>DASYPO010000321.1:0-6644 GCA_036006545.1 Bryobacteraceae bacterium
TGGCCGATATTCTGGGCCGCATGGATCGGGCCGCGCGCGATTTCAAAAACATGACTGCGTCGGTGAAAAACATCGAATACACCGATGTACTGCACGAGTCCGCGGAAACCTCCGGGTCCGTGCGTCTCAAACGTGGCAAAAACGGGCTCGCGGCCATTATGGAGTTTGGCGAGCCTAATCCTTATATGGTTCACCTGTTCGGTCGCAAGGTGGAAATCTTCAAGCCCAAGGCCGGCCCTGAGGGCACCGTGGAAGAATACGATGCGGGCAAACTCGCCAAAAACATGGATCAGTTTCTTCTGCTGGGCTTCGGTACAACCGGCGCAGAGTTGAAGAAGGAATACACCGTCGCTCTTGGGGATCCGGCGACGATCGACGGCGTTCCCACCACCCGCATCGACCTGTACCCGAAGTCCGCCGAGTTGAAGAAATTGGTTACGAAGGTGGAACTTTGGATTCCCGAAAAATCCGGCAATCCGGTTCGAGAGAAGGTGCTGCAGCCCTCCAAGGATTACCGACTGGTCACGTATTCGAATATGAAGGTCGACACGGATATTCCGGATTCCGCGTTCGAGCTCAAAATGCCCAAAGGCGTCAAACGGGTTCAGGCGAAGTGATCATAAGCCGCAGATAGACGCAGAGTCACACGCTAGTTCGCGAACCAGATCAACAACTTCCGTTAGTTTCCTTGCCGCCGCATGCTAACTTCGGATCAGAAATCTTCCTGCGCAGGAAGCGTTGCACTGTAGTGGTACTGAACTCCTGGAGGCCGTAAAAAGCTTTGCGGCGGCGGCATCGTGCCGCCATCGACGGGAGAAAATTCTCGCGCACAGCGAAAGCGTTGTGCGCGAATCGTAAGTGGTGGATCGATCCGAATACGCCGGTGGATGTGCGGATAGCAAATATCGCCGCCTCCACACGGCTTCAGAGAGCGGTTATCGAAGCGGGGAAAATCGTGTGCCAACCAGCATGCCGGGCCCCCCGCGAGATGCGCTTAAATCATCGGCGGCCGGAAACGCACGGCGAAAAGTCCGCGAAGCCCCGGCCGCCCGCAACATCACAAGTGTCTTGAATCACGAGCTTGACAACTGCTCTATTACGCCGTACGATACTACGTACCACGTAATATGACGGATCCGAATCTACTGGTGCTCGCAAGTTTGGCCGAAGGCGATAAGCACGGCTACGCAATGATGGTTGACATCGAGCGTTTCGCCGGTGTCCGTCTCGGGCCCGGAACGCTCTACGGTGCGATTACGCGACTCGAAGAGCAGGGCTGGATCCGTCCGGTCGGTGCCGGCGATCGTCGCCAGCCGTACACGCTGACCAACGCGGGTCGCGAGCATCTGCAGGAAAAGCTCGGCGGCCTGGAGCGCGTCGTGAAGACGGGACTCAAGAGGTTGAAGCGGGCATGAAACCCGTCATCCGATTTCTTGCACGCCTGTATCCCGCCGCGTGGCGTCGACGCTACGGCGCGGAGTTCGACGCGCTGCTTGAAGACGATCCTGCGAGCTGGCGCAGCCTCATGAACGTGCTCCTGGGAGCCTTCAAGATGCAACTGACGAATTGGAATTTCGTGAAGATCGTGATTGCCACCGCGGTATTCGGCACGCTCACTGCTGCTATCGGCTCCTTCGCGATTCCGAAATCCTATCGCTCGACGGCTACCGTCAGGATTTCTAGCTCGGGCGATGGTCAAATTCTCTACCACTCTTTGAGGGCCGTTCAGCAGCAAGCGCTCAGCCGGAATTCGTTGACACCGATCATTCTGAGCCTCTCCCTCTATCCCGCAGAACGTTCCCGCGTTCCGATGGAGAACGTTATCGAGAGGATGCGAAAGAGTATTATGGTGAAGCCTATAAATTCGCAGGCGTTCACAATCCAATTCGATTACACCGACCCTTTGAAAGCCCAACAAGCGGCAGAGGAAATCACTCGAGCGCTGCTCACTCAGAGCACTGCCATTCGAGGCAGCTCACTCGAAGTCCTCAATTCCCCAACTCTCCCATCGAGCCCGACTACTCAGAATCGCCTCAACCTCGCCGCCTGGGGGTTGGCCGCCGGAACTGCAGTCGGCGCGATGCTCGGCCTCCTGAGATTTCGCTTCTCACGAACCGTGGTAGTCGGCGCCCTTATCGGTGCTCTCGCCGGAACGGCAGGATCGTTCGCGATTCCCAAATCCTACCGCTCGACCGCAGTCATCAGAATGAACGAACCCTTCGAGGTCTCAAAGTTGCCAGCGCGGGGCGTGCTAACTCACATGCGCGGTCGTATTCAAGTCAGACCGATTCAAGCGCAGGTGTTCACGATCCAACTCGACGACTCGAGCCCAGTGAAGGCGCAACACACGCTGCAACAGGCCGCCGCCGCATTGCTGGCTGAAAACTTGGGCGACCGCCGCTACCTCAATTCAAACCTTGTACTCGAACTGATCGATCCAGCGGTCTACCCGACGGACGCGATTTCACCGAACCGTCTCGCGTTCGCCGGTTGGGGTCTGATCGCTGGAATCGGCGTCGGCACCATATTCGCGTTGTTCCGACGCCCGCGGCAGGCCGCGTAGGACGTCCCGAATCATCCAAGCAGTTAGACTTAGGCATGGAGCGAAAGATTTTCTGGCTCACCTTCACGGTCCTAGGGCTCGGGGCCGACTTCGCTCTGCCGCTCTGGTGGGCGCTCGGCGCAACCATTCCAATTTTCGCGATCAGTTGGTGGGTGGCCTACCGCAGCGACTGGTTCTAAAGTTTCTCGACGAATCGGCGATGGATCTCGCCGCCCTCGCTCAACTCCGGATGAAAGGTCGTGACCATGTGCCTTCCCTGCTCCACCCAAACCGGGTCGCCTTGATAACGCGCGACGACGTGAACGCCGTCGCCGATGCGCCGAATTACGGGCGCGCGGATGAAAACCGCTTCCGTTTCGCCGCCCGATTCTAGCGCGATCTTCGCAATCCGGCTATCGATCTGACGCCCGTATCCGTTGCGTTCGACGGCGATATCCATCAGATCGAGACTCGGCTGAGTGGGGTGACTGACTTCGCGGGCGAGCAGAATCGCGCCCGCGCAGGTCCCATAAATTGGCTTGGTTTTGCCAAATTCGCGCAGCGGTTCGAGCAGCCCTTCGATCTCGAGCAGCTTGAGCATGGTCGAGCTCTCGCCGCCGGGCAGGATTAATCCGTCGCAGACGTTCATCTCGGCCGCGGTGCGGACTTCGACCGCGTGCGCGCCGGCGCGCTCCAACGCTTTGCGATGCGCTTCGAAATCGCCCTGGAGCGCCAGGACCCCTGCCGTTTTCATGGTCCTCCGTTACAAAGCGCCTCTGCGCCGGAGGCGCACAGGCCGCCACGCAAGTGGCTCACCAGCCGCGCGTCTGCATCAGCTCCGCTTCGGGCAGCTTCGAAATGTCGAGTCCGGGCATCGCTTCGCCCAACTCCTCGCTGGCTTCCAGCAACTTGATCGGATCGTTGAAATAAGTCGCGGCTTTCACCATCGCCTTCGCGCGCGCTTCCGGATCCGATGACTTGAAAATCCCGCTGCCGACGAATACCGCTTCGGCGCCCATCTGCATCACCAGCGCAGCGTCGGCCGGGGTTGCGATTCCACCCGCCGAGAAATTCGGCACCGGCAACTTCCCATTCGCTGCCACCCATTCGACCAGTTCGAGCGGCGCGCCGAGATTCTTCGCCTCGTGCACCAGTTCCTCTTTGCCGAGCACAGTGAGCTGCTTCATTTCCTTGACGATGGTGCGAATGTGGCGCACCGCTTCAACGATGTTGCCCGACCCGGCTTCGCCCTTGGTACGGATCATGGCCGCACCTTCGGCGATCCGCCGCAGGGCCTCGCCCAGGTTGCGCGCGCCGCAGACGAACGGCACCTTGAACGCTTTCTTGTCGATGTGATGCTCTTCGTCGGCGGGCGTCAGCACTTCGCTTTCGTCGATGTAGTCGACACCCAGGACTTCGAGAATCCGCGCTTCCATGAAATGTCCGATGCGCGCTTTCGCCATCACCGGAATCGAGACCGTGTTCATGATGTCGCGGATGATGCGGATGGACGCCATGCGGGCGACGCCGCCGTCCTTGCGAATGTCCGACGGCACGCGCTCCAGCGCCATCACTGCGGACGCGCCGGCTTTCTCCGCGATCACCGCCTGCTCGACATTGGTGACGTCCATGATGACGCCGCCTTTGAGCATTTCCGCCAATCCTGTTTTCAGTCTGAAGTCGTCTGATAGATACATCTCCGTCGTTCCCTTCTGGCCCCTGGCCCCTGTCCGCTGTCCGCTGCTTTAAACCATCGCCGGTGCCGGCTCGCCGCGATCGGCGTCACGCACCCGCGCGAAATCATTACGAAAGATCTGTCCTAATACGCGAAGTCCGCTGCGAATTTCTGCCGGTGCGAGGCCCGCAAAACTCAATCGCAAGGCGTGTGACTGCGGCCGCGATACCGCGAAATAACGGCCCGGCAGGAAGCTGACGTTCTCGCGCTCCGCTTGCGTGGCGAGCTCGGCCGCATCCAGCGGCTCGGGCAACCGCACCCACAAGCTCATGCCGCCCTCGGGTCGGGTGAAGCGGCTGCCGCTCGGCAATTCTTTCGAACACGCCGCGATGCACGACTTCAGACGTTCGGAACCGGCGGCCAGCATCTTCTGACGATGCGCTTCGAGTCGTCCCGATGCGGCGAAGCGCAACAGCACCGCTTGCGAAAGCTGGTCGGAATGCAGATCGCTGGACTGCTTCGCTTCGGTCAGACGCGCGATCACCTGGCGCGGTCCGATGGCCCAGCCGACGCGCAAACCTGGAAACGCGATCTTCGAAAAACTCCCCAGCAGAATAGTGGATCCCGACGAATCCAATCGCTTCATCGGCGCGATTTCGGTGCCGTGGTAGCGAAGTGCGCTGTACAGATCGTTCTCGACGACCACCACTCCGCCGCGTCGGGCCATTTCGAGCGCGGCTTGCCGAGCCTCGCGCGGCAGAGTTGTTCCCGTCGGATTCTGAAAATCGGGCGTGAGCACCATCAGTCGCGGGCGCTCCTGCTCGATCATGCGACCCAACGCTTCGATTTCGATTCCCTCCGCGCCCACTGGTACGCCGATCACGCGCGCGCCGCCGCGCTGGAAGACATTGCGCAGGCCGGGATACACGGGATCTTCGAGCAGCACCGTTTCGCCGCGCGATGCGAGGACGCGCTGCAACAGGTCGAACGCCTGCTGGCAGCCGCTGGTGATCAGGATGTCGTCGTCCGCTCCCGCAACTCCACGTTGGCGCGCTTGCTCGAGCAGGTAGCGACGCAGCGGACCGTATCCGGACGCGGGGCCGAGTTGCAGGATCTGAACCGCTTCATCCGAATCGATGACTTCGCGACAGGTGGTGCGGAATTCGTCGAGCGGAAACAGCATCTCGGACGGACGCGACGCGGAAAAACTGATGCGCGCGGAGGATGGCGCGGGTGAATCGATTTCTTCGGCGGGAATCAGCGACTCCCAATCCAGGCTCGTGGATTGGGAACGGGCTGCTTCGGCGGGGACGCCTTCGACGAAGCTTCCTCGACCGACGTGACCTCGAATCAGGCCGTCCGATTCGAGCAGTTCGTAGGCGGAGGCGACGGTCATGCGGTTCAGGCCAAGTGACTCAGCCAATTCGCGTGTGGGGGGCAATTTCTCCCCGCGTGCGACGGAACCCGAAGCGATCGCCGACCTTATTTTCTCGTAAATCTGTCGGTATAACGGTGTATCCGACTCAGGTCGTAGATCGATCCGGGGAAGCATGCCAATCTGGATTGGATGATACCATATTGGCCTGGTTGGGCAAAAGTCTTACGGTATTCCGCAATCCGAGCCGACGAGGGCGTCGGCTGCGGGCCAGGGGGCCCGCCCTCCACAGGCAGGCGACGAGATCGCCTGCGTTACCTCCGCCAGCTTTCGGTGTCCGAGCCGCGCGGGGCCATCTTCGCCATGTGCTCGGCGAAAATCGGCAGATAGTATTGCTGGAGCGTCATCCCCGTCGGGATGTCGCCCGCCCAGCAATGCGGCTTGTTGTTTCCATACACGACGCTGCCGCCATAGTAGGGCCCCTTCCCCGGCAACTTCGTGCTCTCGAGAAACTGCTCGAGCAAGTTGACCGCGGTGTCCAGATAGAACGTGTCTTTCGTACCCATCATCACGTGAATCTTGCCGACCAGTTTCGGCCCACGCGATTCCCATTCACGACGCAAGAGCGCGGTCAGATCGTAATGCTCGGCCCAATAGCGCGCGACCTCGGCGTTGATATCGCCTGTGAGGGGATTCCAAAGCTGCGCGGGATACCCGTCTTTTCCGACCGGACCGAACACCGCGTGAAACGCATCGAGCTGGCCGCCCGAGCGCGCCTTCGAACCAAGGGCGGCTTCCTGCTTGCCGAATCCCTCGAATGTGGCGAGCAGCCGACCATCGGGATAGCGCGCCAGCGGCTTGGGGACTCGCGCGAACGGACCCACGTCGTAATACGCGTTCTGATCGCGATACACGTCGATGGTCTGGAACATGTGGAAGTCGACCGGATCGGGACAGAAACTCCAAGTGCCGCCGAAAAACTCCGGATAGAAAACCTGCTGCGCCAAACTCATCCAACCGCCGGTGGAACCGCCGTAGAGGAGCCGCGCCCA
>DASYPO010000322.1:0-2456 GCA_036006545.1 Bryobacteraceae bacterium
CGTGGTCGCCTACGATTTCGGCATCAAGCGCAATATCCTGCGCCGTCTGGTGCATTCCGGTTGCAGCGTCACGGTGGTTCCCGCGGGCACAACCGCCGAGGATGTACTGGACTTGAAACCTGACGGCGTGTTTCTTTCGAACGGACCAGGCGATCCCGAGCCTCTCGACTATCAGGCCCAGCAGATTCGCAAACTCGTCGGCAAGACGCCGATCTTCGGCATCTGCCTCGGTCACCAGATCCTGGGAGTGGCGCTGGGAGGGAAGACCTACAAGCTCAAATTCGGCCACCGAGGGGCGAATCATCCGGTGCTGAATCGGGTCACGAACAGAGTCGAAATTACTTCGCATAACCATGGATTCGCCGTCGACGCGGATTCGCTGAATCTCAACGAGCTCGAAATCACCCACATGAATCTGAACGACGAGACGCTCGAAGGATTCCGTCACCGCAGTCATCCCGTCTTCTGCGTGCAATATCATCCGGAGGCCGCGCCCGGTCCGCACGATTCGCACTACTTGTTTGACGATTTCGTGAAGCTGATGGATCAGGGAAGCTGATGCCGCGCCGCAACGACATCCATCGTGTTCTGATCGTGGGCAGCGGTCCCATCATCATCGGACAGGCTTGCGAGTTCGATTACTCCGGGGCGCAGGCGTGCAAAGCGCTCAAGGCCGATGGCTTTGAAGTGGTGCTGATCAATTCGAATCCGGCCACCATCATGACGGACCCGAATCTCGCGGACCGCACGTATGTGGAACCGCTCAGCGTCGAATACGCCGAAGAAGTGATCCGCCGCGAACGCCCCGACGCGCTGCTCTCGACCGTCGGCGGGCAGACTGGCTTGAATCTCGCGGTGGCGCTGGCCGAAGCAGGCGTGCTCGACAAATATGGCGTGGAACTGATCGGCGCGAAAATCGATTCCATCAAGAAGGCGGAGGACCGGCTGCTCTTCAAGGACGCCATGAAGAAGATCGGCCTCGAACTGCCGCAATCGCAGTTGGTGAATTCGATCGACAAGGGCCTGGAATTCGCAGCGCGCATCGGCTATCCCGTGATCTTGCGCCCGAGCTTCACCATGGGCGGCGCAGGCGGCGGTATCGCGTATAACCGTGAGGAAGCCGAGGAGATCCTGGAGCGCGGCATAGACTTGTCGCCGGTGCATGAAGTCCTGGTCGAAGAAAGCGTCCTCGGCTGGAAGGAATTCGAGCTCGAAGTGATGCGCGATCAGGCGGACAACGCCATCATCGTGTGCTCCATTGAAAACTTCGACCCGATGGGAGTGCACACCGGCGATTCGATCACCGTCGCCCCCGCGCAGACGCTTACGGACCGCGAGTATCAGATGATGCGTGACGCGGCGCTGGCTTGCCTGCGTGAAATCGGCGTCGATACCGGCGGGTCCAACGTCCAGTTCGCCATCGATCCCAAGACCGGGCGCATGGTCATCGTCGAGATGAATCCGCGCGTGTCGCGCAGCTCGGCGCTGGCATCCAAGGCCACTGGATTCCCCATCGCTAAGATCGCCGCCAAACTGGCCGTGGGTTATCGGCTCGACGAAATCAAGAACGACATCACGCGCCTGACGCCGGCATGTTTCGAGCCAACGATCGACTACGTGGTTGCCAAAATTCCGCGCTGGCAGTTCGAAAAGTTCCCCGGAGCGGAACCCGTGCTCGGCACGCAGATGAAAAGTGTCGGCGAGGTGATGGCCATCGGGCGGACCTTCAAGCAGGCGCTCGGCAAAGGCATGCGAAGCCTCGAAACCGGCAAGGCCGACGGCGCCACCGTTTTTCAGGAACATTTAATTGAAGCCCGCCTGATTACGCCAAATCCTGATCGCCTCGGCTACATCCGCTTCGCCTTCGAGCACGGCTACACCGAAGCGGAGGTGTTCGATCTGACATCCATTGATCCTTGGTTCCTGCGGCAGGTACGCGAGATGGTGGATCTCGAAAAAGAATTGGCCAAAGGATCGCTGGCGGCCGTGACGCGGGAGCAATTACTGCTGGCCAAACGCGACGGTATCTCCGATAGCTTTTTGGCGCGGGCCTGGGGCGTACCGCCGCTCGAAGTTCGAGCGCGCCGCAAAGAACTCGGCGTCACGGCGGTGTTCAATCGCGTGGATACCTGCGCCGCCGAGTTTGAGAGCTTCACGCCGTATCTCTATTCGAGCTACGAGTCAGAGTGCGAAGCGAATGTGTCTTCGCGCAAGAAGGTCATGATTCTGGGTAGCGGGCCGAATCGCATCGGGCAAGGCATCGAGTTCGACTACTGCTGCTGCCACGCGTCCTTCGCGCTGCAGGAGTTTGGCGTCGAATCGATTATGGTCAACTGCAATCCGGAGACGGTTTCGACCGACTACGACACGAGCGATCGGCTCTATTTCGAGCCGCTGACGCTCGAGGACGTGCTGGAGATTTACCAGCAGGAAGGCTGTACCGGCGCGATCGTGCA
>DASYPO010000323.1:0-11610 GCA_036006545.1 Bryobacteraceae bacterium
AAATCGGCTGTACGTAGGCTGTATCGAAACCGAGGGTGCTGCGATTGAAACGCTCGTGCAGTGCGGCTTCGAACTCATACCGCAAGCCAAGGTTCACGGTCAGGCGATTGTTCACCTTGAAGTCGTCCTGGAAGAAGAAGCCCCAGACACCCGACTGCTCGATGTAATCCGATTGGCGGGTGATGCTGCCCGAATCCGGTAGGCCCAGTAGCAGCGCGGCAACCGATTGCCCGATACTGCCGGGTGAAGTTGCGGAATTATCCAGCGGACCGCGCGTCCAAGTGGAACCGAACGTGAAGTTGGCGGTCTGCTGATTGCTCTTGAACTGATCGGATTCCTGATAGATCCGATACTCAAACCCGCCGCGTAGCGAATGTTTGCCGGCCGACTTCGCCAGAGTCGATGCCACCGTGTGATTGTTCACCGGGCGATTCTCATTGGTGTGCCCGTTACTGATGTAACCGGTCAGGTTGATGCGCGGGAATCGAACTTGATCCTTCGGAACCTGGCTGATGAACTGCTGCGAAAAGCCCAGCGACGCCAGGTCGAAACCCACCGCCTCGGCCGGCTGGTCAGACCCGCGGATGAAGCGATTGTAGCTGTAGCGCGAGTTCAGCACCATGGTGGGCGAGATCGTGAGTACGTGATCGAACGCCGCGTTCTTGGCGTAGAAGTAGAACTGGTCGCCGACGAAAGCGTTGTCGAAGTACTGGTTGTAGGTGCTGTTGCGATTGTATTGGCTGTAACGCACAAAGAAGCGCTGCTTCTGGCCGATGTTCTGGTCAATACGCGCGGTGTAGTTGTAATAGTCGGCCTTTTCCGCCGTGGTTGCGTCGCGATAGTTCGAAAGACCCAGCGGATCGCCCGGCGTCTTTTCGGTGGACGGATAATACCCCAGAATCGCCAGTCCGACTTTGTCGAAACGGCTGGGCAGGATTTTATTGCCGGCGAACGGCTGTTGCTGGAAGCGCCCGCCCGCTATGGCTACGCGTGTTGCCGGGTCGTAAATGGTGTAGCTCGAGCCGCCCGCTGCGGTCAGGGCCGAGAAGTCGCCGTTCCGCATCGCCGGGGTCGGGACCGTGTTAGTAGTGTCGTCGTGACGCGGGCGCGAATCGGTGATGCGCTCATAGCCCACCAGGAAGAAGGTCTTGTTCTTCCCGTTGTAGACTTTCGGCAGCCATACAGGACCGCCCAAGGACCCGCCGAAGCGATCGAAACTGAAGTCGGGGCGCGGCGTGCCCGCCTTGTTCAGGAAAAAGTCGTTGGCGTAGAAGCTGGGACGTTGAAAGCTGTATCCCGCCGTGCCGTGGAACGCATTCGTTCCGCTCTTGATGCTCAGGTTTGTGACGCCGCCCTGCGATTGCCCGAACTGTGCGTCGAAAGTGTTGGTTTGAACTTTAAACTCCTGCACGATGTCGGTGGGCGGTACATACGATGCCGTAACTTCGAAAGCATTTGCGGTCGCTGTCGCCGGCGCACCGTCGATCGTGATGTCATTCAGGTTGCCGCGCGTTCCGCCCATCGAGAAATTCACGATGTGGGTGGGTTCGAAAGGCCGATCCAGTCGGACGCTGCCGTTGAACGTCACACCCGCGGTCAGTCCGATCAGCAGGAACGGATTGCCATAAGAAAGCGGCAAGCTGGCGACGCGTTTGGAATCGACAACGGTTCCTAGCGATGCACTCTCCGTGTTCAGCAGTGGAGCATCGCTGGTTACGTTGACCGACTGTTCGGACGCGCCGATTTCGAGCGCGATGTTGATATCCAGACGATCCGCAACGCGGACCTCGACCGCGCCGCGTAACGCCTTCTTAAATCCCGGCGCCGTAACCTCGATGTCATACACGCCAGGTGAGAGGAAGGTGGCTCGATACAGCCCGTCCACGCTCGTAGTGAGGGAGGTCTTGTATCCCATGGCGGAATTAGTGATCACCACGGTTGCGCCGCCGATCACTGCTCCACTCGGATCGGTGATTCGCCCGGTAAGTGTGCCACGGGTATCCTGCGACCAGGCCAGCGAGGCGGTCAGCATCAGGAAAATCGACGCCAATGAGAAAACACGACGAGAGAAAATGCGACTAGGCATAAGGAACTCCTCTAAACGAAGTAAAGACCCAGGACCTGCAAGCAAAACGGTGTCAGACATAAATAACAGGATCGTGTTACGTTTTCACGTACTTTTCGCTTTCCGCAACGTGTTCTAAATTGCGAAACGCTCTCATCGGCGGGCGTCGGTGTTGTCGCAGTTACGATCCTAACGGTCCGATGTCAACGGTTTGTATGGTCGTCGCTCCGTTTTATCAATTAAATCAGCACGATAGATGTGTATTTGAATCCTTATGGCGAGTTTTTGTGCATCCATCAAAGCCGGGGATAGCACCAAATGGAATCGCGCTCCCAGCCCTCGGCGGCTCTTGATTGAGCCTGCGACCGGTTTTGTACTGCAAAACGTTTCAGGGAGCGATTAGAGCCCCGAGACGCCTAGTTTCTCAGCTTCCACTACCGCGTTGTAATCGGGTTCCTTAGAAGCCGGATCGCGGGCGTCGCGAGAGAAAAGTGCGTTGGCTTCGGGCCAATGGACTTCGAGGTTGCCGGGCTTCATACGATCGATGCGCGCGCGACCCTGGTACTCGCCCGCGCTCGAACGCAGCCGCAGCGGATCGCCATCGCGCAGCCCGAGCCGGTCCGCGTCCTCACGTGCGATAAGCACATCATTCCGCGCCGCACCCGTCAGTGGATCAACCTGTTTCTGCACCATCGAATTGAACTGCTTCCCACGTCGCGACGACACCCGGAACTGATGTACCGCAGGTGGTCGCAGTTTGCCACCTGTGACTGCAAACTGAGCCTTCCCATCAGGAGTCGCATATCGACCATCCGCGAACAGACGCGCACCGCCCCACTGGAACTGGTCGCCTTCGCGGGAAAGTTTCTCGATCCCCGCATACAAGGGAATCACTCGGCCGATCTCGTCGCGAATTTCCTGTGATGATCGAAACTGTGCGGGATGGTCGGGACGCACCCGCGCGGCAACCTCGCCGAACACCTCCCATTCCGGCTTAGCCGATCCGATTCTTCTCCCCGCGATCTCGGGAGAAAAAATAATGCGTCGTTCCGTCGACGTTTCGGTTCCTCCGCCGGGCGATTCGTAGCGCGTGGTCGCCGGGAATAGAACCACGGTATCCGGCGAATCGGCGAGCATCATCGATGTCACCACCACGTCCTGATGAATGCGAACCGGAGTCCGCTCCAGCGCCTGTTGGACGAACATGGGATCGGGGAGCGTCTCGAGGAAGTTTCCGCCGGTGATCCAGAAAACGCCGATTTCTCCGGTCGCGGCGTCGTCGATCATTTCCGCGGCGGACAACCCGGAAAATTTCGGAAGCGCAAATCCCCAATCCTGTTCAAAACGTTTCTGCTGTTCTGCGTCGACGGCAGGTACACACCCGACTTCCGCTCCGCCCTGCACGCCCGAGTGCCCGCGGATCGGCATCACACCGACCTTCTCGCGTCCCAGCCAGCCACGCGCCAGCGCGACGTTCAGCAGCGCTTCGACCGTGTGGACGCCGTGCGTATGCTGCGTCAGGCCCATCCCCCACACGAAGATTCCATTCTTCGCGTCGCGCAGCATCTGGGCGAACTCGAGCATGCGCGCCCGTGTGGTCCCGCTCTCGCGCTCGAGCGTTTCCCAATCCTGGGCTTCTGCGGCGCGGCGCGCTTCGTCGAACCTAACGGTGTTCGCGGCGATGAAGTCACGGTCGATCCACCCTTCCGCCCCCAGAATCTTAAACGCGCCGGTGAGAAAAGCCAGATCGCCACCGGTATCGACGGCGAACCAATCGTCCGCGAACTTGGTACCGAAAACGGCGGATTCCGCGATGGACGGAACCCAATAGCGCTCCATCCCCGGCTCGAAGTACGGATTCACCACCGCGACGCGCGCGCCACTCTGCTTCGCGTAGTACAGATACTTCATCGTCACCGGCTGATTGTTGGCCGTATTCGATCCGAAGAAAACGATCAGGTCGGTACCGATCCAATCGGTATACGAACACGTCGTCGCCCCGTGGCCCAGCGCGCGCCGCATCGCGACGGTTGACGCCGCATGGCACAAGCGTGCCGAGTTGTCGACGTGATTCGTTCCCATCGCGCGCGCTGCTTTTTGCGCGGCGTAATAATGCTCGTTCATAATTCCGCGCGAGGTGAAGTAGACTGCGAATCGTTGCGGATCGGTCGCGCGAATCTTTTCCGCGGCTGTAGAGTACGCTTCCTCCCAGGTCACCACGCGAAACCCGCGCTCGCCATGGCGGCGAATCATCGGTTCGGGCAAGCGGCCGAGATCACGCAACGCGCGCGAATCGAGCGATCGTAGCGCGGCAACATCCGCGAGACGCGACGGGTCGAGCGCCGGCGCGGTGTTCAATCGCATCAGCTCCAACCGAACCATGCAGAGGTGAACTCCGTCCATGGTCCAGTCCTTGAGTCCGCTGGTACCCAGCGCGCACCCGTCGCACACGCCGTGCTTGAGGATGCGCATCGCGAAGGGGAGCTGATCGCGATTCTGCCAGGCCACGCGGAGCATATCGGCGTAGTGATTCGGCTTGCGCTGGAAAGGATCGCGCGGAATCACCGACGCCCATAGAGAAGGCTTCACCCTCTCATACTATCCGCCGCTCTCCACCAGAAACGGCATGCCCTCCCAAGTCAACCGTTGACGTCGATCGTCGCGAACTCTTACTTCGACCGGGTGCTGCTCGGCGAGCGCGGTTCCGCCCAACATCGCGCGACCGCTACTCATAAGGATGAAAAGCCCATGCTCGTTTCCAATCGGCATGAAGCCGGAGGATGTGCCGGGATAGTCGCGAACCCCCAGATCGCTCTTCAACTTCTCTGCGATCGCCGGGAGCGCGGGCGCAACCAGTGCGATTTCGCTGACGTTCAGAATGTCTCGCACGTCGAAGCTTCCAGCAGCAGCATTCGAGAGTGTATGGCGCGCAATGAATTCAAGAATATTACCCGCGGGATCGTGAAAGTAGCACGAGTGCGCGTTCCAGTTGGCGAAATTATAAACCTCGCGGCCGTCCGGGCTCTTGAAAATTGGACAGCGTGGGCGCAGCCATTCCATCGACGCCGCCAGTTTGTTCTCGGGAATGTTGAAGGCGAAATGGTAGTAAGGATTCGTGCCCGGGGCCGCCGCGGTGAACTCCAGGGTGGATTTCCCTGACGCGACCGTGAGGACGCCGCCTTCCAGCGTCGTCGGCAGGCCCAGCGTCGTCGCGTAGTAGTCCCGCATTTCGCCGAGCTTCGAAGTCCGCAGCCGGATCCGCTGAAACTCGACCGGTTTCTGCGTCTGCGCAAATGCCGGATGGGTTGTTCCAAAAAGGCCCGCATGCCCTGCGATCACGAGGCCGGCGCGATGCAGCAATTCCCTTCTGGAGAGGTGCATGTCTTAGAACTAGGACGCCGCCTGCGAAAAGTCAACCGGCACGGACGCAGTTTAGGTAAGCGAAAGGAGGCGAGTTCCTGACGAGGACCTTTCCAGCGTGACCTGGGGTAACATTAGTGGGTTATCGAAACTCCTATGCACTCAACTCGGTCGTCTTTCTTTCCTCTAACCGTCCTTTCCTTCTTGACTTCGTGCGTATTTGCACAATCTTATACGTCGAATACCATCGCCGGAACTAGCCGATTACTGGACGGTAGTCCCGCCACCTCCGTGCCCTTACGCTCCACTTGGGGCGTCGCGCAGGATTCGGCTGGAAATATTTATTTCGCGGATCAGTTCGAAAACCGCATTCGCAAAGTGGGAACCGACGGGAAGATCAGCACGATTGCGGGCACTGGCGAGGCCGGCTTCAGCGGCGACAACGGTCCCGCGACCAAGGCGACGATGGATGCGCCGCGAGCGCTACGGCTGGACGGCAAGGGAAACCTCTACATCGCCGACTACAACAACAATCGCGTGCGAAAGGTTGTGCTATCCACGGGCGTGATCAGTCTTGTGGCAGGGAACGGCGCGCTCAGGGCATCCGGCGACAACGGTCCCGCGACTGCCGCTGCTTTGGATCCGGACGACATTGCGCTCGACGCCGCCGGCAACCTGTACATTGCGGATAAAACCAACAATCGAATACGCAAGGTGGATGCGGCCAACGGAAAGATCAGCACGATTGCGGGAACGTCCACCGCCGGATATAGCGGCGATACCGGTCCAGCCAACATCGCGACTCTCGACGGTCCAACGGGAATCTCGGTCGACGCGTCGGGCAACGTGTACTTTTGCGATTCGAACAATCTGGTGGTTCGGAAAATCGACCAGAAGACCGGCACCATCACGAGCGCAATTGGAAACGGCTTCTTCGGTTTCGGCGATCCGCGGCTCGACGGGGACAACGGACCCGCACCCAGCGCACGGCTAATCTTCCCGCTTTCAACGGCGATCGAGCCAAACGGGGATATTCTGGTGTTCACGCTGTATGAATTCTGGCGTGTAACCGTTTCCGACAACAAGATTCACGTAATTAATGTTGACTTCGATATCGGGTTTTCAGGCGACGGCGGCACGCTTGCCAACGCAATATTCGGATATGTGAGTTACGCGGCATCGGCCGATAACGGTGACATTCTACTGAGTGACACCGGAAACTTCCGCGTGCGTCGAGTTCACAACGGCATCATTAATACGGTGGCCGGGACCACCATCGCCGACAATATTCCGGCCACGCAGGCGTTTCTCAACCATCCGGCTACCGTGTTGCCGGACGGCAAGGGTGGCCTGCTGATCGCGGATGCGCAAAACAATCGTGTTCGCGCGGTTTCGCCGTCAGGAATCATCACCAATTTGGTCGGCACCGGCATTAACGGGTCCACCAAGGGGCAGCTTTCCTACCCGGCGGGCATCGCGCTGGACGCACTAGGCAACTTATTCATCGCCGATACGGGCAATAACCGCATCGTACGGCTGCCGCCGGGCGGCAATCAGTCGCTCTACGCGGGCGGGAATGGAGCGGGATTCTCGGGAGACAATAGCTTCGCGATTCGCGCGCGACTCTCCGGTCCGCGTGCGATAGCGTTCGACTCGGGTGGCACGCTCTATATCGCAGACACAAACAACGCACGCGTCCGCGCCGTGGATTCCGATGGCAACATTACGACGCTGGCCGGCAATGGCATTCCATTGTTTGGCGGCGACAATGGTCCCGCGATCCAATCTGGCCTCTTACCTACCGACTTGGCGTACGACGGCGCGGGTAGTCTTTACATCGCTGACGGATTCAACAACCGAATTCGAAAGGTAAACCTCTCGACCAAAATCATAACGACCGTGGCGGGCGCGGGCTCTTCGGGATATTCGGGCGACGGGGGCGCGGCGACCGGCGCACAGCTCAACAATCCGACCGGCGTGGCGGTCGACTCCGCGGGCACGATTTATATCGCGGACTACGGCAATGGCGTCGTTCGCCGCGTGCGTGGCGGAATCATTTCGACCATTGCGGGCAGCCGAGCGCCAGCGACGGAAATCGAGAACGGACCCGCAACCGCGATTTCGATGCAGCCAGTGCGGGTTGCCGTCGACAACGCCGGAGCGATCTACGTAACCGATTACGCGAACGACCGGATTCGCAAGCTGACGGTTGCAACGCCGTCGAAACTGACGCTGCAGTCGGGCGATGCTCAATCCGGTCCGCCCGGCAAGTTGGTTTCGGTGGCAGTTAAGGTGACGGACGCGAACGGAATTCCCGTGGCGCAGGTGGCCGTCACCTTTTCGGTCGCAAGTGGAACTGCGACCATCGCGAATCCGACAGTGCAGACCGGTGCGGACGGTATCGCGACGGCGGTCGTCACGCTGGGCGCCAGTGTTGGCGCGGTCAGAATTAATGCGTCCGCCTCGGCGCTTACGGGCGTGACCTTCAGCCTAACGATTACAGCTCCGCCCATCGTGACGCCTGTCCCGGCGATTAGCGAAAACGGTGTAACCGGAGCTGCCTTGAGCACCCCGCCCGTGCTGTCGTTATCGACCGGCGGAATCGCCACGGCATTCGGGAAAAACTTCGGCGGCGGAGCCGTGTTCCAAAAGGTGTCGGGAGACGACCTGGTCAACGGAAAGGTCCCGACCAATTTCAAGAACATCTGTGTAGAAACTGGTGGCGTACGCTCGCCTGTGTTTGGGGTTTCGGACACGCAAATCAACTTCCAGACTGGTGCGATCGCCGGCAGCGGAACGGTCGGCGTGCGTGTAATCACAGGTTGCGGCACGGCGAACGAAGTGGCCAGCACCACCGTAAGCGTCGCCGCGCAGACCGCCACGCCCGAGTTTTTCTACTTTGCCCAGAGTGCCGACCGAAGAAATCCAGTAGCCGCGACGGATTCGCTGACCAACCAGGGAATCGCGCCCTCAAGTCTTTTCCCCGGGAGCGGTTTTGGGCCGGCGAAAGCCAAGCAGTACGTGACGATTTATTTCACTGGGGGCGGTCTGACAAGTCCCCCCATCGCGCCGGGAGAAATTCCGACAGCGCTTGCGGGTGTGACGGGTACTCTTCGCGTAACGCTCGGCGGTGTAGAGGTACCCGCATCGAACATTCTCTATTGCGGGATCACGCCCTTCAGTCCGGGACTCTATCAGTTGAACCTGTTGCTGCCGGACGACACGCCGGAGGGCGACTTACCGCTCGTAATGACGATCTCGGGTGTGCTGAGCCCGACCGGTTATCTGGCGGTTCGCAACTAGAGTCTAAATGCCAAACGCCGCGCGATACTTCTCGGGAAGCTTGCGCGGTTTCTTATCCGGTCCGCAGAAGACGTGTTTGGTTTCACCCGTTGCCAGTCGGCGTCCGGAATTGTGCTCGACCAACTCGTAACCGAATCGGACCAAGCGCGGATGCGCCTCCACGATCCAGGTGCGCACCACCACTTCGTCGTCGAACATCGCGGGCAGGGCATAGCGGCAACTTGCCTCAGCAACGGTCAGCAGAATCCCCGCTTCCGTCTCCAGATCGCGATAGCGAATACCGGCCGCGCGGCAGTATTCGACCCGCCCCGCCTCCATCCAAATCAAATAGTTGGAATGGTGCACGATCCCCATCTGGTCGGTCTCGGCGTAGCGCACCCGCAGGCGGGTTTCGACCACTCGGGGCGGCGTTTCGGGCATGGAACGCGATTATAACGCGCCATCATCGACCCACGATTCGTGAAACCCAGGTGCCCTGAAATCAGTCTGTTACTATGACAGCACGTGCGCATCCGCGTCCTTTTTTTTGGCGTTCTCCGCGATGTGGCCGGGCTTAGGGAGGACTCGCTCGAAGTGCCCCAAGGTGGCCGTCTGGAGACGGTTTTCGAACATTATGCCGCACGCTTCCCCCGCATTCGGGAGCTCGCGCCGAGTATCGTACTGGCGCAAAACCAGCAATTTTCGCCTCTGACGTCGGTGCTCGCGGATGGCGACGAGGTGGCGTTTCTGCCGCCGGTCAGCGGCGGTTCCCTTAACACCACCGGAACATTTACCCACGAAATTGTCGACGCAACCGCAGGGCACTTTTTCGCGCTAACTCGCGATGTTCTTGACACGGCGGCGCTCTCCCGTCGCCTGCTGCGCGGGGAAGACGGCGCGATCGTAAACTTCGAAGGCGTAGCGCGCAATAACACCAAGGGTCGCGCGACTCGCTATCTCGAATACGAGTGCTACGAAGCGATGGCGGTGAAGATGATGGCAGAGATCGGCGCGGAACTCGCGCGTTCTTTCGCAATCGGTCGCATTGCTATGGTGCACCGGCTCGGTCGGATCGAGATAGGTGAAGCGAGCGTTGTCGTGATCGTCACCGCGCCGCATCGCAAGCCCGCGTTTGAGGCCGCGCTCGAAGGCATCAACCGCCTGAAGCGATTGGTCCCGGTCTGGAAGAAAGAGTTCTTCGCTGACGGCGAAGTGTGGGTCGACGGCGAATGGGACGAGTCAGTGGTCAAGGCGCGCGCATGAGATTCGTCGCGTTAATCCTCCTCAGCGTCGGTGCGCACTCGCAGCCGCCCCTGGTCATTCGCACCGAAGTTCAATTGGTCCGCATGCTGGTCACCGTCAAGAATTCGGCTGGCGAATTGATTGGATCGCTGGAAAAGCGGGATTTCGCATTATCTGACTGCGGAGTGAAACAGGAAATCGCGGTGTTCGACCGCCAGACCGCGCAGCCGCTTTCGGTCGCATTGATGATCGACATCAGCGGCTCGACCGCCAAGGATCTTCGCTACGAGACCACCTCGATTTCGAAATTCCTCCGCGCGTTGTTCATGGAAGGTAACCCGGAGGACGCAGTCTCGCTTTTCTCGTTTAACTACGACGTAGCGCAGCTCACGGGCTTTACGCGTAACCAGCAACGCGTCGAAGATAAATTGAGACTGGTCCATCCGGAGGGTGGCACGTCGCTCTACGACGCGATCTATCTGGCTGCGCGACAACTGCGTCAACGGGAAGGCCGCCGCGTAATGGTGATCGTAACTGACGGCGGCAACACCACCAGCAACCTCAAATATAAGGATGCCCTCGAAGCCGCGCAGCGTGCCGATGCCATTCTGTTCCCGATTCTCGTCGTCCCCATCACCAACGATGCGGGCCGCAACCTGGGTGGGGAGCGCGCGCTCACGACCCTGTCTCAGGACACGGGGGGACGTGTGTTCGCGCCCGACGTTGCGCACCTGGATACAGCCTTCGCGGAGATCCTTCGGGCTCTGCGCACGCAGTATTTGATCGGCTACTACCCGCGCAACTTGCCGCGCGACACGCCTCGCTTTCATCCGGTTTCTGTCATCGTCAAACCGGAATCGACAGCGGGGGGAAAGGCGCAGGATTTGCGGGTCTCGACTCGCAGTGGCTATTATGAAAGTTCATACTGAAGTGGCGGGAAAAATCAGTCAAACCAAGGCGCCCGATCAGACCTTCGAGGAAGTTCGTTATCTCAAACACCTCATCGAAGCCAAGGTACCGGTGCGCGTGCGGCTCAGCGACAACCAGGAAGTGGACGGCATCGTGGAATTCTACGATGCGCATTTCATCCGCATCACTCGCGAAGGCGAGCCGAATTTATTCCTGTTCAAGCACGATATCAAATACCTCTACGAGCTGAACTGAATTTGGTCTCCTACATCGAAACGGCAAGCGACATCGTGCGCGAAGCGGGCGCGATCGTCGTCAAATTTCTGGATCGTCGCATCGGTTTCGAGTTGAAGGGCGATTACGACCTGGTGACGGAAGCCGATCGCACCAGCGAAAAGCTGATCGTCGAGCGCCTCAACAGCCACTTCCCGACGCACGCGATTGTGGGCGAAGAAAGCGGCTCACACGCAGGGACTTCCGAGTATTGCTGGTACGTCGACCCGCTGGATGGGACCACCAATTTTGCGCACGGATTTCCCGCCTTCAACGTGACCATGGGTCTCGAACGTGCGGGCGAGATGATCGCCGGCGTGACTTTCGATCCGCTGCGCAACGAGCTGTTCACCGCCGAACGTGGGTCGGGTGCGTATCTGAATGGACGGCGCATTCAAGTATCGAAAGCCGCGCGCATTGCCGACGCGTTGGTCGCCACCGGATTTCCTTCGCGCAAGCGGCACCAGAATGTGAACGTG
>DASYPO010000324.1:0-24970 GCA_036006545.1 Bryobacteraceae bacterium
GGATTGGAGGCAAACCCAATTATACTGAGGGATTACGTGCTCCTCTCCATCCTGATTCCTGTTTATAACGAACGCACTGTGGTGGAACGGAGCTTGGCCGGAGTGTTGGCCGCGCCGCTCCCGGAGAACATGGAGCGCGAGTTGGTGATCGTCGACGATTGCTCGACCGACGGCACCCGCGCCATTCTCGAATCGCTGGCAGCCACGGAGCCGCGCATTCGATTGTTCAAGCACGAAGTGAATCAGGGCAAGGGTGCAGCCGTGCGTACGGCGATCCAGAAAGCCACCGGCGATTTCTGCCTGGTGCAGGATGCCGACCTGGAATACGATCCGCAGGAATATCCGCGGCTGCTTAAGCCGTTGCTCGAAGGGCACGCCGATGCAGTATTCGGATCGCGCTACCTGGCCGGCGAACAATCCCGCCTGCTGCCGTTCTGGCATTCGATGATCAACAAGTACCTCACGCTGATCTCGAACATGTTCAGCAATCTGAACGTGACCGACATGGAGACCTGCTACAAGGTTTTCCGCACGGACTTGCTGAAGAGCATTCCGATCCGCAGCAACCGTTTCGGATTCGAGCCCGAGATCACCATGAAGGTCTCCAAACGAAAGCTGCGGGTGTACGAAGTACCCATCAGCTATCACGGCCGGACCTACGAAGAAGGCAAAAAAATTGGCTGGAAGGACGGCGTGAAAGCGCTGGGCGTGATTCTGCACTTCTGGCTGGTGGACGATCTGTACGCCGAGCCATATGGCCGCGGGATGGTGAACAACCTCACCGGCACGCCGCAGTATCTTTCCTGGCTGACGCGCATCGTGCGTCCGTCCCTGGGCCTGACGGTGCTCGAAGTGGGCGCGGGGATCGGCAACCTGACCGGTCGATTGATGGGGCGGCGTCTGCAGTACGTCGCGGGGGAAAAAGATCCGCTGTATTTGCACGCGCTGCGTAATCGTTTTCTCCGGACGCCCAACGTGACGGTCTGCGAGATCGATCCCGAGAAGCCGTCCGATTATGCGGCGCTCGATGGAAAATTCGAAAGCGCGCTGTGCGTCAACGTACTGGAATCGGTCGAGGATCCGGCGAGCGTCGTGCGCGCATTGGGCGAATGCCTGACGCCCGGCGGCGCTGCGATCGTGCTGGTGCCGCAGTGCCCGGCGCTGTACGGGAATATCGATCGCACGCTGGGCCACAAGCGGCGTTTCTCGCGGGCCGATCTCACAGGAATGCTCGAAAAGGAAGGCTTCCGCATCGAGCGCATGCACCAGATCAACAAGATCGGCGCGCTGAGTTGGTGGCTGTACGGCGAGCTGCTGGGTCGGAAGCGAATTAACAAGGCGTCGTTGAAGCTGTTCGACAAGACGGTGTGGTTCTGGCGGCGGATCGATGGTGCGATTCCGTGGCGGGGGTTGTCGCTGGTAGTGGTCGCGCGGAAGGGGTAAGCGTTTGACTTCCGGGCTTAAAAGCCCGGCTGCGGGCTGACGCCCGCGCCACATCGGGCTGAAAGGCCAGTTCACCAAAAGAAAAAGGGGACCGGTTTCCCGATCCCCTTCTTGGTACTTCCCTACCGGCTGCCTAGAACGTGAACTTAATGGCCAAACGGATATTGCGAGCCGTCTGCCAAACCTGCGGCAAGCCGTAACGATTGGCCAGGGTGGTCTTGGTCTGAACCCCGGCGAATGCGCCGGTGGCATTCAACGCATCCTGCACGTTGTAGCCGTTCATGACCTTGCCCCAGTCCACGCCGGGATCACCCGAGAAGCGCGAGGCGCGCGTCGGGCTGATCAGCGAAGTCGGAATGGCGAACTCGTAGTAGTTCACACCCGCGCGCTGGTTCAGCGCGTTGAGGACGTTGGCTTCAAACGAGAGCTTCTTGCCTTCGGAGACCGAGATCTCATGACGAATGTTGAAATCGGTCTGGAGAAGGTTGTCGGTGCGAGTGTCGTTCAGCGCGCTGCCCACGATGATGTCACCGCTGGCTGCCCGCGAGAGTTGCAGGAAGTTACTGCGCCCCGCGCCCCACTGGCAAGCCGACGAAGTGCCGACTACCGGAAGGCAGGTGCTGATGGGAGTGCCCTGGTAACCAATCTGGTTGATCCCAAATAAGGTTGCGTTGCGGCTACCCCACTTCTGTTGGTAATAGATAAACGCCTTGGCAGTGTGCGGACGATCGGTCGAAAGCGGACCGTCGTCGATCTTCCCGCTGGGGGTGTAGGTCATGGTCGGAATGTCGAACGCACGTCCGTTATTCGGAGCGTGACGTCCGCCGCCGCCATCGGTTGGATCGGAATTGGTCAGGCCAGCGTAGTTGCCAGTCAGGCTGCTGTACGTGTAGCTGAACGACGCGCCCCACTTGGCGGTCATCCGTTTCACGAGGCGAAATTCCAAACCATCGTAGCGGCGAATGGCCGGAACGACCGGCGGGCACTCGGCACAGAACGGAGTGGTGTTGAGATAATCCACACCGGCGGCGTTCGGGATCACCGTGGGACGATGCAGCAAGTCCGCGAACTTCGAGCCCGGGTTGCCGATATAGAAGCCCAGGTTATCCGTGATCGCCATGTCCTCGATGGTTTCATCCAGGCGCTTGCGCGCGTAGCGGGTTTCCAGGCTCCAGTTGGTGTTGATCTGCCAGTCGACACCGGTCACAAACTCATGTTGCTTCATGGGCTTGAAATCGGGCGAAATGGCTGGATCGCGCGGGTCCGCCTTGGTCGCGCGGAAGTCCACGTTTTCGATGAAGCGACCGACCGTCACACCCGGTGCCGGGCCGGTGGCCGGGCAACCACCACCGATCGGGAACGAGGGGGTGATCTTCGTGTAGTCGGGATCGTCCAGCGCGTATACGCAATTGTGCCAATAGTCGCTGCCGAAGGATCCGCGCGCCAGGCCCATCTTCATAATGTCGAAGAATTTGCCGTAGCTGGCGTAGATCTTGACTTTGCCGTTGTGCAGCAAGTCATAGGCGCCACCGAGACGAGGCGCAATCTTATCGCCCCAACCGAAGCGGACTTCGGGGAAGCGAGTCGGATCGTAAGCCGGCTGGGTTTCCTGATCGAAGCGAATTCCCAGGTTCAGCGTCAAACCGTGGCCCACCGTCCAGGCATCCTGGAAATACAGGGCCTTGGCGGTCTGCTGGTCGCCACCGGTGTTGACCACGCCGGTGCCGACGGTGAAATAACCGTAGCGGCCCTGGCAGGTCGGGTTGCCAAAGTTCGTTTTGTTCTGCGCGATGATCGCGTCGCATGCGGTGTTGCTGGTTACCGGTGCGTAGTTGTTATTGCCGATCGACAGGCTTACCGCGCCGCCGTTGAAAGTTCGGAGCACGTCGTTGGACTGGCGCTGGAAGAAGTAACCGAACTTAAAGGTGTGGGTTCCCTCCAGGAAATGAGCGAAGTAGGAGCCGTCCACGTTGATGGTGTCGCGCTTGTAAGCATCGTACGCCGTCGCCAGGTTGCTCGGAATGTTCGCAAACCCGCTGGAATTAACCAGCGAGGCCGGAACCGGTACGCCGGCCAGATCAAGAGTGCCTGCCGGTACGTTGTTGCCGTATACGTAGCGAACACCCTGTGGCGTCCCGCGCTGCTCGGTATTGTTGAAGAAGTAACCGTAGCGGGCACTCACTACCAATTTGGCCGTGGGGGTCCAGTCCGCGCCATAAGAAAATATGGAGAGCGGATTCACCGAACCGGCGTCGGATCGAATGGTATTCGGATCGGTGGTGGCACCGGTGTTGCGCTGGCCAGGAATCAGGCTATCCTGTCCGCCGAGCGAGCCGGTCTGGCGGAAATAGGCGTAATTCCAGGAGGCATACAAACGCAGCGAATTCAGCGGCGAATAATCGAAGCGGTTATAGGCGTTGTGCTGGGTGGTGGTGCTGACCAGCGTACGCGGGCCCGGGTTGGCACCAATGAAGTTGGTGGTGCGGCGAGTGGTGCTGACCGAGGGGATATAGCTGCTGAAGATCCACAACTTGTTCTTCAGGAGCGGACCACCGAGGGTGTAGCCAGGCTCGACGATATTAATCTGATCTGGCTTTGCCATGAACGATTCCACCGTGGCGTCCAGACGAGTGGTGGTGTTTAGGGCCGGGAGCAGCGGGTTGGTGCGCAAGGAGCGATCCCCATTGTTGGCGTTCATCGCCTGGTTCTGCCAGTAGAACACCAGGGTTCCGTGATACTCGTTGGAACCGCGCTTGGGAACGGCATTGATCACGCCGCCCAGTGCGCCGCCGTACTCGGCTTCGAAACTGGAGGATTTGACCTGCACTTCTTCCAGGAAGTCCATCTGGAAGCTCTTGCCAACGCCGCCATTCTGAATGTTGGTGATGTTAACGCCATCGACCATGTACACATTCTCGGAATCGCTGGCGCCGTCGATCTGGAACCCGTTAGTGGTGCCCTGAAGCGGTTCCTGCCGTGCGCCGGGGGCGAACGGGATTACCGACTGGAACGACCGGCCTTTCGGCATATTATCGAGAGCCTGCGCCGAGACTGCGGTGGATATGCTGGTGCGCGTAACGTCTACGACCGGAGCCGCGCTCGATACTTCCACGGTTTCCGCGACCGCGCCAACTACCAGCGTCACATCGATGCTGGGCAGGCGGCCGGCGGTCAGCTCAATTCCGGATTGTTTGTAGCTGCGGAATCCAGGCGCGCTGATCGTCATGGTGTAAATACCCACAGGGAGCTGCGCGAAGCGGTAGACTCCGGACGAATCAGTCGTAACTTTCCTGGACCCGAGCATGGCCGCGCCGGTGAGTTCGATCGTCGCATTCGCGACCACCGCACCCGACGGATCCTTCACGGAGCCTTGGATGCCGGCCGTAGTTTCCTGCGCGAACGCACACGGCACGAGCAAAATTGCCATCAACAGCGCCACTAGCGCTGTTCGAGGTTTATACATGTGTTGCCTCCTTCGTTTAGTCGGAAATACTTAGAAAAACGGGGGGGCGTCAAGATGGACCGGAGGCAAAGCACACGCAGAGCCCCAACGCTCATGCGAGACTTTATCCGCCACCGGATGATGCTTTTCTTTTGCCCCAACTTTGAACCCACGATCGCAAGAGTTATACGATCGCAACGCCCAACAAACTAATGTATGTAAGGTTACGCCCCCAGGCGGGCGTTGTCAAGGGCAGGTGTTAGGGAACCAACACCGGGCGTTAAGATTCTTCAATCCATTTGTAAGCGCCGAAGCTAGGGATTCCGGGGCGGAGCGCTAGGAGGCGGAGCGCTAGGAGGCGGAGCGCTAAGAGGCGGAGCGGTAAACGGAGGTGGGGGAAAATTGATGTCGGCGGCATCCAATTTGGCCTTGACCCGGCGATTCATCTCGCGACCGACCTCCGCGTCTTTTGTGGGCACGGTCTTGATCCGCGCCTTGAGCACCGAACCGCGCTCTCCCAGCTTATCGATCCCCATGATCTGGACGGGCGCCAGGATTAGCAGACGAAAGGCTTCCTCCTGCGCCAGTTCCTCCGCAGTTTCCCGCAGGA
Source organism: Bryobacteraceae bacterium (assembly GCA_036006545.1). Taxonomy (GTDB): domain Bacteria; phylum Acidobacteriota; class Terriglobia; order Bryobacterales; family Bryobacteraceae; genus Palsa-187. Next base: position 5,496 of record DASYPO010000324.1, read on the forward strand.
TCTGAAGGGCGCGATCGGCATCGGCACGATGTGCCAGCGTGGTTTCAAAAACGTAATACGAATAGTCGCGAGTCGCGTTCGAAAGCATATTCACCGACCCGTTCGGAATGATGTGAACCGTCCCATTTTCCGATCGCAAGACAGTGGTTCGCAGATTGATCTCCTCGACCGATCCCGAGGTGCCGTTGATCGTTACCGAATCGCCGATGCGGATCTGGTCTTCGAGCAGCATGAACAATCCGCCCAGCAGGTCTTTGATCAGGGACTGTGCTCCCAAACCGAAAGCCAGACCAGCGACGCCCAATCCGGCAACTAAGGGTCCGATGTTAAAGGTCAGCTCGTTGAGCGCCATGACCAGCGCGCTCAGCCAGATAAGAATCCCGGCCAACTTGCGGAACATGGCCAGGATGGTCTGGACGCGATTCTCCTGTTCGAAAGCCGTCGACTTCCCGTGACGGGTCATCATGCGCAGCAGGTGCGGTCGCATCCTTTTGAGAAGGCGGCGGGTGATGCCGGCGAGGATCCATGCGCCGGCGAAAATCAGGATCACGCGCAGGCCGCGAAAGGCCCAGGGCAGCCAGGTTTCGATGCGCGACAGTTCGGTCAGCGCCGATCGAGAAATCTGCATCCTTTCATGATGCGCTAAAATGTTTCCGTGGCTGAAGAAATCAAACCGCAGGAACCCGAACTTCCCCCGTTGACGCACTGGGCGCCGGCGGTAGGGCTCGCCTGGCTGATCCCGGGTGGCGGGCATTTCCTGTTGAAGCGTCCGGGGCGCGGGGGACTGATCGCGGCCAGCGTGGCGGCGATGTTCCTGCTGGGACTAATGATGCGCGGCGCGCTGTTTCAACCGCAGAGTGGCGATTTGCTCACCACCGTCATTTACTACGGCGGCTTTTTGAGCAACCTGGCCGCCGGTGTTCTCTACCTTCTAACCGTCATGCTGGGTTATTCGCAGGCCGATATCGCGGGTCATGTGCACGACTACGGGACTAAGTTCATGGTCGCCGCCGGGCTCTTGAACGTGCTCGGGATGGTGGACGCATTCGAAATCGCGACCAGGAAGAAGGACTGATGCCCAAGGTCAACCTTACACATTTCGAAGCGGCCCTGCTGTTCGCGCTGTTCACGTCGATTGTATTGGGGATCATCACCAAGCGGACCGATCGCGAACGCGTGCGTTATGCGGCATATTGCTTCGGCTGCTTCGTCGCCGCGATCTTCGGGCTGAGCTGGCTGATGTACCTCGGCCACGGCTGACCGTCTCCCCTGAAATGGCCGTGTGGACAGACTGTCTCGCGGCACTCAAGCATCACGGACTGCTGCTCGCCTCCGATCCAAAACTTCCGAGCGTGTCGACCTTAGTTACCGGCGAGCCGGTGCGCGGATCCTGGTGGGCGCACCCGAAGTCGCATGAGATTTTTCGAGTGCTTGAGAAGCTGGCCGGTCGTCCCGATGTGCTGATCGTAAAATTGGTCGCCGGCAAGGACACTTTAGTTCACCGGCGCCTCTGGCCGGAGGTTCTCGCGATCGGCACCGCGGGCGAGTCGTGGCAATGGAAGGGCATCAGCGCAGAAGCGCGGGCGATGCACCAGGAATTATCGCGATTGGGTGAAATCGAAACGTCGGGACCGGCCGCGGCCCAGCTTGAAAAGCGGCTATTAGCTCGTGGGGAACAGTTCCACACTCGTGACGGCTCACATGCGAAAAAGATCGAGGCGTGGGAGCAGTGGGCGGCGCGCACCGGCCTGGAGATTGGCGAGGTGAGCGCCGCCGTCGCAAAGCGTACCCTCGAATCGGTCTTTCCGGGCGCGCGGATGCCCTGGCGATAGAGCCCGCAACTTTTTGCGAACTTTCTGACGCGGGATTCGTACTTCCTTGACGAATGCATCTCTCGGAGATATATTCGGCATAGACCTATGACTCCGCTTACTCCGCTCAGCTATCACATTCTGCTCGCCCTGGCCGACGAAGATCGTCACGGCTACGCCATCCTCAAGGAAGTTCTGGCGCAGAGCCAGGGCGGATTGCAGCCCGGTACTGGCGCGCTCTACACGTCGATCCAACGGCTGGTGGATGAGGGGCATATCGAGGTCGCCACGCGGCGAGCGAATTCGGGTGACGATCCGCGACGTCGTTACTATCGGCTAACGGAGGAAGGCCGTTCGGCACTCGCGGTCGAAACCGGGCGATTAACAGAATTGCTTTCGGTGGCGCGCCGAAAACGAGTGCTCACGCCGATGCGGCCTGCCACGACCCGCGCACGGAGCTAAACATGCACGGCCTTTACCGATTCCTTCTACGGCTGCTTCCAGAACGCATGCGCGCCACCTTCGCCGACGAAATGGAGCAGGTGCTGCGCGAACGCTTGCATGACCAGCGTCGCCCGTCGTTTTTCTGGGTGCGAGAGATTGGTGGACTGTTGCGCGCCGCGATCGCCGCGCCGCGTGAAACTCAGGCTTTCTCAGGATGGACCAGCGACATCCGCGCCGCGGTGCGTGCACACACCCGCCACCCCAAGTTCCCGTTGCTCGCGATCGCCATGCTGGCCATTGGAATCGGCGGATGCACTGCCATGTTCAGCATGTTGAACGCCTGGGTGCTGAACCCGCTCCCTTTCGATGCGCCGGACCGGTTGCTGTTCGTCACCACGTTCGACACCGTGCGCGGGTGGGACGATCAAATTTCCCCGGCGGACCTCGAGGATATGCGGCGCGACCCTGAGTTTGAGGCGATAAGCGCCTGGTCCAACCAGAACTACAACGTTGGCGGAGGAGGACCGGCCGAGCCACAGCGCGTTAAAGGCGCGCGCGTCAGTTCGAATTTCTTCCGCGTGCTGGGAGTCGAGGCGGTACTGGGCCGGACCTTCCTTGCGGAAGAAGACCAGCCGGGCGCAGCGCGCAGCGTGATCCTCAGTCACGAATTTTGGGAGACCCACTTCCTCGGCGATCGCGCGTTGATCGGCCGAACCATCCTGCTGGACGACGAGCCGGTGACCGTAGCCGGTGTGTTGCCTGCGCATTTCCAATTCACGCTGGTAGGACGCGCGCACGTGTACACGCCGCTCGCACTGAGCATCGCCCAGCGAAATAACCGCGAGTCGCGTTGGCTATCGGTGCTGGCACGCACCAAAGCCGGCGTTTCGCTGGTTCGTGCGAAAGAAGCATTATCGGCATTAGCGAAGTCGCTTGAGGAGCGCTACCCAGCATCCAATTCCAAGATCGGAATTCAGGCGATTCTGCTGGCCGATGAAATCGGGAAACACCAGGGCAACCAGGTAGTGTGGGTGTGCTTCGGACTCACGATTTTCGTGCTGCTGATTGTGTGCTCAAATGTCGCGAACCTGGTGCTGGCGAAATCCGTGGAGCGCCAGAAGGAAATGGCCGTGCGTTTTGCAATGGGAGCGTCGCGTTTCCGCGTGATTCGGCAGATGCTGGTCGAACACTTGGTCCTGTTTGTGGCGGGAGCGGCGGGCAGCGCGCTGGTGGCGCTGTACATCACCCGCTGGGTCACGTCGGCGATCCCCTATGAGGTCCGCCAGTATCTGCGCGACTATGCTTATTTCCCGGTCGACTTCAAGGCGCTCTTGTTTTCGCTCGCGATTGCGCTTTTGACCGGCATTCTGTTCGGTCTCGCGCCGGCGCTCGAGGGCTCGCGCGCCGATCTCAATTACGCCTTGAAAGAGGGTAGCGGTCGAGGATCCACGGGACGCCGTGGGCGGTGGATTCGCAATACATTGGTCGGCGGCGAGATCGCGCTGGCGACCGCTTTGCTGGTTGCGGGCGCACTACTGGTGCAGAGCATGAAACACATCTGGCGATCCGACGCGGGCTTTAACACCGCCGGACTGGTGTCGGTCGAACTCTCGCTTTCGCGAAAAGGTTATGCGGAACCAGCCAAAGCGACGCGCGCGATCGAGACCATGGTCGGGCGGATCGGCACGCTCCCGGGCGTGACCAGCGCGAGTGCCGCGCAATACGTTCCGTTCACAGGCTCCTACGGGGGGATCAGTTTCTGGATCGAGGGCCGGCCAGCTCCGCCGCCAAACGAGGTTCCAACGACTCGCTACAACCCGGTGTTGCCCGGATACTTCAGGACCATGCAGATCGGGTTAATCGCGGGACGCGAATTGTCGGAACACGACGATGCGACAGCGCCTCGTGTCGCGATCGTGAACGACGTTTTCGTGCGGCGGCACTGGCCGGGTGAGAGCGCAGTCGGCAAACGAATTCGATTGGATAAACGTGATAGCGAGCCGGTAGAGATTGTCGGCGTAGTTAAGGCGGTTAAAACTTTCTTCGGCGCGAATGACACGCCGTCGCGACAACTTTATGTTCCGCTGCGGCAGGCTGCCTCGCGCCGCTCCAACCTGATCATGCGGACCGGGGGCGACCCGACCGGTCTCACGTCGGCGATTCGTAGTGAGATTCACGCCGTGGATGGGAACGTTCCGGTGCCAGCTATCCGGCCGCTGGCCACGGTGATCGAGGAATCCGTCACTCCGTTTGTCGTGACCACGCAAATGGTCGGCGCGTTTTCGCTGTTGGCGCTGGTGCTGGCGGCGACCGGATTGTACGCGGTGATGTCGTGGTCGGTGACGCAGCGCACGCGCGAGCTGGGAATTCGCATGGCGCTGGGTGCGGCCTCGGGCGATGTGGCACGTATGGTGTTGCGTCGCGCGGCGGTCCTGGTCGCGGTGGGGCTGGTGCTTGGCTTGGGTGCGGCGCTATCGATTACCGGATTGCTGAAACTGGTGCTGTACGAGGTGAGCCCGCGCGACCCGCTGGTGTTCGGGGGAGTGGCCCTCACGCTGGCGGTGGTCGCGTTTGCGGCGAGCTACCTGCCTGCGCGACGTGCGGCACGTCTGGATCCGGTGACCGCTCTGCGGCATGAATAGGATCGCGGCTGTCGCATGGGTGGGATTCGGCGTCCCACTGACGCGCAGCCGCCCCGCAATTCACCCTTGTAGTTGAACCACATAGCAACGGTCCGGCGATTGCAATTACCAGCGCCGATGAACCGGCTTGTCGGCGACATCCGCTACGCCCTGCGGGGCTTCCTGAAAAGCCCGCTTTTCACGATCGTCGCGATCGCATCGCTGGCGCTGGGCCTGGGTGCCAACTCGGCGATCTTCAACTTGCTCGATCAGGTTCTCCTTCGCCCGCTTCCCGTGAAGGAGGCGTCGCAACTGGTCCTCCTTACCGCGCCCGGTCCCGATCGTGGCAGTTTCGAGGGCGACAACTCCGAGCGTATTTTTTCCTATCCGGTTTATCAAGAGCTTCGCGACCGTACGACATTCTTCTCCGACGTCATCGCGCGCTATCCGACGCGGACGCATCTAGGCTATCAGGGCCAAAGCGAATCCGTTCCCACCGAATTGGTGACCGGCAACTATTTCGAGATGCTCGGTGTGACCCCGCTGCATGGCCGATTGATCTCGCGTAACGACGACCTGGTCAAAGGCGGCCACCCGGTGGTGGTGTTGAGTCACCGCTTGTGGATGCGGCGTTTCGGAGGCGAGCCGGCAATCGTCGGACATGCCGTCCGAGTCAACGGCACCATGATGACCGTGATCGGCGTCGCTCCGCGCGATTTCTTCGGCGTGGTGGTCGGCGCACCGACCGATCTCTATGTCCCGCTGCAGATGAAGGCGCAGGTGACCCCCACCTGGGATCGCCTGGAAGATCGCACCATGCACTTCCTGCACATCATGGCGCGCCTGAAACCCGGCGTCACTGCCACGCAGGCCCAGTCGGCGATTCAGGCCATCTACATCCCGATTCGGGATGCCGATCTGGCCGCGATGACCGGTTCTAAATCGGAGCGCTTCCTCGAACGCTTCAAGCAGAAACAACTTCTGGTCCACAAGGCCGCGAACGGAATCCCCACATTTACCGAAAGCGCTCAAACTCCGTTGATCCTCCTGATGGTGATGGTGGCGTTGGTGCTACTGATCGCGTGCGCGAACGTCGCGAACCTGCTGGTGGCCCGCGCGCTTAGCCGTCAAAAAGAAATCGCCGTGCGGCTCTCACTCGGCGCACGACGAATAGACGTGGTACGCCAGCTACTGGTCGAGAGCATTCTCCTGGCGCTCGGCGGCGCGATCGCCGGACTGGCAGTCGCTTCCTGGACCTCAGATTTCGTCGTCGCCTCCATTCCGACTGCTAGCCAGGCGGCGCTCGATCCTACGCTCGATCCGCGCACGCTCTGGTTCGGACTCGCGCTCGCGTTGATCACCGGCATTGGATTCGGATTGCTGCCCGCATGGCAGGCCACGCGTCCGCAGCTCGCGACCGCATTACGCGCGCAAGGCGGGGCCGTGATCGGCGGCTTCCGACAGATCCGCTCGCGTCAGGCGCTGGTCGTAATCCAGGTGGCGCTATCGCTGCTCTTGCTCATGGGTGCAGGACTGTTCACGCGCAGCTTGGTGAACCTTCGCAAACTCGATCCAGGATTCCAGACGCAGAATCTGATTCTGTTTGCGCTGGATGCCGCGCGTGCCGGCTATCCGCAGCCGCGCGTCCAGCAGGTCTACGAAACCATCCAGGAGCGGATCGGCGCGATTCCGGGAGTACGCTCCGCGGTGCTGGCGGATATCGTTCCCTTGTCCGGCGACCGCAGCGTGCACAGCGTCACCGTCCCCGGCTACACGCCTAAACCCGATGAGAACACCGCGCCCGATTTTGCCGTCGTCTCGCCCGGTTATTTTCGATCCATGGGAATCGAGTTGCTGGGGGGACGCGAATTCACCGCGCAGGATCAGCAGGGATCGCGCCGCGTCGCGGTTATAAATCAAACCTTCGCGCGCTATTTCTTCGGCAATGAAAATCCGATCGGCCGTACTTTTCGAAGTGGCCGGGTCGACCCGCTCGATTACGAGATCGTGGGCGTCGCGCGAGACGGAAAGTACGACAACCTGCGCAACGAAACCGTGCGCTTCGTGTACCTATGCACGCGGCAGCAGAAAGATCTGAGCTACATGTACGTGCTGGTGCGTACGGCCGCTCCGCCTCAAGCCGCGATCGCCGATGTTCGCCGAGAGATGGCCTCGATCGATTCCAATCTCGCGATCTGGGATGTGAAAACGATGGAATCCCACATCAACGAGACGCTCTTCGCCGAGCGTATCGTCGCCGCGTTGTGCGCCTGCTTCGGCGCGCTGGCGACGCTTCTGGCCGCGATCGGACTGTACGGCGTCACGGCGTTTTCGGTGGCACGGCGGACCCGCGAGATCGGAATTCGCATGGCGCTGGGCGCGGGACGGTCCTACGTCCTGGGTATGGTGCTGAAGGAAGTCGCACTTCTGTGCGTGTTGGGTTTGGGAATCGGGGTACCGGTTGCTCTGGCGCTGGGCAAGGTGATCGAGACGCAACTCTACGGTGTGGCCGGCCGCGACTGGCTCAGCCTGACGATCGCCACCGCGATCCTGCTGAGCGTTTCCCTGGCCGCCGGATTCATTCCCGCGCGCCGGGCCGCGTCTGTCGATCCAACCATCGCACTTCGTTACGAATAGGTGCCCGCCCGTGTTACGAATGACCTAGCTGGCGCGTCTTAAACGTGGTATCCATAGGTAGTTCCCAGTCCACTCACGTAGGAGAAGAACACATGCGTCATTTCAAACTCACGATCTTCGCGGTCCTGCTCACCGCAACATTAGCGTTCGGCGCGAGCGGCTTGACCGCCGGCAAAGTCGAACTGAAATCCGCCGGGGCCCTGGCATTCGGCCCGGATGGAATCCTGTTTATCGGCGATGCATTGGGCGCGACCGTGTTCGCGATCGATACCGAAGATCGCACCGCTCCCAAGTCGGTCGAAAAGATCGATATCCGTGGCGTGAATCAGAAGATCGCCGATTTGCTGGGAACCGCGGCGGATCAGATCGTGATTAACGACGTCGCCATCAATCCGATTTCGAAGAAGGTTTATCTTTCCGTATCGCGCGGCCGCGGGCCGGACGCCGTGCCCGTGATCCTGCGCACCGATTCCACCGGGAAGATCAGCCAGGTTTCGCTGACCAACGTTCGTCACTCCATGGCGACGCTGCCGAATCCGGCGGAGTCGAAGGAAGTGCGCGGGCGCAATCAGCGCCTGGAAGCCATTACCGATATGGCGTACGCGGATGGCCGAGTGTTCATCGCCGGTCTTTCGAATGAGGAGTTCTCGTCGAACCTGCGCTCCATTCCGTATCCGTTCGAGCAGGTGACCAAGGGCGCAAACATCGAAATCTATCACGGGTCGCATGGCCGCTTTGAGACGAATTCGCCGGTCCGGACGTTCCTGCCGTACACCATTGACAACCAGAAATTCCTTCTTGCCGCGTACACTTGCACGCCGCTCGTGAAGATCTCGATCGACGACCTGAAGGCCGGTTCCAAGGTGAAGGGCACGACGATCGCCGAGCTGGGGAATCGCAACAGCCCGCTGGACATGATCGCCTATAAGAAGGATGGGCACGATTTCATCCTGATGGCCAACAGCAGCCGCGGCGTGATGAAGCTCCAGGCCGACAAGCTGGGCGGGTTCCAGCCGATCGTTGCGCACACCGAGACCGCGGGCGTGCCATACGAAACCATCGCCTCGCTGAAGGGCGTGCAGCAGCTCGATAAGCTCGACGAGAAGAACGCGCTGATCCTGACCGATGCCAGTGGGACGCTGGATCTGGTCACCATCGCGCTGCCGTAAAACCAATAGCCGCAGATGGACGCCGATGTACGCAGATAAGATTTGTATTCGTTTTATCTGCGTTTATCTGCGTTTATCTGCGGCTCTTTTCTTTGTGTTTGCGGCTCATGCCGCGACCATCCATTTAGAAAACGGCGCCTTCCGTGTCGACGGCTGGAAACCCACCGGCGATCCAGCGTCGATGTTCTCCGTTCACGTCGGCATGAGCGAAACGCCGATGCTCGGCGATTACGAGGTTGCCGGTGACTCCGTGATTTTCCGCCCGCGTTTTCCCCTGTCAAGCGGCGTGAGTTACCGCGCCGTGTTCCATCCGCCCGGCGCCGCGAAGCTCGAAACAGTCTTCGAGGGTCCCGCTCCACCCAACGGCCCGAAAACCAGCGTCACGCAGATTTATCCAACCGCCGACACGGTTCCCGAAAACACGCTGAAGTTCTATGTTGTTTTCTCTGCGCCGATGAGTCAGGGCGAAGCTTGGAAGAACCTAAAGCTCCTCGACGGCCAGGGCAAGGCAGTCGACCTCCCATTCCTCGAAATGCGTCAGGAATTGTGGAATCCGGAATCGACCCGGCTTACCGTGCTTTTCGCGCCCGGCCGCATCAAGCGCGGGCTGGTTCCGAATCTCGAAGACGGTCCGCCGTTGCGCGCGGGAACGACTTACACCTTGACCATCGACCAGGGCTGGAAAGACGCGCGCGGATTGCCGCTTGCGTCCACGCACATCAAGAAGTTTCGCGTCGGGTCGGCCGACCGCACGCCGCCTGAACCGAATAGGTGGAAGGTGACAGCTCCAAAAGCTGGTACGCGCGATGCGTTGCAGCTCGACTTCGGCAAGTCGATGGACTACGCGCTGCTCCTTCGACTGGTGAGTGTGCCAAGTGTTAACGGCTCGGTCGAAATCGGCCCCGGTGAAAGCGTCTGGCGATTCACTCCCGACGATCCCTGGAAGGCGGGCGTGCACCAGATCAAGATCGACACCGCGCTCGAGGACCTGTCGGGCAACGGCGTCGGCCGTCCGTTCGATATCGACGTATTCGAGAAGGTCACGAAGACCATCGAGCGCAAGACCGTCTCAGTTCCCTTCCGCGTTCGTTAAGGCTTCGTCAGAATCAGAGCGATCGCCGCCCATCCCGTAGTCGATATATGTTGCGCGTAACTCTGCCCGCCGGTCGGACGAGTAGTGCCCGGCCAGCCGCCGTCGCGAAGCTGCGTGGCGATCAGAAATTTACGCCCCCGCCCGACCGCATCGCCCGCGAATCGCGCGTTGCGCAACGCCAGCATCGTCAGCGCCGTGTCGAAAACTTCTGACGGCGCGCCGCGGATCGGGCCCCAACCACCGTCGCTTGGCGATTGAGCGTCGAGGAGCATCTTCTGCGCCGTTCCAGCGTCCGGAATAGCCATTAACTTCACCGCAGCTTCGGGAACGTTCGATGGCGTGAGCCGCTGAAGCCACGCGGTGGCTTTCGCTACGGACTCGGGCGCGCCTCCCGCGCGTTCCAATGTCTGGCGCGTCAGGAACGTCGCGAGCGCCGTGCCCCACGTGACGGGCGACCCGGCGGGTGTACTCGCATCGACGATCCACGATCCGTCGGCTTCCTGCTCAGCTACGATTTGTTCCGCCGCCTCGCGCAGCGCGCGGGCATCAACGCCTGCATCCGCCAGCGCCGCCGCGAACTGCAACCGCGCGAGCTTTTTGTCGCTGAACGCCGGATTGCCCTTGTTCTCCTGCCACACCGCCGGTCGCGACAACCACCCCAGCGTGTCGGCCAGCGCCTCGCGCGGAACCTTCATTCCGTGATCCCTGGCCGCGAACAACGCCCGCGCCGCGTCGCCATTGTTGTGGCACGAGAAACATCCGTTCTCGCGCGACCATCGCGGAACTTCGACCCTCAGATAATCGATCGCCCGCTGTTCCGGAGTTTGCGCGCGGATCGCCAACGCCGAAGCCAGCAACCACAGCCAGCGATGGCACACTACCGACGCTCCAGTTGCGTTGCGCTGTCACACGCGAAGCGCATCATCGCGTCGAACTTGGCCGCGTCCTCCGCCGGGACGCCCACATATTCGAAAGCACTCCCCGTTGATGTTCCGTACCAGCGCCAGCGAAGTCCATCGCGCGATTCACCCCTCAGATCCAAACCGACGGCGCCATGATAGGACCAAGCGCGTGCATTGATTCGCACCGCGCCTTGCAGAACTTCCTCGGTCGGCAAACCCGCGTGCGCCAAATCGCCCTCCACAATGTGCAGCGTGCTTTTTCCGGACTTGATATACCAGTGCGAAACATCACCAGCCATTTCCGGCCCGCGAACACTGCCCGACGGTTTCAAGCGCAGTTCGCCGCCGATCCAGCCGCGTCCTCCCGCCGGCAGGGATTTACACCGTGGTAATTCCAGCATCGGCTCACCGGCGAACGCAAGCTGGATGCGCACCGGCGCCGATAGTTCCGCGGCCCGAACCACGACGGGCACGAACGCCATGTGCCGAACACTCATGAACGCACCTGCGGCTTTCAAATGAAAGCTGCCATCCGGTTTGGTTATATCCGATCGCTCCGTCCCAACACCAGACGCGATCACCAGCGCACCGCCAATTCCCCGCCCCGACGCGTCGACGACCACTCCATCCAGGCCCTGTCCGATCGCGAGCACGGGCATCAGCAACGCGAAACAGCGGAGGAGCAGCATGCTTTCAGATTAAGATAGCCACGTGCCCCTTGTGACGAACGGTTCGACGAGAATCTACTGGGAAGAATCGGGTGCGGGCGATCCGCTCCTGTTGATCATGGGGCTCGGCTATTCGCTCGAGATGTGGCACCGTACGCGCCCACTCGTCGCGGCGCGCTTTCGCACCATCGTTTTCGACAATCGCGGCGTGGGTCGGAGCGACGTTCCGGCCGAAGCATGGACCATCGCCGACATGGCCGCCGATGCTGCGGCGGTGCTCGACGCCGCAGGAATCCGACGCGCACACGTGTTCGGAATCTCGATGGGCGGAATGATTGCGCAGGAATTTGCGATCGCGTATCCCGATCGAGTGAATCGACTAGTGCTGGGATGCACCGCTTGTGGCGGCCCGAACTCCATCCCCGCCGCGCCGCCGGTGCTTCAGACATTAATGGCCCGCGCCAACATGACCCCCGAAGAGGGCGTGCGTGCGATGGTCCCCTACATTTACGACTCGTCGACTCCGCGCGACCGTATCGAAGAAGACCTGGCAATTCGTCTTCGCACGTTTTCCAGGGCGGCGGGATATCTGGGACAAATCGGCGCCATCACCAAATGGAGTTCATATGAGCGGCTGGGCAAAGTCGCAGCGCCGACACTCGTGATCCACGGCGAGACGGATGAGTTAGTGCCGGCAGAGAACGGAAGAATCCTCGCGAAGGAAATTCCAGGAGCGAAGCTGGTGATGCTCGCGAACGCGAGTCATCTTTTTACGACCGACCAGCCCGAGGAATCGCACGCGGCGATCCTCGGGTGGCTGTCTGAATCATAAGGGGGGCGGTCCCCCTGGACCGCAGCCGGCGCCCTCGCCGGCTTCGACGGGACGAGGGCGTCCCGCGCGGACGAGGGCGTCCGCCCTCCTTCGGAATTATGCCGCCGCGACGCCGGCCTTCTTCATCCAAGACGTCGCGCCCTTGAGCGCCGCGTTTACCGTCTCGATGTTCTTAATGCCCTCGGTCTCCAGCCAGTCATTGAGCGCCTTCACTCCGTGCTTGGCGTACACCGGAACTCCATCCTGCCAGGTAGCGCGACCGCACAACACACCCGAATAATCGGTGCCCGATTCCGTGGCCATCCCCAGGTTCTCGATGAACTGCGCATTAGCAACGCCGGCGCTCAGGTAGATGAACGGCTTGGTCGCGATCGACGCCGCCTCGCGATAATACTTCAGCGCTTCGGCGCGCGAATACGCTTTCTCGCCCTTGTATACTGAGCTGCCTTCCACGTAAACGGCGTTCACCGGAACTTCGACCTTCAACACGTCGACGTTGTACTTGTCCTGCGTATATTCCTTGATCGCGCCCATCACCACTTGCGGTTTGATTTTGGCGAACTCGAAACCCTTCTCCGGCTTCTTTCCTTCCGGATCGTAGCCCACGAATTCCAGGAAGAACGGGATCTCGTAATACATGCACTCGGCGCCAATGCGCTCGATGAAAGCGTTCTTGATGTCATTGATTTTCGGATCGTCGAAGGGCGAGTAGTACAGCAGGATCTTGCACGCGTTCGCGCCCCAGTCGATCAGCCGCTTCACCGACACGTTGGGCAGCAGATCCGGCAGCCGGCCGACCGCGGTATTGTCGTAACCGCTCTCTTCGTAAGCCAGCAGCAGTCCGGCGTTAGACGCGCGCGCCTTCGCGGCAGGCAGACCAAATTCGGGATCCAGCAGGACCGCCGAAGCATGCGGCGTCAGGATCCGGACGACTGAAGTCTTGAACTCCGAAAGCATTTCGGGCGTGACCTGTTCCTCAGGCACCCCACGTTCCTTGGCAATCGATTTCTGGAGGCTGCCGCGCTGGTCGATCGCTGCGGCTGCGATGACGCCATCCTTATTGGAGAGCGCCTTCATGTGTTTGATTTTTCCCGGTGAGAGTCCCATAGGTGTAGTTGTCCTCGTTGACAGTTACCTACTATATACCCACCGATCCAGTCTGCGGAAGTAGCCCTGAGCCCGCGCCACGTCGCGCAGGATTTGAGCCTTCAGGGCGTCGGGATTCTCAAACTTGCGCTCATCGCGAACCCGCCGCAAAAACTCGACGCGGATGCGCGCGGGCGTATGTTCCAGCTTCCCGAACAGAAAAGTCTCGATCGATAATTCACTGCCTTCGAAGGTGGGCCGGTAGCCGATATTGCTGATCGAATTCCATTGCCCCTCGCCGTCGAGCGCGCGCGTTCGCGTGATATACACTCCCACTGCCGGGAGAATTTCCGCCGACGTGCGCAGGTTCAAAGTCGGAACGGTCTGCTTCGAGCCGACTCCCTGGCCGGTCACGACGTCGCCTTCGAGCGCGTAGGCACGTTCCAGCATCCGGGACGCGCGCGCCACGTCACCGCTTTCGATCAGTTTGCGAACCGCCGTCGATGAAACCGCTTGTTTCCGATAATCGATCGCGTTCAGAGTATGCGTGCGAAATCCGAACCGCGCGCCGAGCGCCGCGAGTGAAGCGGTATCGCCGGCCTGTTTATGACCAAATCGGAAATTGTCGCCGACGATCACGACACGCGCCTTCAATGCATCGACCAACACCCGTTCCACAAACTGCTCCGGAGTCAGATGCGCGACCTCGTTAGTGAACGGCAATACCAGCACCTGCGTGATGCCAATCTCCCGCATTAACGCTATCCGTTCGTCTATCGTCGTCAACAATCTTGGGGCGCGCTCGGGCGCCACTACGCGCGAAGGATGCGGATCGAAAGTCAGCACGGTGGGCGCAAGGTTGTGATTGCGCGCCTCGACCATTACCTTGTGAAACAAGAATCGATGGCCGCGATGCACGCCGTCAAAGTTGCCGATCGAAACAGCAGACGGGTTGAAGGCCGCCGCCTGTTGCAATCCGCGCGCGATCCGCATTCAGGCTGCCGGCTCCCCCGCTGGTTCTACAGCCGGCTCCACTTGGATCTCGAGGCCGTCGTAGGCCAGACGCACGTGTTCGGGAAAAGTCGCTTCCGTCGCCGCGTGCGAAAGATCGTGACAGATGTGCGTGAAGAACGCGCGTCGCGGGCGCAGCTCCTCCACCCATGCCAGAGCACGTTCGACCGTCGAATGCGTCGGGTGCGGGCGGTGCCGCAACGCATCCAAAAACAAAACATCCAGCCCCTGCAGCTTTTCTTTCGATTCGTCGGGAATATCGCTGTGATCGGTGAGATACGCCGCCGGACCAAAGCGAAATCCCAGCACCACCGATTTCCCGTGCAGCAAACGGATGGGCATGAACTCCAGACCGAACAGGTCGAATGGCGCACCGTCCAACGTATGCAGGTTGAGTCGCGGAACCGCCGATTCCTGAGGCGACGAATCGAAGGCATAGCAGAACACGCGCTGGATCGCGCTCAGGGTTTCTTCCGTTCCGTAAATCGGAATCGCCGACCGCTGCTTGTAGTTGAACGGACGCACGTCGTCCAGACCCAGCACGTGGTCGGCATGCGAATGCGTGTACAGAATCGCATCGATGCGGTCGATGTGCGCGCGTAGAGCTTGCATGCGAAAATCCGGCGTCGTATCGACGAGGACGCCGTGGCCCTCATAGCGAATGAGGATCGACGGCCGCAGCCGCTTATCGCGCGCGTCGGTCGACTGGCAGACCTCGCAGGTGCAACCGATGGTCGGCACGCCGGAACTGGTTCCGGACCCGAGGACCGTGATCTGTATGGCGGGAGTCACGCCGAGGTTTCGGTGGCTCCCTTTTCGGATTCTCCAGGCGCGGGTTCGGCGGACGCTGTTTCCGTTGATTCAGACTTCGCCTTAGCCGCGTCTTCGACGGCCTGCACATAGCGGAAACGCAACTCGGTCAGCGAATTCTCAATCAGCCGCTGCTCCTCGAGCGAGAGATTGCCGCGAGTCTTTTCGCTGATCATCGCGAGCATATCGATGGCGTGGCGCGCGGCTCCCAGGTCCGGCGTTTCGTCCTTGTCTTCGCCGAATCCCAGCAGCCCCATGCGCATTTCCGCCTGCATCTTTAGCGAAAACACCAGAAACTCAAAACTTGCGGGGGGAAGCGGAATATCGCTCATGACTCCAGTGTAATGTCTGTCTTGTATCGCGGGCGGTCTTGCCGCCTGTTGTTTTGTGGGGCAGTCGATCTTTTCTGAACCCGCAAGCGGGGTAGCCTGCCGGTTTTCGTGGCGCGGGCTTCAGCCCGCAGCGGTGGCTTCAGCCACCGATCAAATCTGGATTGTGATCTTGTCACCTGCCGGTTTTTTGTGGGGCAGACGGTTTCGCCTGCCGGATGTGGGGCAGGAATGAGGTAGTGTGTAGAGAATGCCCGACGAGGCGGACCAGAAGCAGCTCGAACTGCTGCGAAAAGGGGTTCTGTTCCTCACCGAGCGGAATCGCGAACTGGAAGCCCGCGTCGCCCGCTTGGAAGCGCGTCTCGACCCCACGCCGGCTCCTCCGCCAACCCTCGAAGTCGCACCCGTGGCGCCGCAGCCCGAACCGATTTTCGCGACGCCCGCACCCGCCGAGCCGGTTTTCGTTGCGCCGCCGATTTCCCCGCCTCCGCCCCTGCCGCCAGCGATACCGCCCCCGCTGCAACCCCAAGGTCTCGAATCCAAAGTCGGATTGACCCTTCTAAACCGAATCGGCGTTTTCACTTTGCTGATTGGCGGAGCGTTGTTCTTCAAACTCTCCGTGGACAATGAGTGGATCGGACCGGGCGCACGCGTGGCGATCGGAATCATCGCCGCTCTAGGTTCTCTCATCGCCGCTGATCTCCTCTGGAAGCGCGGCCACAAAGTATTCGGGCAGGGACTGACCGGGCTGGGTCTGTCGCTGCTGTATCTATCGTTCTGGGCGAGCTTCGGACTATATCACCTACTTCCGCAAGCCGCGACATTTCTGTTGATGATCGTGACGACCGCGGCGAGCGCGGTGTTCGCCCTGCGCTACGACTCGCAGGCCATCGCGGTGCTGGGTCTGATCGGCGCATACATCACGCCCGTTTCGCTTTCTACCGGCGAAGATCACCCGTGGATTCTGTTCGGCTACGTTTTCCTGGTAAACCTCGGCGGACTCGCTGCCGCGCGCTATCGGCGCTGGAAAATCGCAGAATGGGTCGCGTTCGCGGCCACCGTGATTCTCTACCTCGGCTGGGCGGCGGCGTGGCTCAAGATCGACAATCGCCCGGTCGCGACCGTTTTTCTGTTCGCTCTCTACGCGCAGTTTGCGTCTGCTCAAACACGAGCCGTTTGGTGGGTGGCGCAACTCCTCGGCGCGGCTGGTGCTGTGGTCTGGGAGGAATATCAGCCCGGCTTGATCATCGGATTTGTGATCGCGCTCGGCGGTCTGGCCGTGGCCGAATTCCGTCAATGGCGTGAAGCCCCGCCCTGGACGTTGCTTTGTTATTGGCTTGGCTACGGCCTGATCACGGGTGCGCGACCACTCGAAAAACCGGTGGAGCAGATCGTCGCGTTGCTGAGCCTCGGATTCGTCCTATTCTTCGCATGGAGCCCGTGGTGGACTGTGATCCGCAAGCGTGCGCTGCGCCAGACCGATCTCACCGTTCTGGTCGCGAACGCTGCACTCTATTTCGGCGCAGCATACACGCTGCTCGAACCTGGTTATCGCGCTTACATGGGATTGTTCGCGGTGGTCATGGGCGCGATACATCTCGGCCTCGCCCGCGCGCTGTGGCGACCGGAGCTCGACGACGAAAAATCGTCCTGGCCCGCATTATTAGCCGTCGCGGTCACGCTGGCGTTTCTGACCCTCGCGATGCCCATACAATTCACTGGATTCCGCATCACCATCGCCTGGGCGCTCGAGGGCGCGGCATTGGCATGGGTGGCGTCCCGATTCCAAAGCCTGCGATTGGCGATCGCCGCGGGCGTGGTGTTGTTGCTCGCATTCTCGCGACTCTACTCGGCCGACGCGTGGTTGTATCGCAGCGGTACTCAATTCGCGGCCATCGCAAATCTCCGTTTCCTCACCTTCGCCGTGACGGCTGCCAGTATGTTCCTGGCTGCGAAATTCTTCAAGCATCGTGCCGCGGCGGGCGCCGCATACGTAACCGGGCACTTCGTCTTCCTCAGCGTGCTGGTGCTCGAAGTGATCGGCTGGGCGGAGCGCACCATCACTACTGGCGACCTGCTCAGCGTCGAAACCACCAGCGTTTCGATTCTTCTCGCGCTGTATGCCATCCTGCTGATCGCCATCGGCGTCGCCACGCGAACCGCGTTTAATCGCGTGCTGGGCGTCGGACTGATCGGATTCGTGATAGCCAAGCTGTACCTGGCCGATTTCTGGATTCTCGGCCGCGGTTTCAAGATCGCGGCGGCACTTGGCCTGGGCGTCCTGCTGCTGCTAACCTCGTTCCTCTATTCCCGTTTTCGCGATCGCATCGAAAGGCTGCTCAAAGATGATTCGGCCGCGTAGTCTAATCCTCTTGGTCGCCGTGATCGCCGCTCTGGGCGCCGGGCTCGACCTCTCAACGCGCCGCTATCGCCGGGCGATTCCACTCACACCGGGCGGGACACCCGCTGTCATCAAACTGGACCGTGACGTTTATTCAGGCTCACGCGCCGACCTGGCCGATCTGCGCGTCTCGCGCGACGGCGAAGAAGTTCCTTTCGTGCTCGAAACCGTCGCGGAGGTAACCGGGCGAGCCGAGCGCGTCGCCGAAATCTTCAACCAATCCGTGATTCCCGCCGTCGGATTGCGCCTCACGCTGCGCCTCCCGGGCGACCTGAAACACAACAGCGTTCGCATCGAAACCGGCGAACGGAATTTTCGGCAAAGTGTACGCGTCGAAACTAGCGACGACGGCAAGCGCTGGGCGATTGTCCGCGATAATGGCGCGATTTTCGATTTCACGCAAGATAATCGCCGGCTTTCTTCGCTCACCGTGGAATATCCGGTTTCAACTCAGCCGCAAATTCGCCTGACCATTGGGGGCTGGACCAAGATCGACTTCGTCACGGGGGCTTACGTCGATTATCAGGAGCATCGCGCTGCCGCGCGTGAGATCCTCGCCGAAGTCACGCCGAAGGTGACTGAAGATCACACCAATCAAACCACGCTGGCGGTGATCGACGCCGGCGTCGCAGGGTTGCCCGTGGATCGCATATATATTGATACGCCCGCCGAATCGTTCCTGCGCGCCGTGGACGTCGAATCCAGCTCAAACGGAACCGACTGGCGACTGGTGAAGCAGGGCGCGATCGAACGCTGGTCGCGCGAGCGGACCGTTGCGATCGACATTCCGGATACGCGCGATCGATACTTCCGACTCCGCGTCTACAACCGCGACGACCGGCCGATCGGTATCACCGGCGCACGCCTCGAGGGACTCATTCGCACGCTGAAATTCATCGCCACCGAACGGGGCGATTATCACTTGTTCTATGGCGACGCGGCGGCGCGCGCCCCCGTTTACGATTTGGCAGCGGTTCTATCGCACCAGAAAACGGACGATTCGAAAGAGTGGCCGCTGGGTCCCGTGGAGCCGAACCCGGCGTATCGCCCGCCCGCCGAACCGGTGAAGCCCTGGAGCGAGCGCCACCCGGGTATCCTTTATACGGTGCTTGGAGCGGCTGTGTTGGGTCTGGGAATCGCGACAGTGCGATTCGCCATGCGCATCCGCAAACCGCCCGCTCAATAATGTCCCGCTACTTCACCCTCGCCGAAGCGGAAGAAAAACTCCCTGAAGTCGAGCGGGCTCTGCGCGAGGCGCTGGCTCACAAGGCCGAATATCAAAAGGCCAGCGACGACCTGGAAAAGGATCTGGAGCGCATCCGCACGGCCGGTGGATCGCGCTTCAATCCGGGGCCGTTACTCGCGCTGCGATCCACACGGGATACCAGCGCGGTGGGGCTCAAAGCGGCGCTTGAAAGGATTGAAGAAGCGGGCGCGATAGTCAAGGACCTGGATATCGGGCTGATCGATTTCCTGGCTCAATATCGCGGGCAGGACGTGTGCCTGTGCTGGAAGCTGGGCGAAGCCCGAATCGAGTTCTGGCACGGTCTAGAAGAAGGTTTTCGCGGGCGCAAACCGATCGACGACGAATTCCGCAAGACCCTGCCTTCGTAACGCAGGCGATCTTGTCGCCTGTCGTGCTTGCGGCACCTGTCGTTTTC
>DASYPO010000325.1:0-5812 GCA_036006545.1 Bryobacteraceae bacterium
GCCAGCGTGAAGCCCACC
Organism: Bryobacteraceae bacterium; assembly: GCA_036006545.1. Lineage (GTDB taxonomy): Bacteria > Acidobacteriota > Terriglobia > Bryobacterales > Bryobacteraceae > Palsa-187. Next base: position 19 of record DASYPO010000325.1, read on the forward strand.
GCCACCGCCGCGTCGACTGCATTGCCGCCGCTTTTCAAAACCGCGACGCCGACATCGGCTGCGAACGGCTCCTGTGCGATCACCATCGCGCGTTTCGCGCGGACCGGCTGGCGGGCGCTCAATTCGAGAGCGACGAACAAAAGCAGAACGAGACTCAAGCGGCGCATGAAGAGATTCTAGCGCGTGGCGCGGGCTTCAGCCCGCAGCCTCGGCTTTAGCCGAGGGATTCGCTAGTCTGGTCTCTAGGCCCATCAATGAGTCGACTCCTGCTCGCCGCACTACTGTTCGCGCCGGGAATCGCCCTCGCGCAGGACCCGCGCCAGATTATCGAAGAAGTGCAGCGCCGCCAGCGCTCGCAATCGCAGCGCTACGAAGGCACGCTCGAAGTGATCGGCGCCGAGAATCGCGTAGCGACTAAACGCTGGATCTTCGAACGCATCGGCGCGTTCGGCGAATCGAAAGCTATGCTGCGCTTCATCGCGCCCGCCGAAGTGAAGGGCGTCGGCCTACTGATCGTCAATCATCCGGATCGCTCGAGCGACCAGTGGATGTGGCGACCGTCCATCGGCCGCGACCAGCGTATCGCCATGCAGGACCGTTCCACGCGCTTCTTCGGCACCGATTTCAGCTTCGAGGATCTGGAAGAGCGCGACGTCAATCAGTTCGACTTCAAGCTCCTGGGCGAGGAAAACAACGCATGGAAGATTGAATCGCGCCCGCGCAAATCGTCGCAGTACACGCATTCCGTTTTGTGGATCAAGAAAGACAACTACACGCTACAGCGCGTGGAGGCGTTCAACAAGAACGGTTTGGTCCGCGCGATCGAGTATCGCGATTACGAGCTGGTCAAGAACATCTGGACGGCTCGCACGACTGAGGTGACCGACGTCGCACGCAAGAGCCGGACCATCCTTAAGTACGACAAGCTGGAATACAACCTGCCGATGAAGGACGACCAGTTCACGCTGCAGGCGCTCCGCCGGGCCTCATGAGCGCTTCCGCGCTTTTGCTCGTCTCGCTGATTGCTCAAAGTTTTGAACAGCGTGGGTTTTTCGAGAATCGCGCACTGTTCTATCCGCAAACCGGTGCGAATGATTCCGCACACGTGCTGGGCGAGACGTTCCTGCGCTACGAGGCATCGTATAAATTTTCCTCGTGGCTGAAACTCTCCGGGGTCATCGACGCGCGTTTCGATTCGCATCGCCAGGTGGAGCGCGAAGCGCGGCTGGATGTAAGCGATCGCTTGCTCCAACGGCCCGCGCTTTCGTTGCGCCGCCTGAGTGCCACGCTGCACAAAGGAAAACTCACCGCCGAGATCGGCCGTCAGTTCATTCGCTGGGGCAAGGCCGATATTCTGAATCCCACCGATCGCTTCGCGCCCAAGGATTATCTCAGCGTCATCGATAGCGATTTTCTGGGAGTCACTGCCGCGCGCGCGACCTATGAATCAGGAGGCCACACGATCGACCTGGTGTGGCAGCCGTTCTTCACTCCCAGCCGGTCGCCGCTGATTAACCAGCGCTGGACCGTACTGCCGCCTGAGGCGCAGGGCATCCCGATCGTCGATCGCGGCGCGCGCTATCCTGGCGGCTCGCAGTACGGCGCGCGCTATAACCACATCGGTGCGGGCTACGAATTCTCGCTGTGCTTTTTCGACGGGTTTCAGAATCTGCCGCAGTTTGATGGGCAGGTGGTGGTCGCGCCATTCGGCGTCGCCGTCGAGCGCTTCTATCCGAGGCTCCGACTCTACGGTGCCGACGCAGCCGTCCCGCTGAAATGGTTCACCGTCAAAAGCGAAGCTGCGTATTTCACGAGCAGCACGTTAGGAGCGCAGGAGTACGCGATTTTCGTGATCCAGCTCGAACGCCAGGTGAAGGAATTTTCCTTCGTGGGCGGCTACGCGGGCGACGTGGTCACACGCGATCCGGCGAATCCGTTCCAGTTCGCGCCCGATCGTGGATTCGCGCGATCGTTCGTGGGCCGCGCCGGCTGGACCGTCGATACGAACCGCAGCATGGCGCTCGAAGCCGCGGTGCGCGCGTCGGGATCGTTTCTTCGCTATGAATACTCGCAACTATTCGGCCAGCATTGGCGCGCGACGGCAGGCGCGGCGTGGATTCGTGGCGACGCAGGCGATTTCCTGGGCCAATATCACCGCAATTCGTATTTTTCGTTGGCGCTGCGCTATAGCTTTTGAGCCGAAACACTAGTTCCGCGGCTAAAGCCACGGCTGCGGGCTGAAGCCCGCGCCACGTTAGCCCCCCGTTTCCGATGCGAGCTTGCTTGCCAACGGCCGCTCTTGCCCCGCGTACTTGTTGCCGACCTTCTTGTGATATGGCACCGCCACCCGCGACGAAAGCTGCTCAAAGGTGAACGAACAAATCCGCATACCCGGATACAGCGCCACCGGCATGCGGCCCAGATTCGACAACTCGAGCGTTGCCTTCCCGATCCAGCCGGGATCGAACAACCCCGCCGTTCCATGCACGATGATGCCGATGCGGCCCAGACTCGAGCGGCCTTCGAGTCGTCCCAACACGTCGTCGTCGAGCTGCAGCGTTTCCTCGGTAATCGCCAGCGCGAATTCGTGCGGCTGAAGAATGAACGGCTCACCTTGCGGCACGATGATGGTGCGCATCAGCTCCTGAATCGCGGTCCGATCGCGCGGATCGATAAACGCGTGGCGGCTGTGCTCGAAAACGCTGAACTCACTGCCCAGGCGAAAGTCGACGGAACAGCTTCCGAGCTGCTCGGGCGGAAGCGCCGGCGTGATCTTGATTTTTCCTTCGGTGATGTAGCGCCGGATGTCGACGTCGGATAAGACCATCGATCTATGTTACGCCGACTAGCCGTCAGCGATTCACTACCGCACAAAAAGACGCAACATGCTCGATCCAGCGACCCCGGTGAGCGCGGGCCACATCGCTGGCGCCGTCCCGCTGCGTCGCAATTCGCTGTGCACCGCGTGCGCACCCAGGTAGAGGAAACTTCCGCCGGCCAGCGCGAGCAGCACATACAATGTGTGTGGACTGATGTTCGATGTCAGCAGAGATGCCGTTACGGCACCGGCGATGGTAGCCGATTGCGCGAGCGCACACCACGCAACGGCGGACGCGTGGGAGTCCAGCGCCGCGCGCGCGATCACTCCCAACGCGAGTCCCTCAGGAACTTTGTGCGCGGCGATGCCCACCACGAAACCCGCGCCGAGCTGCGTGGATTCGGCCGCAGCGATTGTCCATCCGTCCAGAAAGCTGTGCAGCGCGGCGGCGGCCAGCAGTGGTGTCGCGAATCCGTGCAAGCGCGCGGAGCAATGATCATGCTCGTGCGTGTGCGAACACGCCGGGCACAGCGGATACACGTAGCGATCGACGATCGCCAGTGCAGCGCACCCCACCGCGATCCATAACACCGCCGCAGGCCACCGGAAGAATGCGGCCATTTCAGGTAAGACCCAGAAAGTGGCGACGCCCACCAGCACGCCTCCGCCGAACGGCAAGAGCCGTCGCGACAGTGCCGGCATGGATCCGAGCCACACACCACACGCTGCGCTGGCGGCGGCAATGGCGGTGACGACGATCGGAAGGAGGGGAAAAACCACGTCTGCCCGAGTATACAATGTGATGATCATGGGGTCGCCAAATGTCTCCCGGCGGGGATTCTACGCCGTCGCAATTCAAGGTTTCGGAGCGGTGATTACAGCGGCGCTTGCGATTCCAGCGGCGCTGTATCTGCTGGTGAGTCCTAAGTCGAAAAAGAAGGGAAGCCAGTGGGTGGAAGCCGCCGACCTTACACAGATTCAGGCCAATAAGCCGGAAGAGGTGGTGTTCCGTCGCACGCGCGTGGACGGCTGGCGCGTGTTCACCGAGAAGACCACGGCGTGGGTGGTGAAGAACAGCGATCAGAATGTGGTCGCGTTCGCGCCGCAATGCACGCACCTCGGCTGCGCCTACCATTGGGACGATCAGACCAAGAATTTCATCTGCCCGTGCCATACGTCGGCGTTCGGCGTCGACGGAAAAGTGCTGACGGGCCCCGCGCCGCGAGCGCTGGACCGCTACGAAACTCGCGTGGATAACGGCAAGCTGCTGTTAGGCTCCATTCGGAAAGCGTGACGGAGATGGTGCGAAACGTACTCACTTGGCTGGAAGAGCGCACCGGTATCCAAGGGGCGATTCATCATTTCCTTTACGAAGATATTCCCGCGTCGTCCGGCTGGCACCAGGTGCTGGGCAGCGTCGCGATGTTCGCGTTTCTCACGCAGTTTTTCACCGGCGTATTGTTGGCTTTCAACTATGCGCCGACCCCGGGCGAGGCGTATGACAGCCTGCGCTACATCGTCACGGAGCTCACCGCAGGTCGCATCATTCGCGGCCTGCATCACTGGGGCGCCAGCCTGATGATCATCGTGGTGGTGCTGCACATGACGCAGGTTTTTCTGTGGGGCGCGTACAAAAAACCTCGTGAGGCGACGTGGATTGTCGGAGTCGTGCTGCTGCTGGTCACGCTGGCGTATGGGCTCACGGGCTACCTGTTGCCTTGGGACAACCGCGCGTATTGGGGAACGGTAGTGACCACGCAGATCGCGTCGCAGGCGCCCGGCGCGGGGCCGTATTTATTGCGGCTGCTGGGCAGCGACGGCGGCTCCATCGGCGTCGTGACATTCGCGCGATTCTACGCCGCGCACGTGCTGCTGCTGCCGCCGCTAACCATGTTGCTGATCTTGATCCACGTCTACCTGGTGCGTCGCCACGGCGTTGCGCCCGCGGCGAACGACACCGCGCCGAAGGTGAAGTTCTACCCGAGGCAGGTCTTCAAGGACACCGTCGCGACCTTCCTTTGGTTCGCGGTGCTGGTGACTTTCGCGGTGATGGTGAAGGTTCCACTGGGTCGCGTGGCGGATCCCACCGATACGAGTTTCATTCCGCGGCCTGAATGGTATTTCCTGTTCCTGTTCCAGTTGCTCAAGGTCTTCGAAGGCCCGCTCGAGATCGTTGGGAGTGTGGTTCTGCCGACGCTCGCAATCCTCGCTCTGTTCCTGATCCCGTTCATCGACCGCGCCAAAATGGTTCGCGTCCGGCAGCGCTTTGTCGCGATCTCGCTGGTCCTTCTCGCGGCGATCGGATGGAGCGGCCTGACCGCGCGCGCCGTCGCAACCACTCCGCCTAGTACCGAATCGGCCGACGCCGGCCTCGCGGAAATCGAGCCCTGGCGGGAGATTCCCGCCGATCAACTCGCGGCCATCGGATATTTCAGGAAAGCGGAATGCGGCTCCTGTCACGTGCTGGGCAAGGCGGGCACCGGGCCCGATCTGGCGCGGGCTGCATCGACCAAACCGGCGGACTGGATCGCGCAACACATCAAGCAACCCACCGCTGGAGGACCGGCGACTGCACTGACAGGACCACAGGTGCGAGCGCTCGCGGCTTTCGTCGTCAAGCGCGATGAGAAAGGTGTCGAAGCGTGGTCAAGTGCGCCGCAACAGGCTGTGGAGGGCGCGATGCTGTACGCGGGCAATCAGTGCGCACTATGCCATGAACTGAACGGTACGGGCCAGAAGAACGGTCCACCCCTGAACGGCTTGGCGTTGCGGCGCGCGCGGGACTGGATCGAACATCACTTTGCGGCCCCGCAGGATCAATCGCCCGGCTCGACCATGCCGGCGTACAAGTTCAACTCACGAGATCTGGATCGAATCACCAGTTACCTGCTGGCAATTCCGAAATAGCGAAGCCTTACGCTTCCGCTTTTCCGATCACGATGATCGCGACCCCCAGGTCGCCCAGCTTGGTCTGCA
>DASYPO010000326.1:0-13446 GCA_036006545.1 Bryobacteraceae bacterium
CTCGTGCGCCTCGTCGAACAGCACCGCGCCATATTGAGGAATAATTCCCTCCGCACTGTCTCCCTTTACCGCGAGATCGGCGAAAAACAAGTGATGATTAACGATGATGATGTCACTTTGATGCGCTTTCTGATGCATCAGAGTAATGAAGCAGCGCTCGAACTGGGGACACTTCTGACCGCTACACAGGTCGCTGCGCGCGTCGATCTTGGCCCATGCTCCGCTCGATTCGGGCAGAGACTTGATCTCCGACCGGTCCCCGGTTTCCGTGGTTTTCTCCCATTCCCGAATGATCTGGAAGTCGGCGACCTCTTCCAACCCTGCCAGGACCGGCTCCTTTTCGGCATCGTAGATTTTCTGGCGGCAGGCGTAATTCGCGCGCCCTTTCATGTAAGAAACGCGTAGCGGTGCACCCAGGTGTTTTTCTAGAAAAGGAATGTCTTTGAAGTACAACTGCTCTTGGAGATTCTTCGTGCCCGTGGAAATGACGATGCGTTTATTAGAAAGAATTGCCGGAATCAAATACGCCAGCGTCTTGCCTGTTCCGGTACCGGCTTCGACGATGAGATGCTTCTTCTCGGCGAGCGACGATTCCACCGCCTCCGCCATTTCCAGTTGCCCGTTGCGAAATTCGTACTTGGGATGCCACTCCGAGAGCAGACCCTTGCGCCGAAAAAACTCGCGGCTGTGCAGCGTCGTCTTCGGCGCCGTCACACCCGCTGCTCCTTCCACGTCCCGCGGCGGAACGCGACCATTCCCAGCACCGCAATAAACGCTTCCGCTACAGCCACCGCCACAAAAACACCGTTGAGCTGCAGCGCTGTGTAGTGGCTGAGGTACCACGCCAGCGGAATCTGGAACGCCCAGTAACATGCCAGGTTGATCAGCGTCGGCGTGTTGGTATCGCCGGCTCCGTTGAACGCCTGGACCATGATCATTCCCCAAGCGTAGAACACATATCCGTAGCTGAAGAAGCGGAGAGCATTTGCCGCCACGGGAATCACACCGGCGTCGTTGGTGAAAACTGAAACCAGGGGAGTCGCGAACACAATGAACGCAATCGAGACCAGACCCAGGAAAACCATATTGTAGAAGCCGGCGCGCCACACCGATTGCTCTGCGCGATCCGGCCGCTTGGCGCCCAGGTTCTGTCCCACCAGCGTCGCCGCCGCATTGGACATCCCCCAGCTCGGAAGGAGCGCAAAAATTACGATGCGTAGCGCGACGCCATAGCCCGCGACGGCGATACTTCCGAAGTTCGCCGCCATGCGGACCAGCGCGATCCAGCTTGCCACCGCTACGAAATACTGAAACGTTCCGCCAATCGAAAGCTTGACCAGCCGCAGCATCACCTCAGCGTTCAGGCGAATCTGGCGCAGATGAAGCACCACGCGGCTGCGTCCTTGCGTCAGGAACCAAACTTGAAGGAGCACTCCCACCGTGCGACCGATGGTCGTGCCGACACCCGATCCAGTGACGCCCATCTTCGGAAAAGGGCCGAGACCGAAGATCAAGCACGGGTTCAGGAGGATGTTGATGACGTTCGCGATCCACAGGGCGCGCATCGCCAGCGCCGCGTCGCCCGCGCCCCGAAACACCGCGTTGATCAGGAATAGCAGCATCACGCTGGCACTGCCGCCGTAGATCACGCGCGTGTAATTCGTCCCGGTTTTCAGAATCGACGGCGATGCGCCCATGGCGCGCAGTACGTCCTCCGCGAAATATAACCCTGCGGCTCCGAGCACGCCGGCGATCACCACTCCTACTAGAATCGATTGCGTCGCGACCTCCGTCGCACCTTCCAGATTCTTCTCCCCGATTCGTCGCGCGACCATGGCGGTCGTCGCCATACTCAGCCCCATCGCGATCGCGAAGAGCAGGGTCAACACGGCTTCGGTGAGAGCGATCGTCGCCACAGCGTCGGAGCCCAAGTGCGCTACCCAGAACATGTCCACCACCGCGAACAGTGATTCCATCGACATCTCGAGCACCATCGGAAGGGAAAGCAGGAAGATGGCGCGGCCGATCGATCCTTGCGTGAAATCGCGGTGTGAGTCGCCGCGAATCGCGTCACGGATAGCGACAAGTATCCCCGGACGTGTTTCGGTTTGGAGGGACATGACCCGGTTCATTCCAGTTTACTGCGGCTCAGGATAGACTTCCGATTATGGAGATTATCCTTGCCGCGGTAGAGAACGAGCTGGCCGATGCCTGGGATCGCTGGTGCGGCGACTTCCCCGGCGTGCGCATCCATCGCGGCTCAATTCTGGATTTGTCGTGCTACGCGGTGGTGAGTCCGGCCAATAGCTTCGGATTCATGGATGGTGGAATCGATGCGGTGTATCTCAGGGCCTTTGGAGTAGCCGTGCAGGAACGCCTTCACCAAGTGATTCGTGAACAACACCACGGAGAGCTGTTGGTAGGGTCGGCGGCTATGGTCGAGACGAATCATGCGCGAATTCCGTACATGATCGCGGCGCCGACGATGCGAGTCCCGATGAGGCTGGTTGACTCCGTGAACCCGTATCTGGCGGCCCGTGCTGCGTTGCTGCTGGTGAAGCACCAGCAGGGTGGACAGGAGATTCGGTCAATCGCCTTTCCGGGTTTGGGCACCGGAGTTGGCGGCGTCGGGTCGAATACCTGCGCGCGTCAAATGCGGGCCGCCATGGAAAACGTCTTGCTCGGTGCGCGATCGTATCCGCAAACTTGGGCGGAAGCCAGCGCACGACACCAAGCTCTCTACACCGACCTGCCGCGACGTTTGCAGCATTGACCTAACCTACGTAGACACGCTTCACTCGCGCGCTGAGGTGGCGCGGGCTTGAGCCCGCAGCCTTGGCTTTAGCAAGGTGTAACTCCGGAATTGATTTCTGGAAAGCCTACGGCGGATGACAGTCCGCCTTCGTCAGACTGACGTGGCGCGGGCTTGAGCCCGCAGCCTTGGCTTTAGCCAAGGTGTAACTCCGGAATTGACTTCTAGAGAGCCTGGAGCGAATTCCACTCCCGTTTCTCATTCCACATAGATCCTTTTCACCCGCGCGCTGATCCCGCACAGTACGCCGTATGAAATAGTCCCCGCCCACCGCGCGATCTGCTGCGCGTCGATCGAGACGCCGCCCTCCGACCCCAGCAGCGTCACCTTATCGCCCGCCTTCACCCCCGCGCACGCCGTGACGTCGATCGTGGTCAGATCCATCGACACCGCACCGATGATCGGAGCGAGCTGACCCTGCACAATCACTTTGCCGCGATTCGACAAACGATGCGGGATGCCATCGGCGTAGCCCGCCGCAAGCACCGCGATGCGGGTTAGCCGCGCAGCTCGATGCATCGCGCCATAGCCGATCGGGTCGCCCGCTTCGATGTCTTTCACCGCGAGTACGGTCGCCTTCCACGTCAAGGCAGGCTTCACTTCGAGCGCACGTACGGCTGGGCCGCGGGCTGGCGAGACATATCCGTAGATCGCATGGCCAGGCCGCACCAGGTTTCCCCACGCGCCTTCCCTTCGGTATGCCACGGGAATCGAACTCGCTTGGTGCAAGTAGCGCGGGCCCAGGCCGGCAGCCTTAAGCGCATCCGCCACCTGCGTGAATCGCGCGATCTGTTCATCGGTCTGACGGCTCTCGTAATTTGCTGCCGACGCGAAGTGCGTCATCAGGCCTTCGAGCGGCGCGCCTGCAATTTGCACGGCAGCGACTATTTCCTCGACCGACGCGCGGGTCCCGAGTCGACCCATGCCGGTGTCGACTTTCAGATGATAGGGAACTTGCACTTGGCGCAGGTCCGCCAGCGTATGAATCACCGGCGTCAGACGGAACTCTTCAAGCGCGGCGCGCTCGGCGGCGAGAAAATCCGCCATGACCAATATGCGCGCGGCGATTCCCGCCTGCCGCAGCACGACGCCCTCTTCGACGTTCGAAACCGCGAGCCAGCGCGCTCCTTCCGCTTCGAGCACGCGCGAGACTTCCACCGCGCCGTGACGATAGGCGTCGGCTTTCACTACCGGCATTACTTCGACGCCTTCGCCCACGAGCGCTCGTACCGCGCGATAATTCTCACGCAGCCGCGAACGCGAAATCTCCACCCAACTTCTCACGCGAGCCTCATCAGCAGCTTCTCGTAGGCGTCCGTCACCGCATCCCAGCTATATTGCGACTTGACGCGTTCCACCGCACGTGCTCGCCATTCCTCGCGTTCTCCTTCGGGCATCGCCAGCACCCGCTCCAGCACCTGCACAAGATTCTCGCGCGTGAATGCGATCCCCGCGCCGCCGGCGACCTCTGCATTTTCCGGCGTCTCCAAATACAGAGTCAGCGCGCCGCGTCCCATGGCTTCGATCAATGCCGGATGCGTGCCACCCACCTCCGTCGCGTGAATGTAGGCGAAGCAATGCGAACCCAGCTCGCGATACTCCACTCCATAGATCGCCCCCGGCAAGATCACGCGCCGATCCTTGGTGTCGCGCACCGCGCGGATGTACTCTTCGGCGTACGGTGCGTCACCCACCAGTGCAAGTTTGTGATCGGTCGTCACGCGCTCGAATGCCTCGCGAACCAGCAGCGCGTTGTTCTCCGGCTCCATGCGGCTCACGTACAGAAAATACTTGCGCCGCTCCAGACCCAGTCGCGCGAGCACACCCTGCGATTCGAGCGCACCGGTCTCAGCGCCGTAGGGAATCATTTCCGAATCGCGTCGGTATCGCTCGCGATAATACTCCGCGATCACCTTCGCGTCCGTCACAACCACGTTCGGCATCCACGTCGCCAGCCATTCCGAAACGCGATACCACGCACGCGCCAGTCGATTCCACTTCTTGCGATTGCGCTCCAGGCCGTCGACGTTTAGCGCCACGCGCATGCCCAGGACACGCGGCATCCAGGTGAAGATTGCGTTGGCGGCGTTACAGTACAGCAACGCGTCGTGCCTGGAACCCAGCACGTGCAGTGTCGAGAGAAGAGTGTGGGCGACGGTATCGAAATACTTGTGGCGAATGGTGGGCAGATACTTCAGACCAACACCGCGATACGTCGTTTCGAAATGGCGTGCACGGCAGTACACGGTAACGTCGTGCCCGCGGGCTACTAATCGGGTGGAGAGTTCTTCCGCGAAGGTTTCAAAACCGCCATACCTCGCCGGAATTCCTCGAGTGCCCAGAATCGCAACTCTAAGTTTTCTGTCCCCTGTCCGCTGTCCGCTTGCAGCGGCTGTCCGCTGTCCGCTGTCCGCTGTCCGCGGCACTTATCCGCGAGCGGCCCGAGCCCTGGCCAGCGTGCGCGCATTGGGTTTGGGACCCGGGCGGCTGACCGGTTGGTAGGAGAACCAACTGGCGATATAGTCGTCCTTGGCACGGCGTCGGCGCATGATCTCGCGACGCTTACCCATCACGCGCTTCCAGTTTTTCGCGAGATATACGAATGCCCGCAGCGACGAATGTTCGTGTAGCAGGCAAGCACCCACCACCACCACGTCCCGCACCGTGATCGAGAACCAGTTGCGCCGATACAGATCCGGCGTCATGTTCTTGATGCGCAGCAGGAAGCGATTCTTCACCGAGTGCATATTGATCGCGGGCGGAAGCGCGCGCCGATTGCCAGGCAGCACATTACGGACGTGATAGCCGCGAGCGTGCGGTGTGTAGATGCAGCGCCAGCCCATCAATTGAGCGCGCCACGCCACGTCCGCGTCTTCACGATACACAAAGAAATCCGGATCGAAAAACTCGTTCAGGATGGAGATGTCCTCGATCATCTGCCGGCGGTACAACGCCGCCGCCGCCGTCGCACCGAACACGTATTCGAAGTTCAAATAGTGTCCGTTGTCGATCTCCTGGCTGCCCCGATCCAAGTGCCGCAGCATCGGCGTGAAGTATATTCCCGTCGAATCCACCAGTTGCTTCTCCGGCAGGTCGAAGGTCGAAAGGATCGTTAGCAGTTTCCCGCACACCGTTCCGATCTTCGGATCCAGATTGCCCGCGTCCACCAGCGCCTGTACGAAATTCGGCAGCAGCAGCACATCCGGATTCAGCGTCAGGACCCACTCACCCTTCGCCAGTGCGATCGCCTGGTTTTGCGCAGCCGCGAACCCGATGTTTTCGTCGTTGTAGTAGATCCGGCACGTCTCCGCGAAGGGCTCCAGGATGTCCACGGTGCCATCATTCGACGCATTGTCGATGATCACTACTTCCAGGTTCGGGTACTTTTGCTCCAGAACCGATTCCAAACAGCGCTTGATAAAACGGCCGCTGTTATAGGTGACGATCGTTACGGAAACCAGGTCCTTGTAGGAAGCCATGAATGGTTATGAAGTATGTTTCGTCTCTGCCCCGCCCCGCAAACTTCGTGCGGACACCAGGCGCGTTCCTGCAAGTCGGACAATATTAAGAAAATTCGTGACCGGAGTGAAACTCCGCGCTTGAATCATCCCCGCGACCACCCGCGGGGCGGATGTGAGCACCACCGCGGCGCAAACCGCTCGATAGCCCAATGCGCCGAAGTGCTTGGCTGCATACTGGGTTAGATTAGCACACCACCACTCGGCACGGCATCCCGCGGCCACTTGATTTATCGAATGCGCTCCGTCATGCTCCGCCGTCACCCACGGTACATATTCGATCTGGTACCCGGCGTCCACCGCGCGCTTCGCATAGTCCACGTCCTCGAACCAAATCGGGTGGAATCTTTCGTCCAGGCCGCCTAATTTCTCCCACACATCGCGACGTGTCAGGAGAAATGCGCCCGCCGGCTGCTCGACCGCCCCCGCACGCGTCACCTCGCGATCCAAATAACGATACCGCCGATTCACCGCATTCCCCGGCCACAGCCGATTGATCCCCGCCAGCTCGAAGATCAGCGACAGCGCTGTCGGAAACCGCCGGATTGTGAACCCGGACTGCGTCCGGCCCAGCGTGTCGACCAGCCGACCCGCCGCGAGTCCATAGTTTTCGCTCGCGTCTACCAGCGCGTCGATTCCCGCCAGCAACCGCACGTCCGGATTCAGCAGCAGCGCGAACTCCGCGTCGGTCGCCCGCACACCCTGATTCACTGCAGCCGCGAATCCGCGATTCTCCGTGTTCACGATCACCAGCGTCCCGGCCGATCTCCTGGCGCGTTCCACCGTGTTGTCCTCGGATGCGTTGTCCACCACTACGCGAATCACGTGCGGAGCCATTTCCGACAGTGCCTCAAGACACCGCTCGATCACCTGCGCCGAGTTGTGCGTAACGATTACCGCCGCAGCAGCCAGAAGTATGCCCTCCAGTAACCGTCGAACCCGGTCTGCTGCTGCAACTCGTAAATGTCCCGCTCGCTAGACTCAATGATCGCCCGAAGCGTTTCTGTGTGCTCCTGTTTTTGCTCGCTCCTCCACCCCCGGGCCATGCGATACCCGGAAACTTTTCCCCGCAACCAGGCGATTCCGCAAGCGTGCCGGATCGCCACGAATCCCCAGAGCAACTGGCCAGCCACAAGCGGCCAGCGAGGTTCGCCCCGAAAGTGCTTTGCTGCGAGCAAGACCTGATTGCGACCAATCAGCCGGACTGTGTCCTTATTCCACCGGCCCAACGTCGCACTACCCAGATGATGCGCTACAGCCTCCGGGACATATACCCCTCCACGATCCGCCGCCGAACATCTCAACCCGAACTCCACGTCTTCCATGTAAGACTCGAATCGTTCTTCCAAAAGTCCTACATCCTCGAACAGCGTGCGACGAAAAGCCGCAGCCGTCATCGGAGCCATGCGGATCCGACGTGCGCGATTCCACACCTCCCCATCCTTGCGTCCCGATCCACAGCGCCAGGCGCAGGCGCCACGCGACACGGCATCGAAAGTCGCGTCGATCACGCCCGCATTATCCGCCCTCAGCACCTTCCCCGCTGCGAACCACGCATCTTCCCGCTCCGCCGCTTCCACGATTGTCGCGACCCAATCTGGCTCGAGCGTCACATCATTATTTAGAACCGCAACCCATTCCGACCGCGCCAATTCGATCCCGCGATTCACCGCCGCTGCGAAACCCAGATTCGCCGTCAGACGCACTACCCGCGCACCTGCCTGCTCCCCCACCGCCACGGAATTGTCCGCCGATGCGCCGTCCACTACGATCAGCTCGTCGAACGGTCGCGTCTGCGCCGCGCAGCTATCCAACAATGTCCGCAGCAAGTCCGCGCGATTCCAATTCGGAATGACGGCGGTGATGCCGCTCCTGCGAATGCTCACAAGCACCCCGCCGCAAGGCAAGCGTTGCAACTTTCATCGATGGTCGCGGCTACCAAAGGTAGCCCGAGGCTACCCATTTAGGAGAACCGCTTCTTCACCAAAAACCACAGATTGTAGAATCCGTCGCGCCACGGATTCAGCTTGATCTCGCCCGTGCGCGACGTGTACAAAATCGAAATCTCAGCGAACCGCACCGCGCGGTGCTTCAACGCTTCGATTTTGATTTCTTCGGAGAATGCCATACCGTCTGCCACCAGCTTCATGTCAGCGAGAATTGATCTGCGAAACACCCACATTCCTGATTGCGAATCGCGCACCCACGTAAAATACAGCACCGACATCGCTAGCGACAGAATCAGATTCCCGATCTTGTGTTTGAAGCTCATGGCCGTCCGGTCCCGCACTGGAAAGCGCGACGCATTGAGAAAATCCACGTCCAAGTGCAGGAACGCCTCGAGCAGATAGGAAATCGCGTCGGGCGGATAGCTATGATCGCCGTCCAGCGTGATGATCACGTCTCCAGTCGCCTGAGAAAATCCCGTTTTGTAGCTGCGCCCATACCCGCGCTCGTCTTCGCGAATTACTTTCGCTCCGAAGGCGCGCGCCACTTCCGAGGTGCGGTCCGTCGAGCCGTTGTCCACCACGATCACTTCATCGACGAACTCCGGCATCTTGCGCAGCACCATTTCCACGCCTTGTTCTTCGTTAAGGCAGGGAATGACCACCGTGATCGTCAGACTCTTGTACATTCAGGAAAGCGTACGGTCGCCACCGCCTCACTATGATAGAACTATGAAGCTGTTTTCCTTGCTCGCCGTCTCGGCCCTCGGGCTTGCCGCCGCGGACCTCACCAATGTCCGCGTGATCTATCTGCTTCCCATGTCCGGCGGACTGGATCAGTATCTCGCCGTGCGCCTGAGCGCCGGCGGTCTGGTTCAGGTCGCGACCGACGCGCAGAAAGCGGACGCAGTGCTTACCGACTCGATCGGTCCCGCTTTCGAGCAGCGCCTGGCCGAGTTGTACGCGCCGAAAAACGCGGATCCGAATTCAAAGGATAAGGTTGGCTCCGATTTCGCCCGGCCGGCCATGAAGCCCTTGTCGCATTCCCGCGGCAATCTGTTCCTGGTCGACCGTAAAACCGGCAATGTCCTATGGAGCACCAGCGGGCGTGCGAAAAACAATACCCCGGACGCGCTCAAGAGTGCCGCCGATCACATCGCCTCCAAACTCGAAAAAGATTACAAGGTCAAGTAGCTCCCTGTGGGGCAGATGATCTTGTCACCTGCCGATTGTGGCGCGGGCTCCTGTGGGGCAAGTGATCTCGTCACCTGCCGATTGTGGCGCGGGCTTCAGCCCGCAGCCTCGGCTTTAGCCGAGGATTCAAGCAATGGTCCTTCCACGCATCCTCTCCACCTCCACCTCATAACACTCCACCATCCGCTCCGTCATCCTACGCATATCCCGCTTCTCTTCCACATCCGCCCTCGCCCGCCGAGCCATCTCCCCCGCCCCCACCGGATCCCTCAGCAACCGCACCACTCGATTTGCGAATCCCGCCGCATCATCTGCCAGCGCACAAATCTCCCCATCCTCCGACGCGAGTCCTTCCGCACCCAGCCTGGTCGACACCACAGGAATTCCCGCAGCGAACGCCTCCAGCAACTTCACCCGCATCCCCGAGCCGCTGAGAATTGGACAGACGAATACTGCGTACCGCGCGAGTGGCTCACGCACGTCTTCGACGAAGCCCACCAGTTCGATGCCTTCCGCGTCGCGCAAGGAATGTTTCGGAGGCGGGTCCGATCCAATGACCACCAGGCGGGTTCCCGGCTCCTCGGCCCGCACCCGTGGAAACACCTTTGTGACAAACCAGTTCAGCGCCTCCTGATTTGGCAGGTGACGGAAGCTTCCGAGGAATAGCAGTGTGAGCGGCTCGCGGCCTTCTGGACGAAACTCGTAGCTCGCGGTCGCGATGCCGGCGCGAAATCCATCGTCGACGCGGCCACGCAGCGCAGGCACGAAGGACTCCAGGTACGCCCCATTCTCGCGGCTGCACACTTGCACTCGATCCGGCGCGTGTAACATCCGCAGTTCATATCGCAGCGACCGCAGATATTCCCAGCGGGCCTGTATCTTCTCCGTCACGCTGCGCATGTACGGCAGCCTTCGAGCGATGGATTGGAAGTAGACATCGTGCTCGAAGAGGATACTGGGGATGCGGCGGAACCCTCCCGCATATTGTCCGAGCACCGTATATTCGAGTTGCACCACGTCGATGGAGTGGGTAAGAATCTGCCGGTGAATCAGCCACGCGACATCAGGATTGCGAAATTCGCGCACCGCGTGCGGCACGATCGACCCGATCGCCTTGTGCCGCTTCTCGGTTCGCACTACGTATTCGACCGACGCACAAATCGATTCCAGCTCGCGATGCGGTTCCAGATTGTGCGGATAATCCAGCATCACGATCAGGTGCAGTTCCACCAGCTTGGCCAGCTCGTGCACCGTTTGGTACATGAATACGCCGCCGCCATGCACCGGTGGACAGATCGGATACGGCGACACAAACAAAACGTGGAGCGCGGACCCCCCGGTCCGCGCCGGGCCCCCCGGCCCGGCCAATTCAAATTGATCGCGCAAATACCCACCCAACGGCCTCCGAAACGCCTCACCATCCGTCACCACCGCCAGCCGCCTCGCTCGCGATCGCGACAGCATCGCGCCCGGCAACTGCACAGTCGCCCACGCGAGCCCAGCCAGATTCGTGCGCTCCGGTGAGTCGCCCCCCACCCAGCTCAACAGCGCCTGCACCCAACTGTAGAAAAAATGCTGCGTCAGTCTACGCCACGAATGGATGTTCTTCCATGTGAACAGCAGGAAATTCTTCTTCAGCACTCGCTGAATGTAGGCGTCTCTGAACCGTTTCCCGATGGTTCCACGATGTTCGTGATAAACGCGACTCGCCGGTTGGTAAAGCACCTTCCAGCCGCGTTTCCAAGCCATGTATCCGAGGTCGGTGTCCTCCAGATAAAACGGCGCGAGCAAGGAGTCGAATCCACCCAGCTCGAGAAATTTCTTACGATCGAACGCGCTGGATCCCCCACCGCCGTAGAAGCATGGGTAAAAGTCGCGAATCGCAGGATCGATGCGGTGCCGTACCCGCAGCCCGCCCTGTGCCCACCAGCCTTCGGTCAACCCCGTTTCTTCGCGTTGCTTCTGGGGATCGGAAAAGAAGATCTGGCAAGAGACCGCGAATACCTTGTCGTCAGAGAATCCCGCCAGCAGCGGCGCGAGGAAATCCGGCTCCACGCGCATGTCGCTGTTAAGCAGGACGACCACGTCGCCTTTCGCCGCTCGAATTCCGGCGTTCGATCCTCCGCCGAATCCCAAATTGCGCCCGAGCGCAAGCACGCGGACCTGCGGGAACTTCTCTCTCAGAAACTCAGCGCTTCCGTCGGTCGAGCCGTTGTCGACCACGATAATTTCACTGCCTGTACAAGCCTCGACGACGGATGGCAAATACTTACTGAGTAGGTCCCTCCCATTCCAATTAGGAATGACGATACTCGCTGTAACGCAGGCGGTCTTGCCGCCTGTTGTTTTTTCATCTGTCGGGCTGGCACAAGTGATCTTGTCACCTGCGAAATTTGGTGCGGGGCCGGCGGTCTGGTCGGCTGCCCTCTTTCCAAGCAGCAGACTCACCAGATCCGCAATTCCCAATCCCAGCACAGCCAGCAGCACAAATAGCGGCGACAGCACCGCCAGCGGCAGACCTCTTACAAAGCGCCACAGCCCGCGCCCGAACGCGCGCATGCTACTTTTCGACCTTCGGACCGAGCCCCGCTAAGCGACCGAGTTTCACCCAACGTGATTCGCGTACCATGTCGAGCACATGCTCGACTCGTTCAACGCGTGCCTTGAGCTGCAAGCCCCACAGGGTGCGCTCTGTTAGGCTTGCTTCCGCCTTGTTGAGCAGGCGTACCGCCTCCGCCAACTCATCACACTTTGCAACCAGAGTGCGGTCGGTTTCCGCCGCCCACTCCGCGGTCTGAAGGCTCTCTTTTTCGAGCGACGAAATCTTTCGATCGTAGTTGGCCGCGACTTCCCGTCCGCGTTCCTGCTCGCCACGTAATTCGTCTTGAAGCGCCACCACGCGTTCCATGGCTGCCTTGAAATCGCGTTCGAGTCCTTGCGCCCACACATTCTGTTGTTCCAAATGCTGGTTGAGGCGATCGTGCGCTTCGAGGAGTTGCTGCCGTTCCGTGTTGGCGCGGTCGAGCCAAGCTTTGGTCTGCGTGAGTTCCTGTTTGAGCAACTGGATATGCTGCTCGCGCTCGCGTAGCATGTTCGCCGCGCGCGGAACGTAGACGAACGTGTTCAGATTGGCTGGCGCTTGCGTAGAACAAACCGCGATGAAAAAGTGTGCCTGCTCCGCTGTGCCACGTGTTCCATCTAGGCGGGCTTGGGCTGGCCCGTAGGTGAGCGCCTGCGGATAGAAAGCAAACGACTCCAGACGATTCTGCAGGAGCAGCGTTACGCTGGGAAAGACTACCTCGAGCTCCTTCCGAAATTCTTCGCATTCGAATTCGTGGACATGAAACGGATTCGGTCCGTCCTCGATTCGCGACTCTGCGTAATACAACCGGTTCGGCGTCGACACCAAGAACAACCCTCCGGGACGAAGGACCCGGTGCGCTTCCGACAGCATCGATTTCCAATCGGAAAGATGCTCGATTACCTCGAACGCGGTAATCAGATCGAAGGACTGGTCACAAACAGGGAGCGACAGAGCGCTGGCCTGCGCGTAATGTACATTCGCGGGCCGGTAGTTTTTGCGCGCGTATTCAAGCGCGTCAGAAGAGACGTCGATGGCTGCCACCAATCGCGCTTGTGTCGCGAGCTCGGCCGCGCCGTAGCCGGCTCCGCATCCGATGTCCAGCACGCGGCGATCTGCGGCGAAACCGGACGCAAACGCGTAGCGAGCGATGTGCTCAGCCCACAGGTCGTCGTTGACCTCACCGGGGATCACGCGCTCGCCCGTAAACTCGGTCACGACGCGGTCCCTGCGCCCAGTTTCGAATTCACCTGCACACGGCACGGAAAATGGAATTGACCGTAGATAGGTCCATCTCCGCGTTCCATGGGAAGTGCGAGCGCGTTGTCGATCCAGTCGCAGATCGTATATTGCTCGATCGATCCGTTCGCGATCGCTGGCGAAAACGAGAACGTC
>DASYPO010000327.1:0-5571 GCA_036006545.1 Bryobacteraceae bacterium
ACCAGGGACGCAGCTCGCTGGACGCGCTGATGATCACCAACATGTCGATTGAATTTCTGCGCGAGCATGTCCCTTCCACCACGCGCATCCACTACATCGTGACGGCGGGCGGCGCCGCGCCCAACGTGGTGCCGGATTTCACGGAAGGCTATTTCTACGCGCGCCATCCCGACATGCCCACGCTGGACGGCATCTGGGCACGGATCCTGAAATGCGCCGAGGCGGGCGCGCTGGCCACCGAAACGCGTCTTGAGGTCGAGCTGGTGAATAGCGTCTACAACCTGCTGCCCAACGCGCCGCTCGCCAGGATTCTGGATCGGAATCTGCGCGTGGTCGGCGGCGTGAAATACACGGCTGAGGAAACCCAATTCGGCGAGGCGTTGCAAAAGACCTTCACCGAAAAGCGCGGCGTTCCGCTTTCCCGCGCGTCGGAAATCGTCGAAGCCGAGCAGGGATCCGTGGGAGGATCGACCGACGTGGGCGACGTGAGCTGGGTAGTCCCCACCGCGCAATTCAACACCGCGACCTACGTGCCCGGCACTCCCGGCCATAGCTGGCAATCCGCGGCGTGCGCCGGTTCGACCATCGGGCGCAAGGGCATGATTGTGGCGGCGAAAACGCTGGCGCTTTCGGCAGCCGATCTGTTCGAGGATCCCGCTGCGCTCGTCGCCGCGCGGAAGGAATTCGACACGCGCCGCGCCGGGCATCCCTATCAGTCGCGCATACCGGCGGGCCAGAAACCGCCGTTGAAGTATCGCGACAATCCCAGCGCCGGCGGCCAATAAAGCTACTTGCGTTTTGCGGGCTTCGCCAGCTCAGCTTGCATTTTCTTCGTGAGCGTCGCGAGCACTAAATCGTAAGACTGCCGCAGTAAACGCTTGATGTCGGCGCGCGGCAGCGCATTGAGCGTTTCCAACCCGACCCACTTTGCGCGCGCCAGGTAAGGCGCCGGAATCACACCCGGGCGCTCGATCAATTCCGCGAAATCGTCGGGCGTGCACTTGAACGACAGCAACACCGACGTATCGGCCTTCGCGGCCAGAGCATCGGCCAGCGGCGTCACGGCGAACATCTTTCCGCCGATTTTGAACACGAGATCGTTGCCCCACTGGACTTGCTCGGTGGCATGCGGGAAGGACACGCAATGCGTGCGGACCCATTCAACATTCATGTTGGCCTCTACGTTTTCAGCTCCACAATCGTCGCGCCCGCACCGCCCTCCTCGGGGCCGGCGGCGTAGAATTTCGCGACGTGCGGATGGTCCTTCAACAGATCGGCAACCGCGCGTTTCAGAATTCCCATGCCGTGGCCGTGCACGATGCGCACGCGTTCCACCTGCGCCAGCGCCGCACTGTCTAGCAGCTTGTCGACCTGCTCACAAGCCTGTTCGGCTCGCTGTCCGATCAGGTTGATCTCGCGATAGGACTGATCGAAATCGGCAGTCTGCCGATAGGTCACCGCTCGCTTGGCTTCCGGTCCGGCCGCGGCCGGTAGAACTTCTTCGATATCCGTTCGCGACACGCGCATCTTGAGGAATCCAGCTTCGACGTCGACCATTTCCCCTGCCACGCGACGAACCGTGGCGATCTGACGCACACCTTTCAAGCGCACCCGTGCGCCTTCTTCGAGACTGGCGGGCGGTGGCGCACCAGGCGCGCGAACCGGAGCGGGCGCCAGCGATTCCACGGCTTCCTGGTATTCGCGGCGCGTCTTCGCGATTTTCGCGCGCGCTTTTTGACTTAGTTCGTCGATAGTCTCCCGCGCCTGCTTCTCGAATTGCTCCGATAGTGCCGCAGCACGCTGTTCCATCTCACGGATCTTCGCGGCGTACTTCTTCTCCCACGATTCTTCGAGCGTACGCTCCCGGGTTTCGATGGCAGCGCTTCGGGCGGCGATTTCCGCGCGCTCCCGATCCAGCGCGTCCGATTTTTCCTGAAGCACGGAGAGCACGTTCGCCATGTCACGAGCGGCCGTCGTCATGCGCCCGCGCGCCGCCTCGATCAGCGCAGGATCGAGTCCCAGACGGCCCGCGATGTCCAAGCCTGCCGATTTCCCGGGCGCACCTAAGCGCAATACATAGGTCGGCTCCAGCGTCTGTTCGTCGAAACCCATGGATCCGTTGCGCACGCCCGCGGTCGACGATCCGTAGACTTTCATGGCGGCGAGGTGCGTCGATGCCAGCGTGAACGCACCCGCGCGGCGCAGGGCGTCGAGAACCACCACGCCCAACGCCCCGCCCTCTTCGGGATCGGTGGCGCGTCCCAATTCGTCGATCAGCACCAGCGAATCTCCGGTCGCGTTTTCGAGCATGCTGCGAATGGCGGCGATGTGCCCCGAAAACGTACTGAGACTCTCCGCCAGCGATTGGTGATCGCCGATGTCGGCCAGTACCTGGTCGAAGATCGGGAACTCGGCTTCCTTCGCAGGAACCGGCAGCCCCGCCTGCGTCATCAGCGCCAGTAGTCCTGCGGTCTTGAGCGATACTGTTTTTCCGCCCGTGTTGGGACCACTTATAAGCAGCGTGCGCTGCTCCTGGTCCAATTCGAGAGTGGTCGGCACCACGCTCTTGCGATGTCCGCGCAGAATATCTTCGAGCAACGGATGCCGAGCTTCGACCAGACTCATTCGCCGTGCGCCCGGCGGGCTTAGCCGCGGCACGGAACAGCGAAAATCGAGCGCGAACTGCGCCTTCGCGAAGATCAGATCCAGTCGCGCCAGTGCCCGCGCGGTGTTCGCGATCACGAGCGCGTGCTCGCGCAGCCGCGACGTAAACTCGCGCAGGATGCGATGCACTTCGCGCAACTCCTCTTCGTGCAGCCGCACCAGCTCGTTATTCAGCTCGATGGTGTCCAGCGGCTCGACGAAAAGCGTGTGACCGCTTCCGCTCGCGCCATGAATCACGCCCTCCACGCGACGTTCGCGTCCAGTGACCACCGGCACTACGAAGCGATCGTTGCGGATGGTGACGAATTCTTCCTGCAGTGTTCCGTCCGCTTGATGCGCGCGCAGAAAACGTTGCAGCGATTCTTCTATCAAGCGGCGCTGCCGCTCGACGTCGCGACGCAGCCGACCCAATGCGACGCTCGCGTGATCGGCCAGCGACCCGTCCGGTAGAATCTTGCCACGCAGCTCCGCCGCCAGCTCGCGCAGATCGGCGATGGTAACCGCGTGCATGGCCAGGCGCGGGTAGCGTTCGCGTGCCGAGAGCAGAATCGAGCGCGCTTCGGCCGCGAGATCGAGCAACCGAGCCAGCTCGAAGACCTCCGCGGCTTCGAGCGTCGCGCCCTCGATTCGCAGCCGTGCCAGAGCCTCCGCCGGATCGCCTACGTCGCCGAAACGGATGCGGATCGCGGCTCCGCGCGCGGCGGTTTGCGGTTGCGACGCTGTGCGCAGATATTCGATCGCCTCGGCTGCGTCGGCCAGTGCGTGCTCGATCGCCGAACGATCCGTTCCGGGCGCGACCTCGGCCAATTCGGCGCGGCCCAGTTCGCTCGACACGTAGCGCCCCACCAGCGCCCGCAAAGCTTCGAATTCAAGAACGGGTTCGGCGAACATCCTGATATGCGCGTTTGATGACGTCAAGCGTGCCCTCGGTCATCTTTAGGCCGGGCAAAGCGGAGCGCGGAATCCAACGCGCTACGGCCACGTCGTCGCCGGCGAGCAACTCCCCTCCCACAACTTTACACAGGTAGTCGACCAGCACGTAGTGATACTCGGGTCGCTTGCGCGCATCCAGCATGATGCGCTCGAAGATTTCGAATTGTTGGACGCACTTGACGCGCAGTCCGGTTTCTTCAAGTAGCTCGCGCTCGAGCGCGGCTTCGAGACGCTCTCCTGCTTCTACCAATCCGCCCGGCAGCGACCAGTAGCCTTTAAGCGGTTCGCGTCCGCGCTCCACTAACAATATCGATCCGCGCCGGAAAATCAGTGCACCGACGCCCAGCAGCGGATGCTTGGGATAGCGCCGGCTGGCGTTTTTGCGCGACCGGGGGGTCGCGCGCGGTCCAGGGGGACCGCCCCCCAAGGGTGGGAGTTTTGGAGTAATTCGGATGGAGGGCGGACGCCCGCGTCCGCGCCGGACCCCCTGGTCCGGCATCTTTGCGCCACCAGGGGGACCGCTCCCCATTAGTAGCTCGCGCCCTTCACGCCCATCCGCAAGCGGTACACCGAGGTCTGCGCGGTGATGTACAGCGTCTCCAGATCCGCGTCGCCGAAACACAAATTGCTGGGCGTTTCTCCCATCTCGATTTTGCGGATGAATTCGCCCTGCGGCGAATAAATGTACACGTATTTTCCGGCAACATAGACATTGCCCTTCTCATCGGTCCGCACGCCGCCCGGCACGCCGGTGATTTTTTCGACGAATACGCGCGCATTCGAAGCCGCGCCGTTCTTATCGATATCCCAAGCGCGAATCAGCCGCTCATCCGCGTCGGCGACGTAAAGAATCTTTCCGGCGGGTGCCAGTGCGATTCCGTTGGGACGCGTTTTCAACCGCGCGATCGCTTCGATCTCGCCCTTAGGTGATACGTGAAAGACACCGTAGAAATCGAGTTCGCGGCTGTCCTGCTGATTTCCGAAAGCGGGATCTGTGAACCACAGGTGCCCGTCGCGCCGGATCACGATGTCGTTAGGCGCGTTGAAGCGCTTGCCTTCGAAACGTTCGGCGACGATCTCGTTCTTACCCTTCTTGTCGACGCGCGTCACGCGCCGTCCACGAAACTCGCAGGTGTACAGACGACCCTGCGCATCGTACGCCATGCCCATCGGGCCGCCGGGTCGATCGCCGAAATCGGAGATACCTTTCCCGGCGACGAATTTGTGGAGCTGATTTGTCACCGTATCGCCGAACAGCAGAAATCCCTCCGGCGACCACGCGGGACCTTCGGTATAACGCATGTTGACGGCGATTCGATCTATCTTGAGGTCGCCCAGATCCTGCGCCTGCAAGGATGCGCCGAGCACAAAAACAAATGACGCGCAGACCGTTGAGTAGCGTGGCCTGCGCGTCATGTGAACTAGCTTAGCCGATCGAAGCGCACAGGCCGCGGCCCGCGACGGAACACCTTTCCGGGTTTCTCAAGCGTTGCATCGCGGGCGCGGTCCGTTGTGCGCAATTCAAACTTAGAAGTAAAACTTCGCGCCCAACTGGAAGACGCGAGCACTGCGATACGACGTAATCGTGCCAAACGTCGACGGCGTGGAAAGCGCCACCGCCAAGCCAGCAGGATTCGTGTGATTGAACGCGTTGGTGGCCTCGCCGCGCAATTGGAACCTGAAGCGCCCTTCCGGGCCGAACGTCAGGTTCTTGGCCACCGACATGTCAACTTTCTCCAATCCAGGTCCGCGCACTACGCTGCGGCCGGAAGTACCCAGCCTATGGTCGGTGCTCGGAATGTTCTGGAAGCATCCAGTGTTGAAGTACTGGAAGCGAGTCTGCGTGAAGCCCTGCGTAGGATCGCAAACGTTGTCCGGACGGAAGCCGGCTTGGCTCGAACCGAGAATCCCCAGCGCGGCGAAATCGGTTCCGGTCGTCGTCACGGTCAGTGGCAGGCCGGTATTGAAGTAGGT
>DASYPO010000328.1:0-14734 GCA_036006545.1 Bryobacteraceae bacterium
TGGAAAGATCAGCAGACGGGCGAGTGGAAGGAAGAAACCAACTGGACCAACGTGGTCCTGTGGCGCGGCGAAAATGTGGCGCCGTATCTCACCAAAGGCAAACAGGTATTCGTCGAGGGTCGACTGCAGACGCGCAGTTACGACGATAAGGATGGCAAGAAAGTCTGGGCCACGGACGTGGTCGCCGACGAAGTAATCCTGCTCGGTGGTCGCGGCGAGGGCGGCCCGCCCGACGAAGGCTTCTCTCAGGAACCGATGCGCAGCGCCCCGCGCCCACGCTCCGCCCCAGCACAGGCGGCTCCGCCGATGAACGACGGCGTGAGTGACGACGACGTTCCCTTCTAGCGGCTGATCACTAGCTCGACACCCGTTAGTCCGAGATGTCGATCGGTGGACCAGCAGGTTTCAACTCGTCGCTCCAACATGATTACCAACCCGTGTGCGTCGGCCAACGTCAGGCGCTGGTCGGCGAACCGCTGAACCACTCTTGTGGACGATTTCAAAGCGCTCGCGTCGAACGACTCAACGCGCAGAATCCGAAGCTCAGCCACAAAGTTCAGGAACTGAATAGCGCGATGCTCATCGTAGCGCTTGAGAAACCAGCCATGTCCTTCGGCGATCACCAGCGCGGAGGCGATCAAGGCCGGCGGCGCTGCGAATAGCCGTCGGAACAGTGGATGATGACTGTCCGATCGGTCCAGAAAGGCGATCAGTGCGGATGTATCGACATAGGCTTCGCTCGAACCCTTCAGCCGCCGCGGACCACGCTCAGTCCTTTGAGCCATAGACTAGGTCGTCAATCGACTGGCTGGAGTTAGGATCTCCGGACTCGACGAAACCCGCGTAGCGCATCCACGGCGCCTGCCCACGAGCCGGGAGATGGCTGCGTACGGCCCGGCGTACGAACTCGGCCACGGATATTCCAATCGCTTTGGCTTCCCGGCGCGCGAGTTCGTACTCCAGTTTGTCGAGGCTGATCTGGGTGCGAATCATGTTATCACGTAGCAGTTCTATGATAACACCATTGATCACGCCCGCCGACCGACCATCATCATCCGCGGCGAGCCCAACTGATACGGTTCGCGTGTCACCGACCCGTACATCCCGGTCACCTCGAAGCCCGCGTCGCGAAAGAGGCGGCGCAGCTCCGCGACGGTGATCACGTAGCTCGACGACGCGCGCGTCTCGACCCTACCGCCCTGGATGAACGTGTAATCGATATCAAGACGGCTCTCTTCGGCGACGTAACGATTTTCACTCAGCATGAAAATGTCACCCGCGCGATGCCAGCGCGTCTTGAGCATGGCGGGCAGAATCGACTCGGCGACTGTTCCCGTGTCGATAACGAACCTCGCGCCCGGTTTCAGCGCCCGCGCGACGCCGCGTAGGAACGCGGCCGCGCCCGCGTGATCCAAATAGCCGAAACTGTTGCCGAAGCAGAACGCGCCGTCGTACGTCGCGGGTTCCAGCTCCAAGGAGCGCATGTCGCCGCTACGCCAGTCGAGTTGCGGAGCCGACTTTTGCGCGACGGCCAGACAATCCTCCGACAAGTCGACACCGGTAATTCGAAACCCATGCTTTACCAACTCGATCGAATGCCGCCCGTGCCCACACGGCACGTCGAGGATGCGGCCGCCCACCGGCGGCGCCAATTCCTGCTCGAGAAAAGCCACCTCGGCTTCGGTCACCGCTGATGGCAGAACGCGACTCCACAGCTCCACCGCGACGCCCCGAAAAAACGTCTCAAACCATTCTTGTTTCAATGGATTTCTCCTGAAAGACTTTTGTGATTCTTGGGAAAAGACGGCGGCGGGCACACTTCCAGCCGCAGCCGACGGGCGAGAGTTGCGAAGAATTAGCGGACGGCGTTCTTAGTCAAAGGCGCAAGCCAAGAATAGCAGAAAGCCGTAGTTTAGAGCCATTTGCGCTGCTTGAAATCTTTGTAACCGGCGTCCACGAGCTTTTGCAGTTCCGCGAAGAGTTCCGGCTCCACTTTCTTGAAGTTGAAGCAGGCTTTTCCCTGCCTTCGTTTATTTAACTCAGGCGAAACCGTTGATCCATAAACCGACATCAGGTAAAAGCTCACGTACGATTTTCCGATCCGCACGCCGCCAAAATACATCGGCCGGTCACGAAATGTGGGTGTCTTCGACTCAAGATAGTAGTTGTCCGGCTTGTCAACCTTGGCGAAGAGTTTGGGCGCCTGCTTACGAAAGAGCTTCTTCAGTTCGTCAAAAACCCCGGGAAAAGAGTCGGCCATGGCGACAGTCTAGCGCCTACATCGGCTTGGCGGTTGCCGCGCCGATGATTTTTCCGCTGGACCGGTCCTGGACGAAAATCACCACGGTCACGTTTGGACGCTTCCATTCGGGTGCGATCGTCACGCGCGCGTCCGCGGTGTATGCGCCCGCCTTTTTTGTGTCGATCCGCGCGAGGTTGGTCAAGCTTCGCACCACGCCCGCGTGGCGCAGCACACGCCCCTGATTCTCACCGCGCTTGACGTCGGTTTCAAGGCTCGTTTCGGTCACCGCCAGAATCACATCGGCTTCGCGCGTTCCGTGCGGCAGCGCCTCCACATTGAGATGCACCGTATCATTCGACTGCATCCACATTTCGACTCGCGCGCGCGGGCTTTCCGCTGCCTTGCGAATCTCGCGCGTTGCGCGCTCGACGTCGCCACCGGTAAACTGCGCCTGGCCGTTCACCACCATTTGCGGCGTATAAACGCTCTCGATCGTGAACCTGCGCCCGTAATCCTGCTGGCGCCCCGTGTACGCGTGCGACGCGAAACGATCCGGCCACCCGAGCTCATTCCAGTAGTCGACGTGTTCGCCCAGCGCGATCACCTGCACGCCTGAAATGGGCTGTTCCTTTTCCAGATGCGCCAGTAATCGATCCGCGGGCGGGCAACTCGAGCAGCCTTCGGAGGTGAACAGCTCGACGATCACCGGCGTACGCGGCTGCGCGGACGCCAGCGCGACGGTCAAGAGAACTGCGAACCAAGAGAACCGTATCATGTCGAAGATCACATCCTGTTACTGCTCATTCTATTCCGACGCGTGCTAGCTTGGACACGTGCAGGACTTCTTCGGCAACCGGGCCGCCACGGAAACTCTAACAGAAATGATCCGCGGCGAGCGGATTCCTCAAACGCTGCTCCTTTCCGGGCCCGAAGGCATCGGCAAGGCAACGCTCGCGCGCCGGTTCGCGGCGACGCTTCTTGGCGACGCCACCCATAAAATCGAGCAGGACGATCTGAGCCTGGAAGCCAATGCCGAGCTCATCGCCGAGCGCGAAAAATGGACGGCCGATAAGCGCAACGAAGATCCGTTGCTGTTCTCGTCGCATCCCGATTTCGTCACGTTTGCGCCGGACGGGCCGCTGCGCCAGATCACCATCCAGCAGATGCGGCTGCTGAAGGATCGCGCGCCGCTGAAGCCGCTGCGCGGCGCCTGGCGCGTTTTTCTGATAGACGCGATCGATCGCGCCAATGAGCAGGCTGCGAATTCTCTACTCAAGACGCTGGAAGAGCCGCCGCCACATCTTCTTCTGATCCTCACGGCTCGAAATCCGTACGATTTGCTGCCGACCATTCGTTCACGGTGCGTGCCGCTGCGTTTGTCGCGCCTCGGTGAAGAAGAGATGCGCGCGTTCATTGGCGCGCGCGACCTGGATCGATCCGAGCGGCGTCTCACGCTGGCGCAGGGTGCACCCGGCCTTGCCGTTTCGCTCGATCTTGAGATTTACGACCGCCGCCGCGAGGCGATGCTTGCGCTGGTGCAGGTCGCGAGCGGGGTCGAGCAGTTCGGGGCCTGGCTGAAGCATTCCGATTCGATCGCCGCACGACGCTCCGAAAAGTTGGATTCGTATCTCGATGTTCTCTACATTCTGCTTGAAGACGTCCTATTGCTTTCCAGCGGCGAGGAACGCATCCGCAACCCGGATCTGCGCGGTGAGCTGACCCGCATCTCGCGAAAAGTGTCCTTCGATTGGGTGCGCGCCGCGGTCGGGCGCGTCGATGAGCTGATGACTCTAGTCCGCAGAAACATCCAGAAAAGCATCTCGCTGGACGCTCTGGCCGTAAGTTTGCGCTCCGTGTAGCGCTGTGTTATCAAAGTACAAGATTCTTCATTTCCATCCTTATTCATACCGCGAGAAGGAGCCGTAGTGGACCCCGCAAATCGCAGACTCATCCGGCCATCTTTGACCGAGATAAAGGAGCAAAGGGTGCCCGTCCGTAAGGACAGCCCTGCCCCTAAGAAGATCACTCCTCCGGATCAGACCAACGCTGAGAACTTCTATTATTTGAAGCAGATGCAGTCCAAGACCTCGATGACCATCGTGCTCAAGGATGGCGAGGTTTTGAAGGGCATTATCGAGTGGTACGACAAAGGTTGCCTGAAGGTGAATCGCGAAGGCGAACCCAATCTGCTGGTGTTCAAGTCCAACATCAAGTACATGTACAAGGCTTAGGTGTTTGGGGATAGAAAAACCGGGGACGCCGGCTAAAGCCGACGCTGCGGGCTAAAGCCCGCGCCACGAGGCGAACCCAATCTGGTGATGTTTAAAGTCCAACATCAAGTACATGTACAAGGCTTAGGGGTTTGGGGATAGAAAAACCGGGGACGCCGGCTAAAGCCGGCGCTGCGGGCTAAAGCCCGCGTCACGAGGCGAACCCAATCTGGTGATGTTTAAAGTCCAACATCAAGTACATGTGCAAGGCGGTTTTAGGTCCCCACCTAAGAACCCAAGGCGTCGAGCCAGTCCAACGTTTGTTCGATATCCGCTTCGGTCGTCCGCGGGTTGATGGTGCACAGCCGCAATGCGGTCCGACCGTTCAACACAGTTGACGTCGCGAGCGCGAAGCCGTCGCGGAGCATGGCATCGTGGAGGGTCCGATAAAACGCCTCGTCCGCGCCGCGACGTCGAAAGCTGACGATGCCCATCTGCGCGGGCGTCACGATTTCCCAGCGCGACATGCTGCGCAGCTTGGCTTCGGCAAGTTCGGCCAGTACGAACCCACGTTCCACGGCTGCGCGAAACGCGTCCAGACCGAAATATTGAATCGACATCCACAGCTTCAGCGCTCGAAATCCGCGCGTCAACTGAATGCCGTAATCGCACGGATTCACTTCCGTCAGGTTGCGGTGCACATCGGCCAGATACTCGGGCATGATGCGATACGCCGCTTTGAGAATGCCCGCGTCGCGCAACAGCACGCAACCGCACTCGATCGGCTGAAACAGCCACTTGTGCGGATCGAAGGAGAGCGAATCCGCCAGTTCCAGACCGTCCAGCAGTTTTCGGCCGCGGTCGCATACCGCAGTCGCCGCGCCGTAGGCGCCGTCGACGTGCATCCACAGATCGTTGGCCTGGCAGAATGCGGCGATCTGGCGCAGGGGATCGATCGCGCCGGTGCTAGTGGTGCCGGCGTTAGCGATCACCGCAAAGGGGCGAAGTCCCGCGGCTCGGTCCTGCTCGACTGCGCGCGACAACGCGTCGAGCGGCAGTTGAAACTCCGCATCGGAGGCGATCTTACGGATCTGCGCTGGCGCGAATCCGATCACGCGTAGCGCACGATCCACAGATGAGTGCGTCTGGTCGGAGTAATACACCACCGCGCCCGCGGTTTGGTCGTTCAGGCGCGCGTGCCGTGCCGCCGCGAGCGCCGTCAGGTTCGCCATGGAACCGCCGCTTACAAACAACCCGCCCGCTGCTTCCGGAAATCCGCACCATTGCCTTAGCCAGTCGACGACGCACAACTCCAGAGCGGCGGCGCCCGATCCGCCCAGCCAGGATCCGTTGAATACGTTGAAGCCCGACGCCAGGGCATCCGCCATGGCGCCCACGAAGTTCGAAGGCCCCGGCACAAACGCGAAGAAGCGCGGATGCCCGATGTTCATAAGGTGGGAGAAGACGTCACGTTCCAGTCGCGCCAGAATCTCCGCGGAAGGGACGGGCGCTGCAGGCGGAGACTCAAGCAGCAGGGGACGCAGCACCGCGGGATCGCCCTTGACACCCACCGGCTTGTCGCGGAGCGCGGAAAAATGGTCGGCGAGAAGATCGACTACGCGATATCCGAGCGCCCGCATTTCCTCGCTGGAAAGTTCGAGGCGGGCAGGGTCCAGTTGGTTCACTTGAATCTTTTACGATACTGGAAGTCGATACCGAAGAGGCCGTTGCCTTCGCGCACCGCCACTGCCGACCAGGTCTTGCTGAAATCGTACTCGATGCGCACCAGTTGTTCCTGGGTGCGATTGAGATTCGTGATGTAAGTCAGCGTGATGTCTTTTGAGACCTGCTGTTCGATGGTCAGGCGGGCTTGCGGGAGATTTTCGACGCCGCCCAACTGCGGATCGATTTTCACGCGGCTGGCTCCGAAGAAGCGCTGCACGCGACTCGAAAGCTGCTGGGCAACGGCCTGGCCGAGCAGTCCGTTTCCGACCTCGGTTAATCCGCCGCCGGTAACCTGGCTGGAGGCGAGCCCGGCGCTGGCCTTGGGATCGCGGCCGGTGGCGAGCAGCGCGATAATCTCGCGCGATTGCAGCGGGGGATCCGAACTGTAGTTCACATTGAGTTTTTGCGCGGTCCCCGAAAACGAGATGTTCACGACAATGCCGCGCGCTTTGGTTTCCAGGTCCATATCGAAGGTGGGCTCCAGCTTCACGGGATTCAGGAAGCGAATCTCACCGCGATTCACGGTGTACTTGTTCCCGAACATCTGGACCTCGCCCTGGTTAATGGAGACGGTTCCGAGCAGCACCGGACGAACCGCAGTGCCGCGCAGCCGCAGATCCGCATCGGCATGCAGATCGCGCGTGAGCGCGGTCTCAAATTCGAAGTTGGGACTGGTTTCGATGCGCACTGCAAGTTTCATTCCGGCCAGATAATCGTCAGGGGATGCGGCGGCCACGGCGGGCTTGGAGGCTTGCGAGAGAATCTGGCCCAAGTCGGCACGCGGCGTGAAGGAGGAGCGAATAACGGTGACGCTGCCCGAGAGCGTGCTGTTATCGGAGGTTCCGTTCAAGCTCAACACTGCGTTGAAGGTGGTGCTGACGTCCTCGGGGTAGCGCACGCGCACCTGCGTGGCGTCCGCCTGAAGCCGGTACACCAGCGTCGAACCAAACTCGAGAAACCCAGAGAGTTTCACGATGCCGCCGCCGGTTTCCGCGGTGAGCCGCTCGATGGTGGCGCGATTGCGGTCGAACAGAACAACGCCGTTGGCTTTGTCAATGCCGTTGGGCAGATCGCCGAGATACAGCGAGGCATTCTGCAGCTCCATCCTTCCGGAAACCAGCGGATCGACGATGGAGCCGCGCACCTGCGCCATCACCGCGGCATTTCCGCGCGCCAGCAGGGCGGGATTGAATAACTGAAGAATGACCAGATTCACGGCGCCGCGCACATTCAGATCCGCCGAAGATTTTTCGCCGAACCCCACGCCGCCGGAGACTTCGATGCTGGTATCGCGGCCGGTGAACTGCGCTGCCGTGACGCGCGCGCCTTTGGAGGTGAGTTCGATGGTAACCGGTTTCTCATTGGTCAGCACCACGTCCTGCGGTTGCACGCCGAGGCGCAGCGCTTGATTGGCCTTGGCGTTCACCTGGAGTTTTGCGAGCGTCACTTCCGCGCGAAAGTCGGCGGGCTTACGCAGGGCCAGCGTTATTTTTGCGCTGCCTTCCAGATAGCCTTCGAAGGGCAGCTCGGATTGCTCGTCCGAAGGCGGCACAAACAGGTTGCGTAATTCGTTGATGGTGGCGAGATTGATGCGAGGAATGACCACACTTCCGGAGCCCGGGTCGTCGCCTTCCAGCTTCCAGTTGCCTTCGCCGTTCAGCGTGACGCCGCGCACCCGCGCCGTGGCCCGAACCTTGAGATCGTTGCCCTGGGTTTCGATTTTGGCGGTTGCATCGCCCACGGGCCGCTTGTCGTAGGTGAGGCCGGTGGCATTGAGGTCGCCGTTCACAGCCTCCGGTGCGATTTCGCCTTTCACGATCTTGACGACGCCCGCGAGCTTGCCACTGACGCGAGCATCCACGGTGGGCACTTCTTTGACTAGTGTCGCGACGCGCGACATGTTGAGACCGTCTACCGAAAGATCGAACTTGAGGCTGCCGTTCTTCCAATCGTTTTCGGCATGCTTGTAGTTTGCGATGAAATGAAGTTTGCCGGTGCCGGCGGTCGCGTCGGCTGCGGTCACGTCCAATTCATTCGCCGTGTAGCGGAGCGTTGCGGTCAAGCGGTCGATCTGTTCGCCGAATCCGACGGGCTTGTCCACCTGTAGCGTTCCTTGAGCCTCGGGCTTGCGCAGCGTTCCGGCGATGCGAAACGTGCCGGACGCCGTCCCGGCCACTTCGACTCCCGCCTGGAACTCTTTGGTCAGTTCCGCCACGGATGCATTGCGCAGGGTGAGTTGCCCGGCGATGCCCGCGTCTTCGAAGGCCCCGTTGCGGGCGGTTAGGACGAGCTGTCCCTCGACCCGGGTCGCGCCGCGGTCGAGCACCAGTTTGTCGACGCGAATCTCACGCGAATCCGCGGTGACGCTGCCGGTGAAGCTCGGAATCAGGTGCCCGTCATACACTGCGTTGGTCACCGCGGTCTGGCCGGTGAAGCGTGCATTCGTGAGCGGCCCTGTGACCACTCCGCTAGCCGTCGCGCGGCCGTTCTGCAATTTGACGGGAAACTCTTGGGGCGGATTCGCACCGGCCATGGCCAGCGCCGGGAGAACGTCGTTGAGATCGGTGGACTGCGCGAGGACTTCGAGCGACTGGCCGAGCGTTCCGCTCACATCGACGCGCGTGGCCGGAGTCGCGGCCCAGGAATGACCGAGGCGAACCAGCCCGGCTTTTTGGTCCCAAGCGATATCGATGTGCCCCTGGAGGGGGGTGCCCTCGGCAACCGGCGTGATCGCCAAGTTGGCTTGAACCGTGGTGGTGTACTGTCCCAGCGCGCCGCGCAGGTCGAATGGACCCGCGAGGATTCCGTTCCAGGCGATGGCGCGGTCGGTGCCGACGTTCGCCGCCTGACGGATACTCAATCCGGAAATCTCGCCACTCACGTGAAAATCGCGCCACTGCGTGAGCGTTGCCTGCCCCTTCACGTTCGAGCCGAGCGCGTTCAGGTCGAGCTTGGTCAGCGTCAGACTCCCCGGCGTGAAAAGGACCTCCGCGCGGGCGACCGCGTTCTTGACGTGCAAGCGCCCGCTGGAGTACGCCAGTCGATGACCATTCACGCGTCCCGTGATTCGATACTCGAAGGTTTTTCCAAACGCGATGGTGGCTTGGCCATCCAGCGTGACCTCGCCCTGCGGCCCGCCCGGCGCACGAAACCAGCCGGCGATTTCGCGGGCGGAGCCGGTGGCTTTGACTGCCAGGACGCCATGCGGCGACATCACGTCGTCCAACACACCCGAGATTTCGGCGTGCGATTCTTTGGTCGCGAAGCGGACCTGGTCGAGCACGATGCGGGCTTTTTCGATCGCGAATTTCGCGGATGCGTCTACCGAGAGCGGAGCCATCGAGCCCGGTCCTTCGATGTGGGTGCGCTCGGATGAGAGCTCGCCCAGGTAGCGCTGGGCGACACGATCGAAGGTCAATTTCAGGCGCAGTTCGCGGCCGCGGACGTTGATGGGGACGTTACGGCCGTCGTATTCGAACGAACCGTTGGTGATCTCGTACTGGCCGACCGCGAGATCGATCAATTCCTCGGCCCAGGGCTTTCCGCTGGGCGTTCGCCCGTGCGGCACGGGGAAATTGGTCGAACCGTCGGGATACACCACGACGCGTCCGGATAATCCGTTGATGCGAATCGCGGTCAGGTCCACCTTGCGACGCAGCGCGGAAATGATGCGCAGCACGACTTGCGCGGATTCGACGCGCAGCAGCGGCGGCTCGCCGGGCCCTTCCTTGCCGTGCAGCACCAGGGGCCGGATGGTTGCAGTCAAGCCGCTCCAGTCGAAGTCAAAACTTCCGATCTCCGCGCGTCCGCCGGTGGCGGTTTCGATTTCGGTGATGATGCGGCGTCGAACCGAATCGCGGAACCAATCGCTGCGGAGGATCAGCACGCCGGTGATCGCAGCCAGCACGAGCAGGGCGGCGAGCCCTAATGCAATGCGCAGCCAAATGCGGACGCGGCGGCTCACCTGAACACATCCTCTCGATACAGAATGCGGCGCTCGGTGCGCGATGCACCGAGCCAGCGATCCAGCGATTGCATCATGCGCTCGTCGGTAAGCAGGCGTTCCACGGTGGCGCGACTATCCTCAAAAGAAGGAATCGGCGAGCGGTTTTCCTGTTTCCATTTCGCGAGCAGCGTGTTGTTGTAGTAGTCGGTCAATTCGTCGTTGGAGAGGAGGACTTCGGGACGGAAGCGCATTTCGGTGAAGCGGATGGTACGGAGTCCCTGAAGCAATTGGTCGACTAAGTCCTGCTCGGTGAGGAAACAACGCTTGAGCGCAGGGCCGTAATCGGCACCGTACTCTTCCTTGGTGTGATCCAGCAGACTCTGTACGACCTCGCCGCTGGGCAGCGGCAGATGGCTCACTGCAGCTTCCTGCAGGATGAGATTCTGATCCACCAAGCGGTCGGCGGCTTTGCGTTTCGACTCGGGCCTGAAATCGGGGGTCTTGTGATCGAGAAACGCGGCCACGCGGATTTCGCGCAGCACTTCGCTTTCGGTGATCACCTGCGTGCCGACGGTCACGGCGATGCGATCCAGAGTCTCAGCCGCAGATGGACGAAGATAAACGCAGATCAAAACCAACGCAATTCTGAAAACGTTCTTTCCAAAAAAAAGGGGAACTGACCTGCCAAAGCAAGGTCGGACAAGCCGCGTTATCGGCGTGCATTTGCGTCGATCTACGGCTGTGTTTTTCAAAACGTCTGCCCCAAGGAGAAGTGAAACTGGAAAACGTTGATGCGCTGATTCACCAGCTTTCCCTGGCCGGCCAGCAGTTCGTCGCGGGTTCCTTGAAATCCAAAGAAGCGCGGTGAATTGAGACCCAGGCCGAAATCCGCGCGAATGGGCCCGACGGGGGTGTTGTAGCGAATTCCGAAACCAGTGTCGTGCACCATGTAATCGAAGTCCTGGAGGCCACGCTGGTTATAACGGAAGCTGATATTGCCCACGTCCGAATAGACGTTGCCCATGTCGTGAAACAGCACCCCGCCCAGGTTGTCGCCGATCAGGGGGAAGCGCAGTTCGGTCGAATGGAACAAGAGCGCGGTTCCACCCAGCGGGAATCCGGTGTCAAGGTCGCGCGGCCCGGCCTGATTATCGGGAAAGGCGCGATTGGAGGTGGAGCCGCCGGAGAAGAATCGCTCGGCTAGCGGTATGTCGGGCCGCCCGCCGAAGCGCTGGATGTATCCAAACTGCAGGGAGCGGGCGAGCACCAGAGTTTTGGTGAGTGGATGGTAGGTCGAGTTACGCAGCAGCACCCGCGTGAACTCGGTCTCCGATCCGAGCGCGCGCAGTGCGATGCCCAGGTCGATCGTATTGTAAATTCCACGGTGGGAATTGACCGGATCGTCGCGACGATCCTGAATGAAGGAGACGGCGGCCAAGCCCACGCGGACGGGCGAAGAGAGAATCGGGATCAGGCCGGGGGAGATTTTGAGGCTGTTCTGGTCGATGGTCACGCGCCGGAAGGTGAGGCGATACTGAATCGAATTGGCTTTGGTGAGGCGCTGGGCAAGCTGCACGCTGCCTTCCAGACGCTTCGCGGAGAAGGTACGTACGTCCCTCGAATCGTCGAACAGGGCGGAGAAGGTCAGCGATAAATTCTCGTTGCCGGTAAACTGCGGAGCCACGTAACTGAGCAAGCCGCGACGCTGTAAAGTCGAAACCCGGGTCTGCAAGCTAATCGTGTGGCCAAGTCCCAGGAAATTGATGCGCGAGATTCCGAGCGAGACGCGCGGGCTGAACCCAGTGGTTCCCGCCGGATCCTCAAAGGTGGTGGTGCCGCCGCCGATGCGGCC
This sequence comes from Bryobacteraceae bacterium, assembly GCA_036006545.1. Classification (GTDB taxonomy): domain Bacteria; phylum Acidobacteriota; class Terriglobia; order Bryobacterales; family Bryobacteraceae; genus Palsa-187. Next base: position 11,976 of record DASYPO010000328.1, read on the forward strand.
CAGTTCGGCACCGAAGCCGGCGCTGAAGGAGTAGCGGCTGGCTTCGTCCAGGTGCAGGATTACGTACTTACTCTCTTCGGCGCCGTCGGGATTCTGCAGCGCCGTCTGGACTTTGGAGAAGATCCCGAGGTCGTACAGTTTCTGCTGGCTTTGGGCGATCTTGCGTTGCGAAATCGGCTCGCCCGCATGCAGGATGAAGCGGCTGCCCACCAGCCCCGGGTTGGTTGTCGACAAGCCACGCACCAGCACGCCGCGCACGTATTGGCGCTCGCCGGACTGGACCTTATACTGCAGATTTACGCGATTCGGTTCAGCCGCCGGGGTCTGGGTCCAGTCGAAAGTAGCGTTGGGATAGCCGTTGTTGAAATAGTAATTGAGAATGGTATCGCGGTCCGCGGCGACGTTCGATTCACTGAATGCCTGGCCCTCGGTGGATTGCAGATCGGGCTTCAGATTATCCAGGTCGCTGGGTCCCATACCTTCCAGATCCAGCTTTTCGACGAAGGACTGCGGTCCTTCTTTCACCTGGTAGATCACAGCGATGCGTCCGAGCTTGCCACTCACGTCGTCGGCGACCTTCGCTACCACCTGCGCCTCTCGAAAACCATTGGAGCGATACAGATCGCGGATCGCGGTCTTATCGCGCTCCGCCAGCTTCTGCGAATACCGTCCGTGGCGGAAGCGCGGAAACTGCGCGGGGGTAACCGAGAGCCGTTCGCGCAGCGTCTCGCGATCGAAAAACCTATTGCCGGTGATTTCGAGGCTGGCCACTTTGTGACGCGCTTTGCGCTCCACCGAGTACTCAATCAACTGGTGGCCATCCGTCGCGGTCGCCTCCGTGAAGTCCACCTCGGCGTCGAAGTAGCCCTGGCTTTCGAAGTATTCGGTCAGGTTTCGCTTGCCTTCCATCAGCAGGCTGCGGTCGACGGAACGCTCCTGATAGATCGGGATGAGCTGCTTCAACCGGCCGGTGGAAACTTTCGCGCCCTTTACGCGGACCTCTAAAACCGGCCCGATATCTACCGCCAGGTGGGGGGTCACACGATTGGTGTCAGAGTGATACTCGATGCGCTCCATGGTGACGCGCGCCTGCAAGTGATCCTCCTTTTGAAAATACTGACGCAGACTTTGAATCCCGGAGAGTACGCGGGTCTCGGTCGCATGGCGCCAGCCGAGAAAATTGAAATGGAAAGGTCCGATGCCGCGCCTCCAGTGCGTCTGGCGAATCACTTTGTTGAGTGGAGCGTCGAACTTACCAGACACATTCACGCCATCGAAACGGGCCCGTGGACCGGGCTCCAGGCTGAAATGAATCATGGCCTCTTCGGTCTTGGCGTCGCGGCGCACCTGCGGGATGATGGTGGCGTTGTAGAGTCCGTTACTACGCAAGCGTTCCTGCAGATTCTCGACGGCTTGCTTTATGTCCGGTTCGCCGAACGGGGCTCCCAGCTCGAGCTTCACAGCGGTGCCCAACTGTCCGCGATTCGGAGGGTCGGAAATGCCCTCGAAGGTGACCCCCCCGATGAACCAGGCGAGCTCGGTGATGATGCGCAGCGACACGCCGTTTTCGGCCGGCTCGACATCCACCACGACATTGGTAAAGCGCCCGGTGGAATACAGTTTTTGAATGGCGATGCGAACATCCTCCGCATTCAGAGGCAGGCCCGAGCGCAGCGGAATCAGCCGGTCGAGTTCGTCGCGCGGAAGCGGCTGGTCGGGTGGTTCGAATTCCACCCGGGTGATGGTGCGGCCATCGAAGCGAATGCTGGGCGGCGCGGGATCCTGAGCGAGCGCCGCGTGAACAATTAGACTGAGCAGCAGCACCGGCGAACGCACGCCCCACAATAATAGCGCCGGTCTCGTAAGCTGTGCTGTTACCATCATGAGTGAGTTGGTTCGCAGCAAGCCCCAGTAACCTGCGGAAAAGACTCCTATTCTGTATGATGCATGGCGCCGAATCGCGTTACTCCCGCCAGTCGCGATTTGCGCCGCTGGGCGAGGAGGGGCAGCGACGGATCGCCGCGGCGCGCGTAGTTGTAATCGGGTGCGGCGCGCTCGGATCGGTGCAGGCCGAGTTATTGGCTCGCGCGGGAGTCGGCCGCCTGCGCCTGGTCGACCGCGATTTCGTTGAATGGAGCAACCTGCAGCGCCAGATCCTGTTCGACGAGGCGGACGCCGCCGAAGGACTCCCCAAAGCTGCGGCCGCCGCCCGCCGTCTGGGGAAGATCAACTCCCAAATCGACATCGAACCGCTGGTCGCCGATCTCACGCCCGCCAACGTGCTTGACGTGCTGGAACCAGTCGACCTTATTCTCGACGGCACCGACAATTTCGAAACGCGCTATCTGCTGAACGATGCGGCGGTAAAGCTCGGAATTCCGTGGATTTACGGCGCGGCAGTTGGAAGTTACGGGCTCAAGCTAAGCATCGTTCCGGGCCGCACGGCTTGCCTGAAGTGCGTTTATCCCGAGCCCCCCAGCGGGCCCCAGCCGACCTGTGAAACGGAGGGTGTGCTGGCTCCGGTTACCACTGCGATCGCCGCCTTGCAGGTAGCCGATGCGTTGAAAATTCTCGCCCGCGGCGTAGACTGCGTGACTTCCCGGCTGACGACGCTGGATATTTGGTCGGGCGAGATCCGCCGCGTCAGCGACCCCGCGCGCGATCCTGAGTGCCCCTGCTGCGCGCGTCGCGAATTCCCGCATTTGGACGGCGCCCGCCGCGCGCCTATCAGCCTGTGCGGACGCAACGCGGTGCAGATC
>DASYPO010000329.1:0-12017 GCA_036006545.1 Bryobacteraceae bacterium
CCATCAGGTTCTTGCGTTGCTCGTAGAGGCGGTAGCCGCCGCGGGGGCGCAGGTAGCCTTGGGCTTCGGGATGGCGTTGGAGGAGTTGGGGGCGTCCGAGCTCGGCGTCGAGCCGTTCGAGGCGGGCGCGCTTGTCGAGGAGGGCTTTGACGAGCAGTGGCATCACGATCGAGTAGTCGACTTGCATGCTCTCGGTCGTGCGCTTGTAGCTGTCCTTGTCGACCTTGCCCCAGGTGACGGCTTCGGCGGGCGGGCACGACGAGAGCGAGCCGTCGGTCACGGGGGCGGTGACGATCTGCACGTCGAAATTGTAGCCGCGCACGTTGGGAATCCCCAGCACCTGTCCGAGCGCGGGCTCGGGTTGCAAGTTGTAATTCTTCGGAACACCGCCGCCCAGGATCAGCGTCCCGATCGCATTCGGCGGATTATCGAACAGCCCCCAACGATGATACGCGCACGCCTCGAACACTTCGGCATGCAGATCCAGATCGAAAGCATAAGACTCGATCAGTCCGGCTTGGCGCATGGCCCATAGCTTCATCGAATTCAGAAACACACTTCCGTCGCCGGGCGCGCCGACGAAAATCGGAATCGCCATGCGGTGGCAGCTCGAGAGCAAACCGGCGGGCACATTGTTCGCACGCTCCTGTTCCGCGAAATACGCGCCGAGCTTGAAGCGCAGCTCGGTTCCGGTCATCGCATGCTGAAATTCGGGACGCTGCAGAACAGCGGTGAGGAAGCGATCCTGATCCAGCAGCACATTTTCGTCGAACGCCATGTCGGTGACGCGAATGGTGCGCTCATCGCGCAGCGCGCCGTCGTCGCCCCAGATGGGCACTTCGAAAACCGGATCGCGATGTGCGTCGAGACTGCGATGGCCGTCGTGATAGCAGACGGCGTCGGTGGTCGAGAGGTAGGCGATCCATCCGGTTTCGAGCAGCGGCAGCAGCCACGCCTGATGCTGCCCGGAGACCGTGACGGGTCCCGAAATCGCGAGCGTGAGTGGGCAGCCCATGCCGATCGCGCGGTCGAGGATGGTGTAAATGCGCCGCAGAAACGCCCCGCCGAACGCCGGGAAGCAGTGGCGGATCAGTTCGTCGACGGTCGCGCACTGGTCGACGCGTTTGACGTGGACGCGCCGGCGCGCGTGGGCATCGTGCATAAGTTTTGATGGTAGCGAATGCGTAGGCGGATGAATCGCCGCGCCGGCCTTGCTACTCTTTACTGATGCCGCACTCCAAGCCTGCAGTTCTACTTGCCGCCGCCTGCATGCTTGCTTGCGGACGCGTCGACGATCAACGTAACCGAGCGAACGAAACCGCAGCAATCGTGACCATCAAAAGCATTCACACGGCGCAGACGCAATACTTTGCTCAATTCGGAAGATTCGCTGCAACCCTGGCCGAGTTGGGCCCGCCCGCTTCCGGACCGCCTTCCATACAGGCGGCCGACTTAATTCCAGCAAACTTGACCACCGGAAAGAAATCCGGCTATTCCTTCGAACTCACGACGTCGCCCGCCGGTTACGTCATCCGCGCCGAACCGGTCGATCCCGGACCCACGAAGTTCTATTACTCCAATCAGGAAATGGTGATCCGCGCGAACACCGGAAGTCGCGCAAATGAGAATAGTCCGGAGGTCCGCTAGGCCGGTTGTTACTCGAATTGCCGCTTGAAACCCTCGAACTGCTGCTTTAGCAATTCGACTTCGCGCTCCAGCGCCTCGACTCGAGCTTCTAGCGCACCCTGCGACGGTAGCGCTGAATGCGCCGCCGCGTGATGCTCCGACTCCGCTGCGGAAACATCCGCCGGGTCGCCGAACAAATGCATCCAGCGCCCACGACCGGCGGGCGCGACTAGCGGATCCGGCTGATGCCGCTGCAGCGTGTCGAGCACGTGCTCAACCTCTTCCAAATCCGCGAAATCGTGCATTCGTTCCGTTCGGCCGCGGAGTTCACCCACGGTTTGCGGGCCGCGCAACATCAGCACGGCAAGCAGCGCCAGTTCGCGTCGACCCAGGTTAAGTTTCTCGCCAAGCCGATGGCCGTACTTTTCGACGCGATGTCCCGCCCCGCTGACCCGCATCACAAGCTGTTTATTTTTAAGCAGATCCAGCGCCTGTGCGACCGTATCTTCGTCGTAATTCACCACCGGATCGCGGCTCGATTTTTGATTGCACGCATTCTGTAACGAATTCAGCGTGAGCGGGTAGTACTCGGGTGTAGCGATGTCCTTCTCCAACAAAGCCCCGAGCACACGCAGTTCAACCGGGTGCAAGATATCCACAATTCACAACTTAACCGAATGGGCGCTGCGGCGTCCATCTGATGCACCACCCAAAGGAGCCCTTGCCTTATGAAGCTTACTCTCATCACTCTGGCTGTAGTTGCGTTACCGCTCGCCGCGCAGGACCGTCCGGCCATGCGCCAGATCCAGCGCCAGGATTCCGGATCGCCGCAGTTGAATTGCGATTCGAAAAATTTCAGTCAAAACCGCATGGTGACGCAGTGCGAAATGCGTGAACAGACCATCGGATTCAGCGGCCGGTTAACGGTCGACGGCGGCATGAACGGCGGCGTGACGGTGAAGGGCTGGGATCGCGCCGACGCGCTGGTCCGCACCAAGATCGAAGCCGCGGCCGACGATCAGCTCGGTGCGAAGGCGCTCCTGTCGCAGATTTTCGTCGATGCGTCGACTGGAATGGTCGCGGCGCGCGGTCCGGTTTCGACCAACAAGGGTCAGCCGTGGCACGTGCAGTTCGAGATTTTCGTTCCGCGGCGCGCCGATCTTTCGATCAAGGCGCATAACGGCGGGATCGGAATCTCGGACGTTCACGGACGCATCGAGTTCGAGACCATGAACGGCGGCGTAACCCTGAGCCGTCTGGGCGGCGACGTGGAAGGCAAGACCATGAACGGCGGATTGACCGTGAATCTGACGGGTGATCGCTGGGATGGCACTAAGCTCGACGCGCGCACCAGCAATGGCGGCGTGACGATCAACATGCCGGAACGCTACTCGGCGAACTTCGAGGCCGGCACGGTGAACGGCGGATTGAACATCGACATGCCAATGACGGTTCGCGGCGAGCTCGGCAAGCGCCTCTCGACCGTGCTCGGGTCGGGCGGGCCGACGATTCGCGTCGAGACCACGAACGGCGGCGTGAACGTTCGCCGCAGCGCGATCTAGATTCTACGACCTAGGCCCTCCATCGAGTCTCGCGGTGGAGGGCGGGCCCCCTGGCCCGCGCGCGACTCCCTGGTCGCGCAAGTTCGTCCGCCCTACCGTGGTCTGGTATTTTTGAGTTAGTTGCTCCCCAAACTCATTTCCATCGGCAGCTTCTACCTGCCCACCTATGGAGTCCTGGTCGCGGTTGGATTCCTGCTGGCGCTGGCCGTCACCACACGACTCGCCAAGCGCGCCGGGATGAACGTCGAAGCGGTGACGAACCTCGCGGTGTATTGCGCACTGGCGGGACTGATCGGCGCCAAGCTGCTGATGATCATCTTCGATTGGAACGATCCGCAGATCAAGATTTTCTCGCTCGCCACGCTGCAAGCCGCGGGTGTTTTTCAAGGCGGCCTGATCCTCGCAATCATTACCGCGTTTCTATACGTGCGCAAGCAGAAGCTACCGTGGCTGCAGACCGCCGACGTGTTCGCGCCAGGGCTCGCACTGGGACACGCGATCGGCAGGCTGGGCTGTTTCGCGGCGGGTTGCTGCTGGGGCACCGAATGCTCGCGACCCTGGGCAGTGACCTTCACGAATCCCGAAGCCGCCGCGCTTACCGGCGTGCCGCTGAATAAGCCGCTCCATCCCGCACAGCTCTACGAAGTATTCGCATTGCTTGCGCTCTTTGCGTTTTTGTATTGGCGAATCGGCAAGCCACACCCGCCGGGGCGCGTGCTCGGCCTGTACCTGGTGATCAGCTCAGTGGCGCGCTTCGCCATCGAGTTCACGCGCAACCACGAACAGGCGCTTCCCTTCGGTCTGCCATTTTCGATCACCCAGTGGATCGCGATCGCGCTTGCGATATTCGGCATCGTGATTCTGATGCGCAGCGCCTCCGGCTCGGCTAAGGTGTCTACCCCAGCTACTGCCTAAGGTTCCCTGATCCTAAGGTCTTCCGGTCCTATTGAACCTCCCCGTTCCTGCCGTTATTAATGAATAGCGATGCTGCGCGTACCCAAGCCTTGTTCGAAATCACAACGCCCGTCAGGCCAAAACCAACGTGGTTTTGTGCTCATCGCCATGTCCGTTTCGATGTTGATCCTGCTCGCCGTTCTCGGCCTCGCGTTCGACCTGGGGCGTATCTACATCGCCCGCAACGAAGCGCAGATTTTCACGGACGCAGCAGCATTGACGGCGGCGATGTCATTGGACGGCACCGCAGTGGGCGTGACGAAAGCACGCGAAGCCGTCGCGCGCGTGCCCATGCGCTGGCAGCTCGGAAGCAAGGAATTCAAAGGTGTCATCGTCGAGTTTAGTCCGGACGGCGTGAAATGGGAAACCGATCCCACCGATCCAGCCGCGACGACCCGAGCGCGCGTTACTGCGCCGAACAATGCCGTCGAGATCACGTTTCTGCGCGCCGTGGGAGGGCCGGACGTGTTCACGGTGCCTGCGCATTCCGTCGCCGCGACGAATCCAGTACGGTTGTCCGAATGAAAGAACGAAGCAAAGTACGACGCGGCGAGCGTGGTCACGCGATGCTCGAGCTGGCCATTTCGGCGGCAGTGATGGTGGCGTTTCTCGGCGGAACCTTTCAGTTCGGCTACACCTTCTACGCCTACAACCAATTGGTGACGGCAGTCGGCAACGGCGGCCGCTACGCGTCCACGCGCACCTATCGGGCGGCCACTCCTGAGGATCTCGAAAAAGGAAACGCGGCCATTCGCAACATGGTCGTGTTCGGCAACCCCCAGCCCGCGCCCGGCGCCGTGCCGGTCTTAAAGGGTCTGACTACCGACCAGGTGGAAGTTCGCTGGGTACAGGCCGACGGCAAGAATGGACCGGACGCACCCACCGCGGTGAGCGTGTCGATCAAATCCTATACGGTCGAAGCACTGTTCAAAAACTTCACGTTCCAAGGGCGGCCGTCAGTGGAATTTCCGCATGTGGGTCGCCCCCAGGCTGCGGAGAAGGCGCAATGAAGCAGCGTGGGCAGAGCCTGATCGAAGGCACGTTCGTATTACTGGTTTTCTTCTCGATCCTGCTGGGCGTGGTGGATTGCGGGCAGGTGCTGTTCGCGCACCAATCGCTGGTGGAGCGCGTGCGTAGCGCCGTGCGCTGGGGTTCATTGCATCCTTACGATGGCACCGGCGACCAGGTGGCCAACATGATCCTCTACAATCGTCCCGACGAGCCGAACACAACGACGACGGGCTTTCTGGGATTGAAGCGCGCCAACGTGCAAGTCGAGCTTCATCCTGCGACCGCGGAGCAGCCGGATGACGAGATGTTGAGCGTCGCGATTGTGAACTACGAGTTTCATTTCTTTTCGCCATGGCTGACCAAGTCGTTGGTGAGTCCGCGCCCGGTTGCAGTGTCCGCACCGTGCGCTATCCTGTCGCTTGGCGACCGTAAAACCCTTCCAACCCTTCCGTTACAGCGCTAAGGCCGGCGATCCGGCGAAGCTCGTAACGCAACCTTACGACAAGATCAGTCCCGAGACGCAGGCCAAGTATCTGGCGGCAAGCCCGTACAATCTGGTGCGCATCATCTTGGGCGAGCGGCATGCATCGGATGGCGCGACCGACAACGTCTACACTCGCGCCGCAGCCAGTTTTCAATCGTGGATTCGCGAAGGGATTCTGGTGCAGGATTCCGCGCCCGCCTTCTTCGCCTACTTTCAGGATTTCGAAACACCCGATTCAGGTGAGCGATTCACCCGCAAGGGATTCATCTGCCTTGGCAAGCTTCACGAGTACTCGGAAGGCGTGGTCTATCGGCACGAACAGACGCTGACTGGTCCGAAACAGGATCGCCTGGAATTGTTGCGGCACACGCGAGCCCATTTTGAGCAGCTCTTCCTGCTGTATCCCGACCCGGACAGCGTGATCGACAATCTGCTCGACGAAGCTGCCACGGCCCAGCCCGCGCTCGACGTGATTGATGATTACGGCGCGCGGCATCGAGTTTGGCCCATCAGCGACGCGACGCGCATCGATACCATTCAGGCGCTGATGGAGCCGAAGAAGCTGCTGATCGCCGATGGACATCATCGGTATGAAACTGCGCTCGCGTATCGCGCCGAAAATCCCGCAGCGGAATACGTCGTGATGACGCTCTTCAACATGCACTCGCCGGGGTTGAAGATTCTGGCGACGCATCGCGTGCTGCGCAACGTCGCCGGTTTCGATGCGGGCGCTCTGATCGACAAAGCTCGGACGGCGGGTTGGCAGATTGCGCCTTGTGCTTCGCTCGCGTGGCTGAAGCAGGAGTTTGCGACGCAACGTCCGTCGCTGGTGCGGATCGGCGTGGTGGGCAATGGCGCGATCCATCTGCTCGAGCGAAAACGTCGCGAAGGCGAGTTGGACGTGCCCATCCTTCATCAGGAAATTCTCGGCGAACTGATGGGCATCGATGAGGAAGCGGTGCGCGACGAGCGGCACATCAAGTATGTTCGCGGGATCGACGCTGCTGCCGCGGAAGTGATGCAGCACGGCGCGCAGGTCGCGTTTCTGCTGGAGCCGACGCCGATCGACGACATGGCGCGCATCGCATTCGCAGGCGGCGTGATGCCGCAGAAGTCGACTGACTTTTATCCGAAGCTGCTCAGCGGGCTGACGATTTACAAGCTGGATTGATGTCCCTCGGCTATAGTTTAAGAAGAGAGTCTGGCGATGACGCGTGAGTACGTAGAGATTCGAAACGGCGGCTACTATGTAGCCGGCGCTCGTGTGTCGCTGGACACAGTCGTCTACCTATATCGTGACGGTGCATCGCCCGAGGCTATTCAGGACGACTTGCCATCACTCAGCCTGGAACAGATCCACGGTGCGATCGCATTCTATCTTGCCAACCGGCAGGCGGTGGACACGAACATTGCCGAGGGAGAGCGTGATCTCGATCAAGTGGTTTCGCCGCTTACGAAGGCGAACCCCAACTTGGCGGCGCGGCTTCAACGCGCTCGTCAAGAGTTGAAACGCTAGTTGCCGATTCGCTCTCAAGCCGACAATGATCTGCGTCTTCACATCGTACTGGCGGTGCGGCGTCGGGAGACTGCGATAGATTTCCAAACCGCAGCCGCTTCCCAGCTCGATGGACTGGACGATGTGTCGGTACTTCGCAAGGCTGCAGCCGACCAGCGAATCCTCGTGACTCACGACAAACGAAGCATGCCGGCAGCGCTGAGAACCCTCATTGAAGAGGGTTGAGAGTCCCGGCGTCTTCCTCGTGATTCCCCAGAACGCGAGTATTCAATCCGTCGCCGAGTCATTGATTCTCGCCTGGGCCGCGTCTACGGCCGCAGATTGGAGCAATCGGATCACAAAGCTGCCCTTCTGAGGTGGATTTCATCCACCTACAGCGGCGGCGTGAAGCGACCATCCACCGCAGTCCAACCGCCATCGACGAACAACACCGCACCGGTCACATAGCTCGATGCATCCGACGCAAGGAACACGATCGGGCCCGCCATTTCATCCGAGCTCGCCCAACGATTCAAAGCATTCTTCGACGCGTACGCGTTGTACCAATCGGGATGATTTCGGATCGGCTGCGTGAGCGGGGTCTCGACTACACCAGGCGCGATGCAATTCACGCGGACACCAACTGGACCGAGTTCCGCCGCCAGCGCGCGCGCCATCTGCACCAGGCCGGCCTTGGTCGCCGCATAAACTCCCTGCCCCGGCTCGACCGTCACCGATCGAATCGACGAAGTCAGAATAATGCTGCCCTGCTTCTGCGCGCTCATGATGCGCGCGACCGGTTGTGTCAGATTGAACGTCCCGCGCAGATTGAGGTGCAGAACTCTGTCGAACTCGTCGCCAGTGTAGTCGAGCAGGCGCTTGCGCACGTTGACAGCGGGCGTGCTCACCAGAATATGAATGCCGCCCTGCATTTCCGCGATGCGGGAGACCTTGCGCTCAACTGCGACGGCATCCGTGATGTCCATCGCTAGCGCTTCGGCCGCACCCCCGCGTGCGCGAATGGATCCCGCGACGTCTTCCGCGCCTGCCGCGTTGAGGTCCACGCAGATCACCGTCGCCCCCGCGGCGGCGAGTCCTTCTGCTGCGGCACAGCCAATGCCCGAGCCAGCGCCTGCGACCAGCGCGACGCGTCCGTCCAGTCGAAACATCGTTTGAAAATCTGCCATAGTTTTGTCGAGACCTAGTAAAGCGCGCGCGTGCGAATTGTCCCGGGAACCTGTTCCAGCCGCTTGCGCAGCGCCAGCGTCATGTCCCGCTGGCTTTCGAAATCCGTCACCACATAGCCGATGGTCGGATTGGTCTGCAGATACTGACCGACGATATTCACCTTGGCTTCGGAGAATACGGCGTTGACCTTCGAGAGCACGCCCGGCACGTTGCGATGAATGTGCAGCAGGCGATGCTTGCCGGGATGTTCCGGCAGCGACACTTCGGGAAAATTCACGGCAAATAGCGTGGAGCCATTGTCGCTGTACTTGATCAACTTTGCCGCGACCTCGACACCGATGTTCTGCTGCGCCTCTTCCGTACTGCCGCCGATGTGCGGGGTGAGCAGCACGTTGTCGCGGCCGCGCAGCGGAGAAACGAATTCGTCACCCGCGCCTTTCGGTTCGACAGGAAAAACGTCGATCGCCGCGCCGCCGACTTGGCCCGAGTCGAGCGCGTGCACCAGCGCATCGATATCGACCAGCGTCCCGCGTGCCGCGTTTATCAATTTCGCGCCCGGCTTCATCAGCGCGAGCTGCGCGGCGCCGATCATCCCCATCGTCTCCGGCGTTTCGGGAACGTGCAGCGTAACGAAATCGGCGGCCTCGAGCAGCGCATCGAGCGACGCGACCGATCGCGCGTTACCCATCGCCAGTTTGGATTCGATGTCGTAATAAATCACCTGCAACCCGAGTGATTCCGCGAGCACGCCCACCTGCGTGCCGATGTGCCCGTAGCCGACGATGCCCAGCGTTTTCCCGCGCACCTCCTGCGAGCCGACGGCGGTTTTATCCCAGCCACCGCGATGCGCCGCTGCATTGCGTTGCGGAATCCCGCGGGCCAGGAACACAATCTCCGCGATCACCAACTCCGCCACGCTGCGAGTGTTCGAAAACGGCGCGTTGAAAACCGGCACGCCGAGTTCCTGCGCGACATCCAGATCCACTTGATTCGTGCCGATGCAGAAACAACCCACGCCGAACAGTTTGGGCGCGCTGCGCAGCACTTCGCCGCTCAGTTCAGTCGCCGAACGGATGCCCACCAGGTGCGCGTCTCGAATGGCCTTGATCAATTGTGGTTCGGGCAGAGACTTGGGATGCAGCTCGACGTTCTCGTAGCCGTCGCCGTGAAAAACTTCCGCGGCGCTGGGGTGGACTCCTTCGAGCAGAACGATTTTGATCTTGCTCTTATCGAGCGAGGTTTTCTTCATGGGCCAGACTTATTAGTCTGACATGCCGCTACCAAAGGACGTTCTTATCGATGCTGCTGAGCGTTGGACGGCCAGTTAGCATCATCGCCATTTCAAATTCGCTCCGCAGAATTTCGACGACACGCTTCACACCATCGGCGCCCGCGACGCCGAGCCCATAGAGATACGGGCGGCCGATCTGCACCGCCGTCGCCCCCAGTGCGAGCGCCTTGAGCACGTCGGTTCCACGGCGGATTCCGCCATCGACCAAAACGGGAACGCGGCCGGCGACGCGTTCGACCACTGCGGGCAGCGCGTCGATGGTGGCAGGTGCTGTGTCGAGATTGCGCGCGCCGTGATTCGACACGATGATTCCCGCGACACCCGATCGCGCGGCAATGTCCGCGTCATCGGGGTTCAGAATGCCCTTCAGCAGAATCGGCGTGCGTGCGAAACCGCGCAGCCACTCGATGTCTTTCCAGGTCAGCGTCGGATCGAGATAGTTTTTGCCGGGCAGATTGGGCAGCTCGCGAACCGGCATCGATGCTTGGGCGCGGAATTCGCGATTGCGCGCCCCATGCGTCGGCGAATCGACGGTCACTTCGAGCGCGCGGCAGCCGGACGCTTCGGCGCGCTGCACCAGGTCGCGCGTGAAGCCGCGGTCGGGCTGCACGTAGAGTTGAAACCACACCGGCCCCTTGGCCTGCTTGGCGATGTCTTCGACGCGCATCGACGCGCTGCTGGAGATCACCGAGATCGCGCCGGCACTGGCCGCGCCGCGCGTGACGGCGAGCTCGCCCTCGGGATGAATCAGTTTCTGTCCGCCAGTAGGCGCGAGGATGATCGGGTACGCGAGATCTTGGCCAAACAGCCGCACCCGCGTGTCGAGCTTCGATACGTCGACCAGTACGCGAGGACGAAGGCGAATGCGCTGGTAGGCTTCCTGATTCCAACGCAGCGTGTGTTCGTCGGCGGCGCCGCCCTGAATGCGCTCCCACGCACCGTGCTCGACGCGTTTCTCAGCAAGCGCTTCGTAATCGTGAATGGAAAGGAGCTGCGACTCCTGCGCGCGCAGCCAACGCGGTAGCACGGGAACCCCTAAGGACAACAGGGCCGCGCGTCGCGAACATAGACGGGAATCTGCGAGCGCCATCGCTGCGATTGTAGAATAATCCCACCATGCGAATTTTCGCCGCGCTTTTTACTCTCACGTGTATCGCATTCTCGCAGACTGGCGGACGTGGTCAGACCACCACTCAACGTGGCGCCGCTGCTCCAGCCAACGAAACACAAGCTGCCGCGGCTAGCGGAGCCGGCGGGCAGCAACCCGGCGCCGCGTTCGTTCGCGAAAACTACACCAAGTACGAATACAAGATCCCCATGCGCGACGGCGTGAAGCTGTTCACATCGGTGTACATTCCCAAAGACGTGTTCAGCGACGGCCGCACCTATCCGATGATGATGCAGCGTACGCCGTACAACGTGGCTCCCTACGGTGCCGACCTGTATCGCGCCACGCTGGGTCCGTCCGAATTGTTCGCTCGCGAGAAGTTCATCTTCGTCTATCAGGACGCGCGCGGGCGCTTCATGAGCGAGGGCGATTACATTCCGGTTCGTCCACACAATCCCGCGAAACGTGGTCCCAAGGACATCGACGAAAGCACCGACACCTACGACGCGATCGATTGGCTGGTGAAGCACGTGCCTGGAAACACGGGCAAGATCGGCATGTACGGAATCTCGCAGCCCGGATTTTTTGCGACCGCCGGAATGATCGACGCCCACCCCGCGCTAGTCGCCGTCGCGCCGCAAGCGCCTGTGACCGATTACTACATGGGCGACGACGTGTATCACAACGGCGCGTTCATGCTGGCGCATCGCTTCCGTTTCTACATGGGGTTCCGGCTGCGCGATGGCGATCCCGCCCCGCCGCCCACTACGCTGCCGTTCGATTACGGCACGCCCGACGGTTACGACTTTTTCCTCAATATGGGCGCGCTCTCGAATGCCGACGAGAAATATTTCAAAGGCTCGCAACCGCTCTGGAAGATGAACGTCGAGCACACCACTTATGACGAAATGTGGCAGGGCATGGCGATCTGGAAACACCTTAAAAACATCAAGCCGGCCGTGATGCTGGTGGGCGGCTGGTATGACACCGAGGATCCGCAGGGTCTGCTGCTCCAGCATTCTTTCATGGAAAAAAACACGCCGCCGCCGGTCAACATGCTGGTGATGGGTCCGTGGAATCACGGCGGATTTTCTCGCGGCGATGGCGACCGCCTGGGCAACATCAATTTCGGATCGAAGACCAGCGTGTACTATCGCGAGAAGATCGAGTTTCCATTTTTCTTGTTTCATCTAAAGGGTCGCGGCGATGGCAAGTTTCCCAAGGCATGGCTGTTCGAAACCGGCGTGAACCAGTGGCGGCGATTCGACACGTGGCCGCCGCAGAACGCGCCATCGCGA
>DASYPO010000330.1:0-5254 GCA_036006545.1 Bryobacteraceae bacterium
CTGTCCGCTGTCCCCTGTCCGCTGTCCGCTTGTGTCCCCTATCCGCTTGCTACCGCGCCATCCGCTCCGCCCAGCCTAGGAACCTCGTTAGCGCCTTCCGCCGCCGCCAGGTGAAACTCCAAAACTCGCCGAACCCAATGCGTTCCGCGTGCAAACCTTCGTACGTTTCGACGCGCCACTTGAGATAGGGGCTGCGCCAAGGAGTTAAGCGATATCCGCGCGACAATCGCCACGCCGCCGCGAGAAGTCCCATGCCGTTTCGCTTACGGCGTCAGCGCCACCGGGGCGTAGTAACCGTGGCGCGCGCGCACCACCAGTTCTTTGCGACCCTTCACCTTGATATCGACCGTGTGATATAAACCGTCGGTCTTGAGCGGCTCGGGGCGATACAGCACGTTGTACTGATGGCGCAGTTCGTTGGCGATGTTCTCGAACGACTGCGTCAGGTCCTGCGCCTTGAAGGGGAAAAACGCGAGTCCGCCGGTCTCCTGCGCAAAGCGCTTCAAAACCTTGTCACCGTCCGATTCGATGCGCGTGATGTTGGTGGAGATGGTATAGATCACCACGTCCGCCTTGTGCGCCATTTCGAGCGCCTGCTCGCGGGTCCAACGGCTGGCGTTGTCCTCGCCGTCGCTCAAAATAATCATCGCGCGGCGGAATTTGTAGCGCGGCTGATCCAGCATCAGCTTGTCGCGGCAGGAGAAGAATACCGCGTCGTACAGTGCCGTGCCGCCGCCAGGGCGCAAACCGTGGATAGCGGCCGAAAGCTTATCGGCATCGTCGGTGAGGTCGGCCACCAGTTCCGCGGTCATGTCGAAACTGACCACGGTGGCTTTGTCCTGGCCCTTGCGTACCACGGTCTTGATGAATTCGGTAGCCGCTTCCTGCTGGAACTTGAAGCGCTCGCGGATGCTGTTACTGGTGTCCATCAAGATCGCCAGGCGCAGCGGCAAATCGGTTTCCGCGGTGAACTCGACGATGGTCTGCGGCTTCTTGCTCTCGAAAATCTCGAAGTCGTCCTTGGTCAGGTCCGTGACGAAGCGGCCGCGTTTGTCGGAGACGGTGAATAGTAAATTGATACGGGTGACGTCCAGGGTAATGCGCGTGGGATCGTCGGGCGCTTGCGCGGCGGGCTTGGGCGATTGAGCGAACAGCGCGGCACAGACGAGCGCTATGGCGAAGAGCTTCATGCGAGTTACTAATATTGTACTCGCCGCAGCCTGCGGCTACTTGAATCCTGGGCCCTGCGGTTTCGCTTTAGCGGGAGCCGGCGTCGAAGCGTAGTAACCGTTGCGCGTCCGGACCTGCGGATTGCCGAAGCCCTTCACGGTTACCTTGATCTGCCGGAAGGTCCCGTCCAACGTCAGGTTGGTCGGCACGTAGGTAATCACGTACTGGTTGCGAATCTCGTGCGCGATCTGCGGAGTGATTTTCTCCACTTCCTGTAGATCCCTCGGATAATAATCCAAGCCGCCCGACGCCTCCGTCAGCGCCTTAAGCGCGCGCTTGGCTTTGCGCGCGTCCCGAGGATCTTCTTCGCTCAGGATTCCAATGGCGTAGATCACGACACCGCTCTGCTGCGCCTTGCGCACCAGTTGTTCGATACCCACCGAGCTGAAATTATCGTTGCCGTCGGTGATCACCAGCAGCACTTTCTTGTCGCGTTTGCCGTCCGACTTGGCATAGTCGATCGACATGCTAATCGCGTCGCGCATCGCCGTGCCGCCCTTGGTATCGATCTTCTCCAACGTCTCTTCCATTTTCTTGATGTCGTTGGTGAAGGGCAGATCCAAAAAGGCGTCGTCGTTGAAATTGACGATGAAGACTTCGTCCAGCGGATTGGAAGCTTTCACCAGCGCCAGCGACGCCGCGGCCACACGCGTGCGCTTGTCGCGCATACTGCCGCTGTTATCGATAATGATGCCCAGTGAAACCGGCACGTCCTCGCGCTTGAAATCCTTAATCGTCTGCTCTACGTTGTTCTCGAATACGTGGAAAGCCGCGCGTGGGATGTTGGTCAGCACTTTGCCGTTTTTATCGACCACAGTTGCATTCAGCGGGATCAGGTTGGCGTCGGCCTTAAATACGGCGGTGTCATCCTGGATCACTTGCGGCGGCTTTTGCGGCGGTTGCTGCGCGAACGACGCGGTGATCGCCAGCAGGGCGGCGAAAAGCGCTGCTGCCCGCATCATTTTTGTTTTATTGCGTCGGAGCATAATATCCCGTGCGGAACATGGCCTTGAGCTGGCCGAGTCCGGTAGTATTCACCAGCTTCACGTTCACGCGCCGATATTTTCCGTCGCGCGTAAGATTCTTCGGCCGATAGCCCAGCACATATTGATTGCGCAGCTCGATACCGATCTTGGCCGCCACATCCGGCAGCTCCGCCTGATTATCCACATTGAAGTGCCGCCCGCCGGTCTGTTCCGCCATCCTGCTCAAAAGCTCCGGTCCCGACGACTCTTCCGGCGTCCGTCCGCGGCCGCCCATCGATTCATAAATGCCGATCGCGTAAATCTGAACATCGGCTTCTCGCACCGCCATCTGTACCTCGCTAGTGGTGTAACGGCTCGAATTATCACCTCCGTCTGAGATGATGAGAATGGCCTTGCGAGGGTTACGGGCTTTTTTCATCGTATTCATTGCAAGGTAGATCCCGTCCAGCAGCGCTGTGCGGCCTTTGGCGTTGGCAAAGGTCAGGCGGTTCTGTATTTCTTCGGTCGAAGGCGTGAACGGGACCATTAATTCCGGCCGGTCGTTAAACGTGATCAGGCAGAATTCGTCCTCTGGATTCGCGGTCCGCATGAACTGCGCCACTGCCACGCGCGAGCGCTGCAGCTTGCTGCCCATGCTGCCGCTGGTATCGAACACGATGCACACCGACAAGGGCGCATCTTCGCTCGAAAACTGAGCGATTTCCTGCTCTACCTTGTCTTCCCACAGCTTGAAATTTTCTTTATCCAGATTGGTGACGAAACGACCCAACGGATCCGTCACCGAGACCGGAATCAGCACCAGCGTCGTGTCGATGCGCAGGTTGGTCTGACGGTCCGTGATACTTTCCGCGTCGGCCGGGTTTTTGCCCTTGGTGCGCGGCGTTATCTTGACGTTGCTGTTGGCCTGGCCTGTAGCTTGTGGCTGCTGGCCCGGCTTCTTATCTTTGTCGTCCGCTGTAAACGCCAGGGTCGCGGCGAACGCTGCAATACCGAGCGCGAATAGTGCACGCATGGGGCCCCGCAATCTGGCCTTAAGTATACCAATCGAAAACGCTAGGCAACCCTAAGGTCGCAAATTGCTAAATCGCCGTCGGAGACAAAGTCATTTCCGTCACGACGCCTTGCGGATGCATCCGCGCGCACGCCACGATCGCCTCCGCCACATGTTCCGGCAGCAGCGCCTGAGCCAATAGTTCCGCCGTCGGTTTCACCGGACGCTTCTCCAAAATCTCGGTATCGATCAGCCCGGGATTCACCACCGTAGTCCGAATATTATTCCCCTTCTCTTCGTGACGGACCGCATGCGCGAAGCCCACCATGCCGCGCTTGGACGCCTGATATGCCGCACCCGAAAGATCCGTGAGAAAGGAAGAAATCGACGATACGTAAATCAAATGCCCGTCGCGCGCCGCACGCATCGCCGGCAACACCGCGTGGGTAATGTAGTACGCGCCATTCAGATTGGTCGCGATCAGTTCGTTCCATACCGGAGGACTCAGCCGCTGCATCGCCCGATCCGGCGTGTTGGTCCCGGTCGCGTACACCAGAATGTTCACGTTGCCGAATCGCGCAGTCGTCGCTGCCGCCAGCGCTTGCATCTGCCCGGGGTACGATGCATCCGCCGAAAAAACCTCGAGATCGAGACCCTCTGCTTCGGCTTCTTTCTTCAGCTCGTCCAGGCGATCCTTGCGGCGCGCCGACGCCATCACCTTCGCTCCCTCGCGGGCCAGCAATAACGCCGTCGCGCGACCCACGCCGCTCGACGCACCCACGACCAGCGCGACTTTATCTTTCAGCGAAACCGGCACTACAGCTTCTCCTTCAACAGCCGATTCACCGCGCCCGCGTCGGCCTGCCCGCGCGTGGCTTTCATCACCTGTCCGACGAAAAATGCGAGCACCGTGGTCTTTCCGCCCCGATACTGGTCCAGTTGTTTCGGATTCGCCGCGATGATCTCGTCGATCACTTTCGCTAGTGCTCCTTCATCGCTGATCTGCGCCAGGCCTTCGCGCTGCATGATCGTGTCGGGCGCGTCGCCGGTCGCGAACATCTTCGCGAAAACGTCCTTGGCGAGCTTCCCGCTGGCCTTGCCCTGCCCGATTAGCGCGACCAATGCGCCCAGATTCTCCGCGCTCACCGGCGAGTCGGCGATCTCTTTTCCCTCCGCCTTCAACAATCCCGCCAGATCGCCCATTACCCAGTTCGCCGCCGCCCGCGCATCGCCGCCGACCCGCGCCACGGTCTCGAAGTAATCCGACACTTCGCGAGTCGCGGTCAGGACTTGAGCGTCGTATTCGCGCAAACCGTACTTCTCGATGAAACGCGCGCGCCGGGCTTGCGGAAGCTCCGGCATAGCCTCTCGGATACGACCCATCCACGCCTCACCCACGCGCAGCGGTACCAGGTCAGGCTCCGGAAAGTAACGATAGTCGTGCGCATGCTCCTTGCTGCGCATGCTCACCGTTTCGCCGGTATCGGCGTTGTAGAGGCGCGTTTCCTGAACGACGCGGCCGCCGCCTTCGATCAGCGCGACCTGCCGCGCGATCTCGTGATCCAGCGCCAGTTTCAAAAATCGGAACGAATTGAGGTTTTTCACCTCCGCTTTGGTGCCGAACTTCTCCGCCCCGCGCAGCCGCACGCTCACGTTCGCATCGCAGCGCAAATGCCCCTTCTCCATGTCGCAGGTGGAAACGGCGATATATTGCAGCACCTGCTTCAACTCCGTCAGAAACCCGTAGGCCTCGTCCGAGCTGCGCATGTCCGGCTCGCTCACTATCTCAATAAGCGGCGTTCCGCTGCGATTCAGATCCACATAGCTGTAACGATCCGAGTCCTTGAATCCATCGTGGACACTCTTGCCCGCGTCATCTTCCATGTGAACGCGCGTGATCCCGATGCGCTTCCTCGTGCCCGCGACCTCGACTTCGACGAAGCCGTGCTCCGCCAGCGGCTGATCGTATTGCGAAATCTGGTAGCCCTTGGGCAAGTCCGGATAAAAATAGTTCTTGCGAGCGAAGATCGAGCGCGGATTCACGCGG
>DASYPO010000331.1:0-7495 GCA_036006545.1 Bryobacteraceae bacterium
ACGTAGATGGCTTGGGTGGTCCAGTGACCGATGGAGAGATTCAACAGCGCGATCGGCGGTGGCACCGTTTTCAGGGCAGCTTCAGGAGTTGACATGTGTGTGCGGATTCTAACATGTCGAGCACGAAGGCGATGGGCTAAGATTCAATGATGTCTGCCAGAACCCTCGCTCTAGGGTTGACTCTGCTGATCAGCCCGGCCGCGTTTTCACAAGCGACCGTATCCACGAATGTTTCCTATACCCTGAACTTCACCAACACCACTGAGGTGCCGATTCCGAATACGAACAACACCTTGTTTTCAGGCAGCGGGACCGCGACGCTCCAGCCGTTCGGTAACGCGACCATCCTAATCAACGGACTCGGCTTCAGAAACGCGGTTGGCGGCAACCTGACGATCACCTTCGTGTTTCCATCGGGCGATTCACTTACGCTGGCTGCCGTTGTGGCAACCGACAACCACGGAACCGGCACGTTTACGGGAGGCACGGGCCAGTTCAGTGGAGCGACTGGATCAGTGACCATCGACGGTACGGAGACCGGCGGCAGCGGGTCTGGAACACTGATTCAGCTCGCCTCCGCTGTGACGCCCGCCGCAGCCGCGCCGTTGTCCATCACCTTCAACTTCGCAGGGGGCGCCACCGCCGACGCGACCCAATCCATTACGCTCACCAACGGCTCGTCATCGAACAAGACGTTCACCGCTTCGATCAACCGAGCGGGCGGTGCATTGACGATCTCGCCTTCGAGCGGAACCATCCCGCCGTACACCACGCTGTCGATTCCCGTAACCGCCCGACCGACTGGATTGGCCGTTGGCACCTACACCGGGGGAATCGCGATCGCATTTGGGAGTGGCGAATCGTTCTCCATTCCGGTGACCGTCATCGTGGCGCCGGCGGCCGCGCCCGCCGTCGTGCCCTCGGGGTTACAGTTCGCCGGTGTTGCGGGAGTTAACTTCTCCCAAAGTTCGACCGTGAGGCTGCTCAACCTCCCCGCGGGCGCCAATGTTTCGGCCACGACATTCGCCGCCGATGGCAACACATCCTGGCTCTCGGTGGTGCCGGGAAACGGCTCGGCAGGGATTAGCGCGAATGCGCGAACGCTCGTGGCCGGAGTGTATTACGGAAGAGTCGAGTTCACGCTGCCGGCGCCGAATGTACCTCTCGAAGTGACCGTCGTATTCAACGTCCTTGCGCCCACCGCTCCGGTAACACCGACACTCAGTACCACCGCACTGGTGTTTTTCGGCAGTACTCTGTCGGGCTCTGTCCAACTCAACAATCCCGGGTCGACTTCAATCGCCGTCACCACGCGGGTGTCGTATCTGGTGGGATCGAACTGGCTGACGGTGACTCCCGCGAACGCGACGATTCCCTCCGCCGGCTCGACCAGCTTCACCATCTCCGCGGTCCCGGCAGCATTGCAACCGGCGATTCAGAACCAAACCATCTTCCGTGCTTCGGTACAATTCATCCTGCCCAGTGGAGCTATTGTGCCGCTGGAGATGATCTATCTTCCGCCTCCGCCGGGCTCTTCCGCGCCGGCATTTTCCGAAGGCGATCGCACCGCCACCTGCGTCCCGACCCTGATCGCGCCTGCGTTCACCAAAGTTCCCAGTGCATTCGCGGTTACTGCCGGCTGGCCGGTGCCGATCGAGGTAGTGGTCTTCGACAACTGCGGAGTTCCGTTGACGTCGGGGTCTGTCACAGCGGCTTTTACTTCGGGCGATCAGCCCCTTGGCCTGCTCTCTATCGGCGACGGTTTTTGGTCGAGCACCTGGCAGCCGCGCAACGTGGGCGGAGCGAACGTCGGGATCACCGTAACCGCGAAGTCTCTTCAAGGCCTGGTT
Organism: Bryobacteraceae bacterium; assembly: GCA_036006545.1. Taxonomy (GTDB): domain Bacteria; phylum Acidobacteriota; class Terriglobia; order Bryobacterales; family Bryobacteraceae; genus Palsa-187. The sequence goes on from DASYPO010000331.1 coordinate 1,851, forward strand.
GGAACGGATCGGACGGAAGGAAAAGTCTCGCCTAACGCTATCACCCCCGTGATCAATGTCGGCGGCGTTGTGGGAGCTGTGGATTTTGCTCCCGCCGCACCGCTTGCGCCAGGCGATTACATCGCGATCTTCGGCACTAAGCTCGCAACCGGACTTGGCGTCTCCAACACGTTTCCGCTCGCTACCGAGATCGGCGGCACAGTCGTCATTGTCGGCGGGCGCTCGCTTCCCGTGAAATTCGTGAGCGACGGACAAATCAACGCGATCCTGCCTTACGACCTCCCGCTGAACTCGGTGCAACAGGTGATCGTGCAACAGAACACCCGATACTCAACGCCCGAGTCCCTGACCATTGGATCCGCCGCACCGGCGGTGATTTCGGCGGACGGGAGCGGAAAGGGTCAAGGCGTGGTGGTGGTGGCGAAGGCCGACGGCACTCAATTCCTGAACGACGCCGCGCATCCTGCCAGAGCCGGGGACGTGCTGGTGGTTTACTGCGTCGGACTTGGTGCTGTCTCGCCCCCGGTGATCGCCGGCAGCGCAGCGCCGCTTTCGCTCACCAACACCGTCAACCCCGCCACCGTGACCATCGGCGGCGTCGCGGCTCAGCCGTCGTTCGCAGGGCTGACTGGTGGTTTTGCCGGACTATATCAAGTGAATGTCCAGGTCCCATCGGGAGTCGCGCCGGGTTCAGCCGTCCCGCTGGTGCTTACGGTCGACGGACATTCGAGCGTCGGCGCGACCATCTCGATTCAATAAGCCGTCGCTAAGAAAGTTAAGTTAGGTATTGACAAAATTAAGAATGTGGCTCAATATGCTAAATATTGGCGATGGGACGCGATTGGCAGGAACTCACGAACCTCGTCGGGGAGGCCCGGCTCGAAGTCGACCGCGTTCGTCTGGTCGACACGGGTGTGGCCATCGAAGGTCCCTTCACGCTGCCGCCGCTAGCGCAGCTGCCTGCTGAAGATCAGGTCTTCGTCGCGGCGTTCGTCCGCTGTCACGGCTCCATCAAGCAGATGGAGAAGTACTTCGGCGTCAGTTACCCCACCATCAAGAACCGCCTGAACAAGATCGGCGGGCGGTTGTCGTTCGTCGAAATCGAACAGGGATCGGAGACCGAGTCGGCGGCGCCGACGCGCGGCGAGGTGCTGGATCGGCTTTCCCGCGGAGAGCTGACCGTGGCGCAGGCTATCGAACAAATGAGGAGACGTCATGAGTGAGGAAACCCGAAAGGTGCTCGAGATGTTGTCGACCGGCAAGATTAGCGTAGCGGAGGCGGAGCAGCTACTGCGGGCGGTCGAGACTGCAACCGAGACGGAGAAGAGCGCGGCGCCGCGGTACTTCCGTATCCTGGTCAACAAGGCCGCTCGCGAGGGCAGGAAGGCGGAGAACGTGAACATTCGCGTGCCGATGACGGTCGTACGTGGCGGGCTCCGGCTCAGTGCGTTGTTCCCTGGAATGCTGGGCAAGAATAAAATCCAGTTGGACAACGGCACGGAGCTCGACTTATCCAAGATTCACTACACCGACCTCGAAGCCATGATCAAGGACATCGGCGAGCTGACGGTCGATGTTGATGGCGACGCGCAAGTCAGGATTCGCTGCGAGTAAGCGGCTCAGCTTGTGTGATCCAAAATAATCTTCCACCCCTCCGTCGTCTTGCGAAGCACCAGTGTGAACTTTCCACTCGCGTCGCCGCCGCCCTCCGCCGACCGCTCCAGTTTGAAGCGCCCGATCACATAAGCGTGGTCCGAGCCCAGCATCTTCACCTCCAGATCGGTAAAGCTCAGGCGACCCATCGCGGCAGGCGTCGGATAGCGCTTGCGATAGCGCTCGCGCACGCCGTCGACACCGCGAGTGATGGTGTCGCTGACGAACACGGTCTCCGCCGAATAGCCCTCGACGAACGCGTCGGTCGATCCGCGATTCCAGTCGGCGGTCTGGCGGGCGAGCACCGCGCGGATCTCCTCTTCAGGGGTGGCGGCGGTCGCAAATTGTGCCGCGGCCGTAATCATCGCAAAGTTCCAAAGTAATTTCGTTATCATGAAAATGATGGTTCAGCGGGAGTCTCTCATCAGCCCGCCCGTTTCGCTCACCAGATTATCTGACATTGAGTCGGCGTTGAGCGAGGTGATCCGCGGCAAGGCGGAGGTGCTGCGCCTGTCGCTCGCCTGTCTGCTGGCGCGCGGTCACCTGCTGATCGAGGACGTACCCGGTGTGGGTAAGACCACGCTGGCGCACGCGCTCGCGCGCACGGTTCGCAGCGAGTTTCACCGCTTGCAGTTCACCTCCGACATGCTGCCGAGCGACGTGGTCGGTGTCACCATCTACAACGCGCACTCCCAGGAATTCGAATTTAAGACCGGACCGGTCTTCACCAATTTCCTGCTGGCCGACGAAATCAATCGCGCGACGCCGAAAACGCAATCGGCGCTGCTCGAAGCGATGAATGAACAACAGGTCACGATCGACGGGCGGTCCTATCCGCTGCCCCATCCGTTCATGGTGATCGCCACGCAGAATCCGGTGGAACATCACGGAACTTATCCGCTGCCCGAATCGCAGCTGGATCGCTTCCTCATGCGCATCCGCATCGGCTATCCGGACGCGGTCGCCGAGCGCGAGATTCTTCGGCAATCCAGCCACGTGCCGGCGTCGTCGGTGCGCGAAGTAATCTCGGGCGACGAACTCACCCGGCTCCAGGACACGGCAGCGAAGGTACAGGTGGACGATTCGCTGGTGGATTACATGTTGGCGGTAGTTGAGCGCACGCGCACGCACGAATCGCTAGCGATGGGCGTGAGCCCGCGCGGCGCGCAGGCGATCTATCGCGCGACTCAAGGACTGGCGGCGGTCGAAGGTCGCGAGTACGCGACGCCGGATGACGTGAAGCGCCTGGTGATTCCCGTCTTCGCACATCGGGTGGTGGTGAATTCACGCATGTCGATCGCGCAACGGTCCGCGGAAGTGGCTGAGAAGATCCTGACCGAGATTCTCACCCTAGTCGACGTTCCCCTGTAGCGCAGGTGATCTTGGCACCTGCCGGTTCGGGTCTGAAAATTCTGCTGTGAGAGCATAGAAGTTCCCATCCAAATGAAAACCGCAATTGTAGGCCTGCCCATGGTCGGCAAGACCAGCTTGTTCACGATTCTCACCGGAGTGCACGAAGCCTCGCGGATTGGATCGCTCGAAGCCCGCGTGGGCATGACCAAAGTGCCCGATCCGCGCCTGGCGGCGCTCGCGAAAATCTTCGATCCGCCCAAGATCACGCACGCAACGGTCGAGTATCTGGATTTCCCATCGATCTCGAAAGAAGCACTGCGTGATCCGAGCTACCTCGCGAGCCTGCGCGTTGTGGATGCTCTGGCGCACGTGCTGCGCGTGTTCGACAGCGACACGGTGCCGCACGAGAAAGGCTCGGTCGATCCGCTGCGCGATTTCGAAGACGTCGAAATCGAGCTGATCTTGAGCGATTTCGCGGTGGTCGAAAAGCGCATGGAGCGCGTCGACAAGGACCGCAAGAAGATCAGGAATCCGGAGCTGGATAAGGAATTCGCGCTGCTCGAACGCTGCAAGGCGACGCTCGAAGCCAACAAACCGCTGCGCGAAATGGAACTCGACGACGAAGACGAAAAGCGTATTCGAGGTTTCCAGTTTTTGTCGCTGAAGCCCATGCTGTGCGTGCTGAACCTGGGCGAGGAGGACGCGTCGAAGTTACGTGACGTGGAGGAGAAGTACCGCACGGGCGCGTTCGCGAATCGCGCGCACACGGCGGTGACTGCAATTTGCGGCAAGGTCGAAGCCGAGCTCGCGGAATTGTCGGCCGAAGAGCAGCGCGAGTATCTGGTCAGCTACGGCCTCACCGATCCGGGGCTCGAACGGATGATCAGCGCGACGTATTCACTGCTGGGGTTGATGTCGTTCCTCACCGCGGGTGAAACCGAGGTTCGCGCGTGGACCATTCCGATCAATAGCACCGCGGTGAAGGCCGCGGGCGCGATTCATAGCGACTTCGAGAAGAAATTCATCCGCGCCGAAACCGTGAATTGGAAGGCATTGGTCGAGCACGGTGGCTATCCGGGCGTGCGCGAAAAGGGGCTGCTGCGGCTCGAAGGCAAAGAATACATCGTCAAGGATGGCGACGTTTTAGTAATTCGGCACGGTTAGATCGGAATTACTTAGAATAAAGCGATACAACGATGGGCATTCTCGTCTGGAGGAGGCACTCGTATGGCGTCGATGTTCCTAATGCGAGCTGGGCTCGCGTTGCTTCTGGCTCCCGTCGTCATGGCGCAGCAGACCAATGCACCGCGCCCGCGGTTCGAGGTCGTGTCTATCCGAGCGGTGCCGCCGAACCCGCCCCCGCTGTCGCGTCCGATAGACTTCACAGCGGTTCAGCCCGGCGGTAAATACATCGACCAGCGGATACCCTTGGCGTGGATGATCGCCTTCGCCTATGACATTAAGTGGTCCGAAAAATATCTGTTAGGACTGCCGAGGTGGGGGAAGGAACAGTCGTATTCCGTCGCGGCCAAGGCGGGCGATGAGTTTCCCGTACTCTCGCCGGCCGACAACCGGGAGCAGGTTCGCCTCATGATGCGCGCGATGCTTGAGGACCGCTTTCACCTCAAGCTGCACAGCGAGGATCGCACTGAGCCGATCTTTCACTTGGAGGTCGCAAAGGGCGGCTTCAAGTTCAAGGAGGTCGATGCGCCGGTGCCTCCGCAGAAGGAAGGCTACGTCGGCGTCGCGCTGGGGGACGCTAGTGGCGCTCTGATTGGAAAGAAATCGACGATAGCGGGGCTCGCCAAGGGTATTGAGATCTGGCTCGGGCGGTCGATCGTTGATGTGACAGGGCTGACCGGCTACTACGACTTCGAGGTGAGATGGAAGTCTCCGGATGCTGTCGAGAGCCGGGGCCTCGGCACCGAGGGCATTACAATGCTGGTCTCGAATCTGCAGAGCCAGTTTGGACTGCGTCTCACAAACGCGACCGGCCCGGTAAAATATTGGATCGTGGACCACGTCGAGCCCCCGACAGAAAACTAGATTCGCTAGGCTGCGGCCAGGGTGCGGCGGCGGGGAACGCAGGCCGACGCGGCGCCGAGAAGCAAGCACGACCACGCGAACCAATCGCCGTATCTTGTGTACGGAGTTTGTGCGGCGACGTAGCTATAACGCATCGGCGCGGCGAGCTGTTGGTACGGCGCGAAGCGTTCGGTGATGCGGCCCGCGGGGTCGACCGTCGCCGTGATTCCGTCGTTGGTCGCCCGAATCGTCCAGCGACGATTCTCGGCCGCGCGCATCCGCACCTGGTAAAGATGTTGTTCGCGCGCCGCAGTGCGGCCGAAGTAGCCGTCGTTGGACAAGTTGATCAGCACCTCTGCGCCGTCGCGCACAAACTGGCGCACCAGGTCCGGGAACACCGATTCGTAGCAGATGAACGCGCCGATCTTGTGTTCCCCTGCCGGGAAAACAACCACGCGTTCTCCCGCCACGTAATCGCCAGCCTCCGGTGTAATGCGGTTCACCCAGAAGAACATCGGCGGAACGAACTCCCCGAACGGCACCAGTTTGATTTTGTCGTAGCGGCCTGCGACCTCGCCGGTCGGGTTGACCATCACCGCAGTATTAATCGGCTG
>DASYPO010000332.1:0-9291 GCA_036006545.1 Bryobacteraceae bacterium
GAATGTGGCGGCGATTCTTCCCGGCTCGGATCCGAAACTCAAGGACGAATACGTCGTGTTCACCGCGCATCTGGATCACGTCGGTGTTGGTCAGCCCATTAACGGGGACAAGATCTACAACGGCGCTATGGACGACGCGTCGGGTGTAGCAACACTGCTTGAGATCGCGACCCTGCTGAAAGAGCAGCCAGTCAAATGGAAACGAAGTGCACTTTTCGTCGCAGTGACTGGCGAGGAGAAGGGCATGCTTGGGTCGCGCTACTACTCGATCCACCCGACCGTTCCCGCGAAGGCGATCGTCGCCGACATCAACATCGATATGTATCTGCCGCTCTTCCCGCTGAAGTTTCTGGAGGTGCAGGGACTAGACGAATCGACGCTGGGTGCCGACATTCGCGAGGTGTGCAAGAAGGCCGGGATCACAGTACAGGCCGACAAGGAGCCGGATCGCAACCTCTTCATCCGCAGCGATCAGTACAGTTTCATTCGCCAGGGCGTGCCCGCGCTCGCTTTCAAGTTCGGCTACGAGGACAAATCGCCTGAAGAGAAGATCGCGAAGGACTGGTTGAAGAATCGCTACCACGCGCCTTCCGACGATCTGAATCAGCCCGTGGACAAAACCGCCGCCGCGCAGTTCAATCGCATTTTGCTGGAGCTCGGCGAGCGCGTGGCGAACGCCCCGAATCGTCCGCAGTGGAACGCGGATAGTTTCTTCCGGAGATTCGCTAAGTAACGCGAGGCCGCCAGATCGCGGTGTGCCGAACCTGTTCCGCGACACGACCGTTCACAACGATCGCGACGTCCAGCACCACGAATTCGTGACTCTTCCGTTCATACTGCTCCGTAACGACCCCGCACACCCGGATCGGATCGCCGTCACGCACCGCTCGAAACTTCCGTACTTCGCTCGCGACATGGATCCACGGACCGAGTTCAACATGGCGCACCAGAATCTCGTTCGCCAGCGCCAACAGCACAGCCGAATGCGTTACGCGCCGTGGACCGATCACCGGTTCCAACGGCGCACTCATCCCTGATCCCGCTGCATCCAAATCGCGAACCAGCGTACCGAGCACCGTACCGATAGCCAGAGATTCGCGCGACGCCGCGACACGTGGTTCCGAGAGCTCTCGCTCTTCGTATCGCGATGCGTCCGGTGATTCTCCGCCGCCGACCCACGCAGTCCCGGTCGCCCGACCCGCGATCTCGACTACCGCACGCGCTCCGTCCTCCCACACCGAGACTTCGATCTCCTCGCCGTGATAAACCGGCTGCTGAAAGCGCACGTCCATCGCGCCGCGCTCCAGCCACTCGTCACCAAAATGCCTTAGCGCGGCCTCGGCGAGATATCCGTACACGGTGACTCCGGGCACCAGCCCGCCGCGAAAACCGAACTGCGCGGCCACGCGATCGTCGTGAATCTTATTTTCGGAATCGGCGGCGGTGTTGACGGCCTTGATGGTGAGCGAAATCAAAGACCACGTTAGCATGAGCCACTAACATAGGAATGTGAACGCCGAAACCGTTAAGCGCATCGTTCGCGAATGCGGATTCGAGCTTGCGGGCGTCGCCCCCGCCGATCCCCCCGCCGACTTCGCTCGCTACGAAAGCTGGGTCGCCGACGGCATGGCCGGCGAGATGCGCTACCTCACCGACCGCCGCGCAGAAGTCCGTCGCGACGCACGCAACCTGCTTCCCTCGATTCGCTCCGTCATCTGCGTTGGCAAATACTACAGCGCACCCTCCGCCCAAGGGGACGAACCCGGCCGCGCAATCATCTCTCGCTACGCTTGCGGCCCCGACTATCACGACACTATGCGCGCCGATCTTGATCGCCTCGTCGCGCGCCTTCAGGCGTTGGAATCCTTCGATTCGAAGATCTGCGTCGACACCGCGCCGCTCCTCGAGCGCAGCTACGCCCGTCTCGCGGGACTTGGTTGGATCGGCAAAAACACCTGCCTCATTAACGAGCCGCGCGGATCTTGGTTCTTCCTCGGCGAAATTCTGACGTCTCTGCAACTTGAACCCGACACGCCCGCTCCCGACCGCTGCGGGACTTGCCGGAGGTGTATCGACGCATGCCCGACCGATGCGATCGTGGAGCAAGGCTACACGTTGGACGCCCGGCGCTGCATCGCCTACATTAATATCGAGCTTCGTGGTGCGATTCCAGAGGAACATCGCGCCGCGATGGGCGCTCGAGTTTTCGGTTGCGACATCTGCCAGGATGTTTGCCCCTGGAACTCGGCGCCTGTGGCTCAGGCGTCTCCCGTGGCGCAGGCGATCTTGTCGCCTTCGATTCCCCTGGATGAACTCGCCCATCTTACCGCCGAAGATTTTCGAGAGCGATTCGGCAATACACCCGTTACTCGCGCCAAGCACTCTGGATTCCTGCGAAACGTCGCAGTGGCGATGGGCAACTCAGGCCTCGCACACTTCCGCGAACCGCTCGAGAAACTCGCCTCGAATCCCGACGCAGTCGTCGCCGAGCACGCCCGCTGGGCCTTGCAGCGCCTAACTGACTAAAACACTGGTTATGGCGTGCAATCGCCTTGCAGCAAATTGACCCACTGCCTCACGAGCGCGACACCTTCTCGGTGCACTACGCTCCGTCCCAACTCGGGCATCAGAACCTTCGGCTCCACGGATTCCATCCGACGAATCAGAATCGATTCGTCCGGTTTGCCGGGCATCACTCCGAAACGTAAATCGCCCGATCCGTTTCCCGCCGCTACCGGTACTTTGCACACACCTAGCCGCGTCCCTTCTGTTTCGGCGGCCGTGAGGTACAACCCGGTCGAATTGGCCGCCGCCTGACGATTGTGACAATGCGCGCAGTTAATCTCGATATACGCGCGCGCCCGCGCCTCGACAGAGCCGCTGGACGGATCGTCCCACATCGCCAACCGAGGCGGAGCAGCCGGTGCACCGCGCAAGATTCCGATGCGCGTCCAATGCACAAGTTGATTCTCGCGCGTGCCCCCGTAGTCAAAATCGCGATTCAATTGTCGCGCGCTCGGACCAATCGGCAGCGTGGTCTTCGACTCCCCCAGGCCTTGATCGTGACAACCCTTGCACTGATTCGTATTCGGAATCGTGTAATCGATCTTGAGCAACTCCCCCGATGGATGCCGCCATTCCATCGCGACCGGATCGGGTACCTGTTCGAGCGTCGCCTCAGTCTGCGACTTGTTCCACACATACACCAGCGGTGTCCAACCACTTCGAGCGTTCACCAGCAGGCGCGTTTCAATACGCCTCGCGTCGTAGGAAAATGTCTTCGAAAGAATCGATCCGGCCGGGAACTGCAACACATCCGGATCCAGATACTGCGCCGCGACGCCGGCCGGGATCCATACAAAGCGGTTCTTCTGAGCGTAGTCGGAAAAGAGCGGTGTGTTGAGATCGTAGGGAACGACTCGCTCGGCCGGCTTCAGCTCCGCCAGGCGTCCGGTGAACAGGCCCCAATCGGAAAGCTTCTTCGGGTAGGGTCCTTCCAGCCGCGAGCGGACCTGGCTGGGTCCGCAGGAGAGTATCAACAACGAAAGCACCGCCGTGAGGGCCGGTGCCACAACAACTCCGCGCACGCTACGCTCCGCCGGCTGACCCCAGCGTCGTCAAAGTCACCGGCGACAGCGGCGCCAGCGAACAATCATGCGCCTTCGCATCGCGAACCACGGTCTTGAACCCGTTGCCGGCGTCGTAATTCGCAAAGGTTGCGCCGCCGTTGTTCTGGATGCAAATGCGCTGATCGTCGGGCACGCCGTTCGCCTTCGTCAGTTTGGGATCCAGAATCCCGTCGTAGATGATCGACGGAATCGGACGTCCCACCTTGGGCTCGATGTCCCGCGCCACGCGACCATCCGGCTGATTCCCGCCACCGCCGATCATGTTGTCATGAACGTAAATCGCCGACGTGTACGGATCGTATTGCGCGTCGTTAATCGGGTTGCCCGTCACCAGGTAGCTGTTGATGGACACGTTGTAGGTCTGATTGTCGGAGATGGTGTTCTTGAACACCTCGATGTGGTGGGTCGCCATCACCATCACGCCTGTGCCTGCCGGAACCTTCGCCACCAGGTTGCCCTTCGGCGCGAAGTTCGGCGTGTTGTTCGCGATCACCCGGTTGTCGTAGACACGCGTATGGTGACCGCCTTTCACCGGCAGATCGGGAAGATTGAAAACGAGTAGCCCGCCGGTATTTCCGGTGGCGGTGTTTTCATAGACGTCGGCGAACTGCGAATTCTCAATCTCGATGCCGGCCACATTGCGCTCCGCCCGATTCCGCCGCACGATAATGTTCTGCGATTGGCCGACGTAGATGCCCGCATCGGCCGCGCCGATCGCTACCGAATCCTCGATCAGCACATCCTTGCATTGCACCGGATAAATGCCGTACGCCCCGTTCGATTCCTTCGGTCCGCCGGTCCATTCCGTGCGAACGCGGCGTATCACGACCCCGGTCGCGCCGTTAATTTTCAGTGCGTCCCCCTTGGTGTCCTCGATCGCCAGATCCTCGAGCGTGAAGCCGCTCGCGGTCACCTGCACGCCCGCCGAGCCCGATTTCTGATTCTGAAACGAGAGAATCGTCTGGCCCATTCCGCGGCCTTTGATCGTGACGTTCGCGACTGCCAGCGAAAGCGTACGATCCAGCGCGTGCTTACCTTCACCGATCACGATCACGGCGCCCGGCTTGGCGTTGATCAGCGCTTCCTGGAGACGTTTTTGAAAGTCGGCGCCGGCGCGGATCACGGAATCTTCGCGTGAACAGCTCACCAGCACCACCGAGCACAGCAGCAACAAACAGCGGGTCATGTTGCCTCATTCTACTCCAGTGGATCGGCTAGGATGGAAGTGGAGGAATGGCCGAGTGGTTGAAGGCGGCGGTCTTGAAAACCGTTAGCGGGGAAACTCGCTCGGGGGTTCGAATCCCTCTTCCTCCGCCAATCCCGGCATTCTGAATCCTCGCGACGACCTTCCCGAAAAACAATCTCTGCTTCGGAAGAATGGTGCACGAACCCTCGCTTTCCAACCCATGAACTTGGTGGCCCGGGTGTGGCAACATCTATAGACGATCTGCCTTCTGGCCAGACCGTAGAAGCCAGCCAACCCAGCCGGCGATCTCGAGAGATTACCAGAGGAAATAGAATGGACGACGTTCGACTTGCAAGCATGCTTACCCGTCGCGCGGCCCTGATGCTAGCGGCCTCTGCGCCTCAACTACTCGCTCAAAAAGGAGATAAATCCATGGGACGCCCTGTGGTTCACTTCGAAATCGGTTGCCGAGATAAAGCCCGGACTGGCGAGTTCTTCTCCAAGCTGTTCGGCTGGCAGATTCAGGCTACCGGGCCAGCCCACAACATCAATACGGGCAGCGGGCAAGGCATCCAGGGTCACATTACGGCGCTGGGGCACGAGCCGCAACACTACACGACGTTTTACGTGGAGGTTGAGGACGTGCAGGCATCACTCGACAAAGCCAAAGAACTCGGTGGCAAGGCTCTGGTTGGTCCGATCGCGATCCCCACTGGCACGTTTGCGTGGTTCTCGGATCCGGACGGAAACATGATCGGCTTGATCAAGTCCGCGAAATAACCGCGGCGCGGGCGCACCGCTCACAAGCGCTTGATGAAAATCACTTCGTTCCCCTTGCCGTTGTACAGCAGCTCATCGGCGAAGTTTTTCAGCAGCAGCAACCCGAACCCACCCGGACGGATTCCCATTTGCTGGCGCACCTCAGCGTGCTCGAACGGCGCGTCAGGATGTGAGATCGCGGCGTGCGGGATCTGGTCGATCGAAAATCCTTGCCCGGGATCGCGGATATAGTAAACAATGCTGTGCTGCGTCCGAATGAAATGCAGCTCCACCTTCTGCTCCGGATCCAGGCGCCCGCCATGTTCTACCGCGTTGATGAGCAGTTCGCGGAACGCCGTGGATGCCAGCTCGCGTTGCTCGACGGATAGGTCGGCGGGCAGCTCACGAAAAAATTGAGTCAGACGTTCGGCCGTTTCAAGCTTGCAGCGCACCTTCACCGAAATCCAATTGGGCCGGTCCGACAAGACCTCGATATCGTCCGGCTCGATTTGACATGCCATGGCGTCAACCAACGCTTCCAGCAACTGGTCCTTTGAAAACGGTTTTGCCAGGTATCCCGCTGCCTGACCGCGTAGCGATCCCACGACGTGTTCCGGCCGATTGAAAGCGGTCATAACCAGCACCTTGGCGCCAGGACGGATCGCGTGGATCTTGCCTAGCAGGATCAGGCCATCCATTTCGGCCATCAGGATGTCGGTCAGGACCACATCGTAGGGATGCACTTCCAGCTTTTCCAATGCCTCGGCGCCTCCGAGCGTACTCTCGGTTGTCCAATTCGTGTCCTTCAGCATGGACCGCAGCAGGACGTGCATTTCCGGATCGTCGTCTACGATCAAAACGGTGTTGGCGGGCATCGCCCTAGAATAGCGGACGCTCTAGCGCGGAGGCGCAGGTCCAGGATCTACTCGAAATGACACGCTGCGATTTGCGGCGTAGTCCCACTCGGTTCCGCCGGTTCGCAAAGCTTGGGTGCTGCCAGCACCGATCACGGAAAATGAGCTCGTCGGAATGTCCTGGGCCACCAGGGCCTGGCCGACACTGATGGCACGATCGGTCGAGAGCTTGACGTTGTCTCCGTCTCTGCCCATGCCATCGGTGTGGCCTGTGATCGTGAGGCGCATTCCCGGTCTAGCCTTGCGCACCCGGTGGATTGCCGCTGCCAGTTCCTCAATACGGCCGGCCTCTCCGATCACCAATTTTGCATTGCCCAACTCGAAACGGATGGTTTGTCGCGAAATGAAGTCCAGATCCGCCTCCAATTCGCGATCCGCAGCCAGTCGCGTGTTCAACGACAAGTACGGCTTCCAGTCAAATTGCACTTTCGACGGGTCCAGACCAAACTCCGCCAAACGTGCCGACGGTTCGGGAGCAGCCTTGGGGTCCTTGAGGCCCGCGATCGTCCCACCCGATCCGCTCTTTTCCGCGTGAATGATGGTGATGCCTTCCTGTTGCCGCAGCGCGTCGAGGTAGCTATTCCAGCGACGCTGATTGCGAATCTGCACGTAGATGAACAACCCCACCAGTCCCACGATCACGGCCGTCACCAGCCACGCCACCCACCGCGGCCGTTTCTCCGGCGGTCTCTGACCCAAGAGGCAACTCTCAAGAAACGGGCGCGCCGGCTCGAACACGCTGAGATCGTCCTGCTTGAAGGTATCGAGCTCCGTGAATAGCTTCTCGTGAATCCCTTCTAGCGCAGTGCGGAAAACGCTCTTCAACTCAACCGGTGCCGTGCCGCTCACGGCGCCCACCAGCAGCGCTTTCGATCCGTACGTCATCCACAGCTTGTAGCGCCCCACGTCGATCGTTTCGAGATCCTGCCCGCCCTCGCTGAAGGAATCGCTGACGAAATCCTGAATGGCGGTGAACATTCCCGAAACCATGTCGGCGTCCTTCACGACCGCCGATTTCGACGCCAGGTGCATCAGCAGCACACCGCTCTTTCGGTGAATCAGGAAAACCTGTTCGACCGAATACAGCAAGCTCCGCGCCAGCAGGATCTGCGTGAAGGGCCGGCCTGTGACGCGCGCTTCGATGCGCCACCGGATCGCCCGCCACGACGCGCTCTTTTCGACGATCTGGTTCAGCCCCTCCGCGAATTCCCGGATCGCAGCGGCGATCGACGCGCGGATCGCCGGACCCATCACCGGAGAAATCGCATCCGAAATCTCGCGCGGGTGCTTGCGCACCGAGTTTTGGAAGGATTTCTCGAAGACCGGCTCCAGCGCCTCGCGCAGGCTTTTGCCAGGTGCAGCCTTGATCGCGCCCGCCAGAACCTTGCCCGTTTCGGCGGAGCGCACAGCCGGGTCGTCGAGACGCTTCTGCACCGCGTCGATCCGATCCAGCTCCGATCCGATCAGGATACGGCGCAACTCCGCGATTTCCCCGGTGCCCGCGCCATTGCCCGAGCTTCCGGTAGCCGCGCGATCTCCGGGCGGCTCCTGCATCCTATTCTTCCGCGCCCGGGATCTGGAACTGGTCGTTCAGCCGGAGCGCCACTTCGGTGAACAGCGTCGCCAGCGCCGCCCGATCGGTCTTGCCGTGCCGCAGTTCCTGAAAACGCCGTTCGAGCAAGGTAGAAACTTCGTCGTGCCGCTGCTGCATCTGGTCGGACAGATCCTTGGATTGCTGCAGCAGATGTTTGCGCAAATCCCGTTCGACCCCGACTCCGCGGTCGTCCAGTTCGCGCAACCGGCGAGTCAGCGCTTCGCCCAGTTCCTTCAACTCGCGCGAGCTTTGGCTGCCCGCTTCGGCGCGCTCCTCGCGTTCCGATTTGATGCGCAGCTCCAATGCTTCGAATTCGCGCTTGATGTATTGCTCCAGTTGATCCAGCCGTCGGCGGCTGCTCTCGCGGAGCTCGGAGGTTTCTTTGGCTACGGTTTCTTCGAGGCGCGCAAAGCGCGTATCGTAGTCCCGCATTTGGGTGCCGAAGAGGATGTCGCGAATCTTGTCGACATTTCCCGCCCCACTCTGCATCACCTGCGGCGTGCGGCCCTCGGCGTCGTTGGCCGGTGCGTTTGCGGACTGCTCAGATTCATTCATGGCTGGTAATACAAATCCTATGCGCATTCGCACTCGCGCCGCAAGGAGGTGACATTCTCGAAGCTGGTTTTCGGGAAGGCCGATTCCCGGAACCCAGGTGATCCCAGATGCGAAAAGACCCGCAGTTGCTCGCGCGTTTGAGCTCTACGCGCAACAACGGTCGAGTTGGTATCCAGCCACGACGATGAACCCAGAGAACATCCTCTTCGACAGCGTCCGGAAAAATCGCTGATACGAACACGCACGTGTCAGATTTTATGGACTTCCATCGCCGGATGCTGCAGGCGAGGTGGGCCTTGCGGGAGCAGCTTCAAAACGACGGTACGGAATAGTTCACCCGAAGCAGATTCAGCAGAATATCCGGATACATTCCAGATGCTGCTAATCATCTCGAACTTGCGACCCGATTCGCTAAAGTGGGCTCAAAGTTTTACACCTTGCTGCGTGACAGCGTCGACCGGACCCGCACGTCCAATTGCGGCGCTGTGAAAGGCTTCACCAGATAGTCCGTCGCGCCCAGCTCGAAACATTTGCGGACGCTTTCCTCGTCGCCGCTGGCCGTAAGGACCACCACCGGGACATCGCTGATTTCCGGGTCTTCCTTCATCCAACGCAGCACGTCGAAACCGTTCGGCGCAGGCATCAGCAGATCCA
>DASYPO010000333.1:0-16485 GCA_036006545.1 Bryobacteraceae bacterium
GCAGTTTCTTGGCTGAGGCTTTCAAAACTTCCGAGCCGAGCGTCACCTGCCCATCGCCGGCCAGCACGACTTTGCCATTACGCCGCACGCACAGAATGGTGGTGGCGTGAATTCTCTGTTTCATGGAGCTATTGAACCTCCAGTTTGGCACACCGACGCGCCAGGAAACACATTTTTGTTGTTTGGGCGACACGCCCGCGGGCGCTCGCCGACCGCATTACCGCTTTAGTAAACTTCAGGTTGCAGCGCAAAGTTTCTGGCGAGTAGGGCCGATCTTTCTTTAGCCCTGGGAGACGTGGATGTTCCGCGAGAACGCAACCGCCCTGCTACTGCTGTATGTCAAGCCGATCACGGCCGTGAGCCGGATCCTGGACCAGGGACGCCTCTGGTTTGCAATCGTCGCGGCGCTGGCGGTGTGTCTGCTGCTGCATTGGCCGGAGGCGGGTGTGATGGCTTCGGCGTTGCGACCGCCCCATCTGCAGCAGGCAGAGGCTGTCGAAGGCGCGCAACCGCCAGCGACTCCTGAAGCGGTAAGCCCAGCCGTCCGCGCCGTTCAACAATGGATCGGCTACGAGCCGGGGAGTTATTTCGCACCGCTATGGGCTACGGCGATCTTTCTGGTTCCCGCGATCATTTTCGTGCGGGCGGTCTCCGGATTCGGGAGTTTTCCAGTGCTGATGCGCAGCGACTACGTGACCCTGCTGCTGGGCGCGCTCATGAGCTTCGCCGCAGCATATTTGCCGCTTGCGATTGTGGTCGCTATAACCGGCGCGCGCGGCCCATGGCTGCACCAACCGGTCTGGTATTACGCCAGCGCGGCGTACTTCGTGGTGTTGCTGGCTTTCGGTTTTCGCACGACATTGGGAACCGGATTTGGGCCGGCGGCGGGCATGGCGGCGCTGGGATGGGTAGTAGGCGCGGGGGGCGTTTTCCTGGGAGACGCGGCTGGTCCCAGCCGCTATATGTTGATGTCGCCCTTCCTGCTGTATTACGGGTATGCGATGTTCGCCACCGACGTACGGTCATTGGGCGACGGACTTCGCTCGCGTCAAAACCTGCGCCGGCAGCTGGAGATATCGACTACCAATCCACGCGACGCGGATGCGCATTATCAGCTGGGCCTGATCTACCAACAGCGCCGTCAATACGCGGAAGCAGCGGCGCGATTCCAGCGCGCGATCGAGATCGATCCCAGCGAAGCGGATTATCACTTACAGCTCGGACGGATTGCGCGCCAGCAGGGCCGCTTCGAAGATGCCACACGATCGCTGCAAACCGCGGCGTCGCTCAACGAAAAGCTGGCGCTGGGCGAGGTGTGGCGCGAACTGGGAGCGGCGCACTTTCAGAGCTCGCGCACGGCTGAAGCGGCGACGGTGTTGGAGAAATATGTGGAACGCCGGCCGTATGACCCGGAGGGATTGTATTGGTACGGCAAATCGCTAGCCGCTTTGGGTCGCGCCGCCGAAGCCCGGCAGATCTTCGAACAGTGTGTCGAGGCGGTTCAGACCATGCCCTCACACCGGCGCGCGCATGTCCGCAAGTGGGGCGGCGACGCCAAATCAGAGCTGCGGGCCTTGCGCTAAACTAAGAAATATGTCCGCGATCAGTAATCCGGTCCGGCCGCAAGAGCCGGTCGCGCCGCAGTCCGCGCCTCCTCCGCATCGGTCGCGGCCCGTGTGGAAACCAATTCTTACGGTGGCGATCCTGGCGGTTGTGGCTGTCGCGATTTACCGCTTCGCGGTGCAGCCCAAGCCGCAGACTGCGTCGATCCCCGTCGGGTCCAAAACCGTACTGGCGACCACGGGTCCAGTGGTCCGGCAATTGCGCGTTCCCGGTGTCACCTCGGCTCGCAATTTCGTGAACGTAACTGCGCCGATCCTGCGTGGACCTGAGGGGAACACGCCCATGATCCTGCTGCAACTGGCCAAGTCGGGTTCGTTGATCAAGAAGGGTGATCTCGCGGCCAGCATCGATGCACAGGCCCTGCAGGACCACATGGACGACATCAAGGACACCATTCTTCAGGCGAGCAACGATGTGCGCGTACGCGAATCGGAACAGGCTGTCGAGCTGGACGCCTTGCAGCAATCCTTGAAGGTCGCCAAATCGAACCTGGACAAAGCCATCTTGGATGCGAAAGCCAGCGAAGTCCGCACCGACATCGACCGTGAGCTGTTCAAGCTGGCGATTGACGAGGCCGAGGGGCGCTACCAGCAGGCCCAGAAAGAAATTGCATTTCGCAAACAGGCCCAGGCGGCCGAACTGAAGATCCTGAACATTACCCTGGAACGCCACCGGCGCCACCTGGGACGTCACGACCACGATCTGGTGCGCTTCACGATTCGCGCTCCCATGGACGGACTGGTCGTGATGAGCACCACCTTCCGCGGCGGTGAAATGGTCCAGATTCAGTTGGGCGATCAGTTGATGCCGGGCCAGTCGTTCATGAAGATCGTGGATCCGCGCAGCATGCAGGTAGAGGGCAATATCAACCAGGCGGAATCGAGCGAGTTGCGTGTCGGGCAAACGGTAGAAGTGGGCTTGGACGCCTTTTCGGGCTTGCAGCTCAAAGGCAAGGTATATAGCATCGGCGCGCTAGCCGTGGGCGGGTGGCGTCAGCAGTATTTCGTCCGCAACGTGCCGGTGCGAATTGCTCTCGAACAGTTCGATGCACGCGTGATCCCGGATCTCTCCGCATTCGGCGATGTTCAACTGGAGCGCGCGGAGAACGTCACGCAAGTGCCGCTCGGCGCGGTTCACGAAGACAACGGCAAGAACTTCCTGTTCGTGCGATCTGGCGATGCATTCGATCGACGCCCGGTTACGCTCGGGATTCACAGCAACACGCAGGTGGCGATTACGTCGGGCGTAAATGCTGGTGAAGAAGTAAAGCTGAACTAAGATTTTATTCGCCGGCTAAAGCCGACGCTGCGGGCTGAAGCCCGCGCCACGTCCCTGAAGTCACGTTAGCGCAAGGCTAACGCGCACACTGTCGATACCGGACGCATGGGCCGGGAATCCGTGCGAACTTCGCTGAACCCCGCCTTTTGCAACGCGCCCGCCATGCTGCGCCCGACGGCGTGCACGGAATCTTCGGTCGCGCCTTTTTGTCGTGGCTGAATCGCGACGACGGTAACGCCGCCAGGCTTCACCACCCGCGCGATCTCGGTCAGCGTCGCCACCGGGTCCTTCCAAAACTGACCCACGTTGATCGCGTAGACCTTGTCGAAGTGCGCGTCGGGGTAGGGGAGGCGCTCGGCCGAACCCAGCTGCAGCTCGACGCGTCCTTCGCCGATCATCTCGGCATTTTTCTTAGAAGCTTGGCGAACCATGACATCCGAATGGTCGACGCCTGCCACGAAGGCTACCTCACGACTGGCACGACGGATGTCCGATCCGGAGCCGAATCCGATTTCCAAAACGCGATCCTTCGGCTGTAACTCCATGAGCGAGAAGACATATTCGCTGCGTTCCCGATTCTTCCAGGCCATTAAATGACCTACCAGCCAACCGAACGTACCGGTGGGTTTGGCAAATTGCTTACGAAAATCCATGATGGCTGCCTCTTGTTACTGCTGTACGAGGCGGCGGGTTACCAGGTTCCCTGCGCGATCAGCCTGAAATTTCCAGCCGGGCGGAACTAGGGTGGTGGAACCGTAATCCAGGACCAGCGCGGGACCTGTGAGCATCTTGGTGCCGAGCTGCTCGCGCTTCCAGGCAGGCACCGTTCGCCACGCGTCGGCGACAAAGACTCGTCGTTGTTCGGGCGCGCCGGGCACGGAGCGACCACGCACTAGCCGCGGACGCGTCACGGTCTCGCGAGCGCGAACGCGAATCGTCACGACTTCAACGGCGCGCTCCGGGCTTGCATAGCCGTATACCTTCTTGTGTTCGCGATGGAATGGTGCGGCTGGGCTGAAAGGTTTCCATGCGACGTTCAGTTCGTAGCTCTGGCCTTGGTAACGAAGGTCGGCGGAGCGCTCGAGTTGCGCTGTGGGAGATTCGCGGCGAGCGCGGCGTTCGAGATTTGCGAAAAGCGGTTCGAGATCGGTAGAGCCGAGCGCACCGGCAGCGTAATCGCGCACGGCGTCCGCTGCCAGCATGCCGAGCGCGGACAATGCTCCGGCCAGCTCGGGCACAATCACTGCTCTGATGCCCAGCTCTTCCGCGATCTCGCAGGCGTGCAACCCGCCGCATCCTCCGAATGCGACCAGTGCGAAGTCGCGCGGATCGTGACCGCGCTCGACCGACACAACGCGAATCGCCCGCTCCATGTTGGCGTTCGCGACGCGCAGAATTCCCGCGGCGGTCGCGACGCGATCCAGCTTGAGCGGTTTTGCCACGCGATCGACGGCCGCGCCAGCACGCTCCGGATCAATGCTCATGCCGCCGCCCAGCAGTTGCCGCGCTTCGATGCGACCCAGCACTACATGCGCGTCCGTTACGGTCGCCTCGGTGCCCGTGCCATAGCAGGCGGGACCCGGATCGGCGCCCGCGCTTTCCGGTCCCACGCGCAGGAGTCCCCCAGCGTCGACGCGCGCGATCGACCCGCCGCCCGCGCCCACGGTGTGAATGTCGAGCATCGGCACGCGGATCGGATAACCGTCGACGTACGCGTCGGTGGTTTCACGCGGGGCGCCGTCCGCAAGGCTCACGTCAGTCGAGGTGCCACCCATGTCGAACCCCAGAACGCGCCGGAATCCGCTGCGGCGCGCGGTTTCGATCGCACCGACCACTCCGCCCGCGGGTCCCGAAAGCACGGTGCGGACGGCGTGTTTGCCGGCGTCGCGCGCGGAAAGAAATCCGCCGTTCGATTGCATGATCGAAATTCGAAATCGCCGCGCGCGCGAGAGTTCTTCGAGATAAGCCTGCATCAGCGGGCCGACGTACGCGTTCACCAGAGTTGTCGAGCCGCGCTCATACTCGCGAAATTCGGGGCTGACTTCATGGGACGCACACACGTAAATGCCTTCTCTGCGCAGCGCGTCAGCGACGAGCCGTTCGTTGTCCGGGTTGCGATAGGCGTGGAGGAAGCAGATTGCGATGGATTTGGCCCCGCTGCGCTGGATCCGCGCCGCGAGTTGCGTCAGCTCCGCAGCCGTAGGACGACGCGCAATCTCGCCGTCGTGATGCGCGCGTTCGGGAACGCCGAAGCACAGCGCGCGATCGACCAGCATGCGTCGCGGCGCGGGCGTGAGGTTGTACAGCTCGGCACGATTCTGGCGGCCGATCTCGATCAGGTCTTCGAATCCCGCGGTAGTGACGAACGCGGTCCGCGCGCCTTTGCGTTCGAGCATGGCGTTAGTGGCGACGGTAGAGCCGTGCACCACGTCGACCTTGCGTCCAACGGCTGCGCGTTCGAGACCTTCGAGAATTACTCGCGCCGGTGCGCGCGGATCGGAACGGAGCTTGAAGGTCTCGAGCCGCCCGTCGTCGTGCAGGACAACGAAGTCCGTGAAGGTGCCGCCTGCGTCGACTCCGATGCGCATGGAACTTCGATTCTAGCGGCTGCGCACCCATCCAAGCAGGGCAGTGGGGCATCATAAGAGTTCGTGATCCAGCTCCGCGGTGTTTCCAAACAATTTGACGGCAAGCGCAAAGTTACCGCGCTCGAACGGGTCGACCTGGAGATCGCCAAGGGGGAAATGGTCTCGATCGTCGGCCCGTCCGGCTCCGGAAAGTCGACGCTGTTGAACCTGATCGGCGGGCTTGATCGAGCGACCGGCGGGGAGATCGAACTGGACGGTGCGAAACTCTCCACGCTCAATGACGACGCGCTGACGAAAGTGCGCCGCGACAAGATCGGATTCATCTTCCAGTTCTTTAATCTGCTGCCGACGTTGTCGTGCCTCGAAAACGTCTCGCTCCCGCTGCACCTGCGGGGCTGGCCGCGCAAGAAAATCGACGAGCGCGCACGTGAATTGCTCGATTTGGTGCAGCTCACCGCGCGCCTGGAACATCTCCCGGACGAGCTTTCGGGCGGCGAACGTCAGCGTGTCGCGATCGCGCGTGCACTGTCCATTTATCCGCCGATTTTGCTGGCCGATGAGCCTACCGGGAATCTGGACACTTCCACTGGCGCCGACATTCTTAAGCTGATTCACGACCTCCACGACCGTCTGGGCGCAACCGTATTGTTGGTCACGCACGACCGCGCGGTCGCCGACAGTTGCCCGAGGACGATCCACATCCGCGACGGAAAGGTCATTGAAGATCTGCGCAGGCAGGGCCTGCGCGACCAGGACCTCCGCAGATGATCCTGCTGCGGCTGATCAGTTGGCCCTACGCGCGCAAACATCTGCTGCGCTGTCTGCTCACGACCGCTGGGATCGTGCTCGGGGTCGCCGTGTTCGTCGGAATGCACACCGCCAACCAAAGCGTGCTCGCGGCGTTTCATCAAACCATCGATCGCATCGCCGGCTCAACGCAGCTCCAAATTTCGGCGGGCGAACCGGGGTTCGATGAAGACGTTCTCGAGAAAGTCCAAAACCTTCGCGAGGTGCGTGCCGCCTCGCCGGTTCTCGAAGCCACGGTTTCGACAACGGCGGGAAATCTTCTGATCCTCGGGGTCGACATGCTGGGCGACCGCACTCTGCGCACCTACGATCTCGAAGGCACCGACGATGCCATCGACGACCCACTGGTGTTCCTTGCGCAACCCGACTCATTAATTGTCACGCAGAGCTTCGCGCGCGAGCGCAATTTGAAAGTGAACAGTAAGATCGCGATGCGCACCATGCAGGGCGATGAAACGTTCACGGTGCGCGGCATCATGAAACCGGGCGGACTCGCCAGCGCGTTCGGCGGGAACCTGGCGATCATGGACGTTTACTCCGCGCAAAAAGTTTTCGGGCGGGGCCGCAAGTTCGATCGCGTCGATATCGCGCTGCAAGAGGGTCTGACGCTGGAACAAGGCATCGCTGTGTTGCAGCGCACCCTCGGCCCTGGATTTCAGATCGAGCCGCCCAGCACACGCGGCCAGCAGTTCGAAGCCACCTCGCACATTTACTCGCTGGCGTCGAACATCACCAGCGTGTTCGCGCTGTTCATCGGGATGTTCATCATCTACAACACCTTCGCGATCGCGGTGACGCAACGGCGCAGCGAGATCGGGATTCTGCGCGCGCTGGGCGCCACACGGTCGCAGATCCGCACGCTGTTTCTCGCCGAAAGCGCAATCGCAGGACTGGCCGGAACGCTGGCGGGCGTGGCGTTCGGGATCTTGATGGCCCGCGGCATGGCGGGTTACATCGGGGGGCTGCTCGCCGAAGTTTACGGCATTGCGCAACGCGCCGACAGCATCACGATCGACCCGCGACTGATCGCGGTGGCGATCGCGATGGGAGTCATCACCAGTCTGATCGCTGCGGTGATTCCGGCACGGGCAGCAGCGGGCGTGGATCCCGTGAAGGCGCTGCAAAAGGGACGGCACCAGTCGCTTAGTGAAGGTGAGAATCGCACGCGTCGGAACTTGGCAATCGCGTGTGCGATTGCTTCCGTGCTGGCGTTGGTCGCGAGTCACAACCAGGTGATCTTCTACGGCGGATACATGCTCGCCGTGATCACGGCGGTATTGTTAGCCCCGGCGCTCTCGCTTTGGATCGCGCGCGCGATTCGACCGGCGCTGGCGTGGATGCGGCCGGTGGAAGGCGCGCTGGCGGCGGACAGCCTGATTCAAGCGCCGCGCCGAACGTCGGGAACGGTCGCCGCGCTGATGCTCTCGCTGGCCCTGGTGATTTCATTGAGCGGACTGGCTCGCGCGAGTTACAACTCGCTGGCCGATTGGATGCGCATCGCATTAAATCCGGATCTGTTCGTCACCACGGCGGAAACTGTGACCTCGCGAACCTTCGTTTTCCCGGCGGTGCTGGGCGAGGGATTTCGCGCAATGCCCGGAGTCGCGGAAGTGCAACTGGTGCGCAGCGTGCGAGTGATGGTGAAGAATACACCGATCATGCTGGTTGCCGCGGACATTGCCTCGCTGGGCCGTCGCGCGAAACTGCCGCCAGTGGAGGGAGATTTGGACGACATGTACCGGCGCGCCGCGGCCGGCGAGGGCGTGCTCGCGTCGGACAACATGTGCCGGTTGCACGGCTGCAAGCTCGGCGACATTCTTGAGATCCCCGCGCCTACTGGAATATTGCAATTGCCAGTCGTCGGCGTGGTGCGCGATTTTTCAGATCAGCAAGGCAGCCTCTTGATCGACCGGCAGCTCTTTATCAAAAAATGGAACGACGACACTGTGAATATTTTCCGGCTGTATTTGACCCCTGGTGCGGATGAGGCTGCGGTACGAAAAACAATTCTCGAAAAGTACGGCTCCCGCCAGCGCCTGTTCGTCCTCACGAACAAGGACCTGCGCGATTATATTCTGCGTCTCACCGATCAGTGGTTCGGCCTGACCTACGTGCAGATCGCGGTCGCGGTTCTGGTGGCCGTGCTGGGAATCGTGAATGCGCTGACCGTTTCGATCACCGATCGGCGCCGCGAACTGGGCGTACTGCAAGCGGTGGGAGGCTTGCGCAATCAAGTGCGCCGGACAATATGGATGGAGGCCGGAGCGATCGGATTTATCGGGCTGATGCTGGGGCTGGGGCTCGGCGCGATACAGCTTTATTACACTCTGGAAGTCTCGCGTCGCGATCTGATCGGGATGGACCTGGGCTACGCGTTTCCGTTTCAGATGGCGCTCGCGTTGGTGCCGGTGATTCTGGGCGCGGCGTTCTTAGCAGCACTGGCACCGGCGGAAACTGCGGTGCGGGGGTCGCTTGTGGAGGCGTTGGAGTATGAGTAATTGCGGGACGAGGGCGTCCCGCGCGGACCAGGGGGTCCGCCCCCCTCCGTCAGACTTTTCGGAGTTTGGTGACGCGGCCGACCTCGACCCACTCCACCACGAAAATATTACCCGCGTGATCGAAGCACGCTCCGTGCGGGCAGACGAATTTGCCGGGCACGAATGCATCGCGCGACTTGACACGCGTTTTTCGCCAGTCGCTTTCTGAATCGTCGCCCAGGTGCCCAATCACCCGATTGTCGCGATCGATCAGTGTGACACGCGCGCCCAGATCGGGGATTACCATCACGCCCTGCCGTTCCGAAAAATGACACGGCAGGTTGACGCCCTCGACGAATTTGACGTGCTTTCCATCCAGCGTGAAGTACTGCAGACGCTTGTTGGAACGGTCGGCGACCAATAGCTGCGGCTCCCCGCTGCGCAGATCGACAGTGATCCCGTGCGGACAATCCAGCTTTCCGGCTTCTTTACCCTTGCCGCCGAAAGTGCGAATGAACTTGCCGCGCGAATTGTACTGGTTGATGAAACTCGACCCATAACCGTCGCCGACGTAGATATCTCCGTTGGGCGCAATCGCCAGATTGGTCGGACTGTACTTCGGAAGCTTGCCGTCCGCGCCCGGCTCGTACGCGGGGGATTCGGTGGGCGTGCCGAGCGTGAACACCACCTCGCCATTCGTCGTCGTCTTCACCACTAATGCGCGCCGCGTGTCGCACAGGTACAGAAACTCGGTGTTGCCTTCCTTGCGGATGTGCAGACCGTGAGCGCCGCCTTCGAAGTCGCGCCCCCAGCTCTTGACAAATTTCCCGGAGGGGTCAAACACGACCATCGAGTCATGTTTCTGCGCGGTCGAATGAACCGTGTGGTGGATGTAGATTTGCCCCTGCGAATCCTCGCATACGCCGTGGCAGTTGCCGTAGGCCAGCCCCGCGGGCAATTCGCCCCAATCGTGAATCACTTCGTATTGGAAATCGCCCGAGCCGACCACCGGCGGCCGCGAGCCGCTTTTATTTTGCGCGCGGATGAACGGGGCGGCGACGGTCGCTGCAACCGTTGCGGACTTCAAGAAATTGCGTCGTGTATTTTCCATTTCCTTCTCTACCATTTCCACCAGGACGATTTTTTGGGCGCGGGCGTCGCCTGTTGCGGAGGCGGCTGTATCGGCGAAGGCGGTGGCTGTGGCCCTTCTTTCTTAACCAACACCGCGACCATTTCCGGATCCGATTCCATCAACACGTTCTTCGGAATATAGCAGTATCCTTTATCGCCCCAGTCCTCCCCCCAAGAGTTCTTGACGATGTAGTAATTCCCGGTGTACCCGACCATCAGCATGGCGTGACGACCGTGCCGACCACTGGGCGGCTCGGCGGCATTGAAGAGCCCATCGCGACCCACGTTCGAAAACGATTGACCGGTGTTGATCGCCAGGTGAACCGGGCAGCCGGCGGTGAGCACCTTGCGCGCGTCGTCCAGCGAAATGGGATGCGGCGCGCCTTCAAGCCGGTGCTTTTCCGCATCCGCATCCAAAACGTGTTGGGACGTGACCGGAGTCTCGCTATGATCGGGCCACAGGTCCTGCCGGCAAGTCCCTTGCTGGGCCAGCACACGACCAGGATCGGGCCCGCCGACGGTTCCTTCGCCACCGGAATACGCGTAGCTGTAATCTTGCGCGTCACCTTGCATGCGTTGGAACCCGAGCATGGTGTAATTCGGCGACAGCCGCGGCGTGGTCCCGCTCTTGACGTTATTCACCAGCTCGGTGGCATGCGTCCACGCGAACGCCGAGCAGCGCGAAGTCTGACCCTGGTCGCCGACGGGGGTGGCATACTTGCGCAAGTCCACCGCGTCGGCGGCCTGTATGGATTCGAATGCGGGCGGCAGCGGCTGCGGCGGAGTGGGCTCGCCGCGCGGTGGAACCGACACGTCGACGTTGCTGAAATCGATTCCGCCGTAGCGCGCCATCAGCAACTGAAGCAACATCGCGGGCACGAACCCGAACGCGTGAAGCTGCCCGTTTTGCTCGAAGAGCTTCAATGATTCCGAAGCACCGGGCGCCACCTGATCGAGGCCGTTGAGCATGCGCTCATCATGGAAGGGTTTGTAACCCAGCTCCGAAAGTTGGGTCTCGCGCGTGTCGCCGAAGAATTCGTGATCGCCGAATAGATTCTGCGCGGATTCCTGGTAATCGTCGGGCGTCCAACTTCCATCGTCGTCCTCAAAATCGTCTGGATCCGCGTTGGGGAAATCATCGGCGGAGCGAGCTACGTCTTCGTCCAGCTCGACCAGATCGTCGGGATCGGAGAATTCCTCGTTGATGTCGTCATCACCGCCGTCACCGCCATCTCCGTCGTCTCCACCGCCGCCACCGGCGGCTTCGTAACCGTCCTGCTCGGCGTCGCCTTGGTCGTCGGCTGCTTCGTCAGCTAATTCTTCTTCGGCCGGCTGATCGTCTTCGACGGGTTCTTCGTCGGGGTCCGGATCGTCGTAGACTTCCTCCTCGTCGTCGCCGCCGTCGTCCCAACCGCCACCGCCGTCGTCGAAGGAGCCGCCGTCGTCATCGTCCCCCATCCAATACCGGCGATCCGAATCGTAGTCCATAAACCCTCATCGTACTATGCGCTAATACTCTACTCGGAACCTGCCGATTGACGTAAAGAGGACCATTCCGTGCCCACCACTCGACGACATTTGCGCATTCCTTACAGCGGTCCGGTACGCATTTCCTGGAACGATAAACACGGTGACACTAAGTACGCCGAAGTGAAATGCCTGGACGTCTCTGAAGCCGGTTTGCGAATCGAAGCGCCCGAATCGATCGCGCCTGGGACGTACGTCACACTGCGCGCGGATCGCATCAATGTGTACGGTACCGCATGCGTCAAAAATGTTGCAGGCAAGGGTACCAAGTTTATTCTGGGCCTGGAACTCAGCGCGCAGTTGCGCGGCAAAGCGGTCGCGAAACTGACTGAGCCTGCGCCCACGAGCGCCCCGCTTCCCGTGCTCACGGATTGAAGGCTCGATCAATCCTGCGGAACCGAGGGATTGTCGATCACAAATAGCCAGCGCCCATCCGGCTGCAAACGAGCGGTTTCTGTATTGCGGCCCTCCGTCCGGATCTGGCCGCCGTCAGGCGCGGAAGCGCGCAACGTCCATTTCCCATGAAGCATGGCCAGATCCCCGGCACGGTGCACATCCAGTGTCTGCACTTCAATGGTCGGGCGCGAGGCGAGCGAGTGACGATAGGCTTCGCGAATGGCCACAGTTCCCTGCACGGGTCCGTCACGGCGGGCTAGGACTGCGTCGGGCTCATACAACTGGACGATAGCGTCCAAATCATGGCGATTAAACGCGTCCTGAAAGTTGAAATGCAATCGTTCTGGCGGCTCGGTCATAAAGAGATCATCGCTTGGGGCGCAGGCGAGGTAAACTACCGCGAAGGAGCTTGCGATGACCGAGAGTCTCAAGAGTCCCATCTCACGCCGGGTTTTCGCCGGCGCTGCCGCATTTTCAATCGTTCCGCGACACGTTTTGGGTTATCCGTATGTTCCCCCCAGCGACCGAATCACTCTCGCGACGATCGGATTGGGCCGCCAGGGCATGGCGGTAACGATGAATCTGCTGGCGCGCGCCGACGTGCAAGTGGTCGCCGTCTGCGATTGCAATCGCGGCAGCAAAGATTATATGGAGTACAGCGACAACGCATTGCTGACTTCGGCGCGCCGGCTGCTAGGCGCGGGGTATGAGAAGTGGGCGGAGGATCTAGCTTCGCCGGGACGCGTGCAACTAATGCGCGAATTTTCAAGCAGCCTCGGAATGGGCGGCCGCGAGCCGGCCAAGCGAATGGTCGAGGCGTATTATGCGTCGCGCAAGGAATCGACTGCCTATAAAGGTTGCACCGCGTATAGCGATTTCCGCGAATTGTTGGACAAGCATCCCGACCTGGACGCGGTGTACGTCGCGACCCCGGATCATTGGCACGCGCCCATCTCCATTGCGGCCATGCGCAAACGCAAGCACGTGCTGTGCCAGAAACCCATGGCCCACTCAATCGCCTCGGCCCGCCGCATGGCGCAAGTTGCACGCGAAACGAAAGTCGCCACGTCATTGCCGGTGAATAATCCGAGCAGCGATTCGACGCGGACGATCTCCGCATGGCTCGCCGACGGCGCGATCGGACCGGTGCGTGAAGTTCACAATTGGTCGGCGCGTCCGTATTGGCCGCAGGGGATCGATCGTCCGAAAGATGCGCAGCCCATTCCCGACGGCCTGGATTGGGACATGTGGCTGGGTCCCGCCGCCGCGCGGCCGTTCCATCGCGCGTATCAGCCGTTCGTGTGGCGCGGGTGGTACGACTTCGGGTGCGGTTCGTTCGGCGACATGGGTTGCTATAGTTTCGCGGGCCTCTTCAAGATTCTGGATCTGACTCCCCCGCTCGCCGTGGAATCCAGTTCAAGCGAATCCTTCGAGGAAACTTATCCGAAGGCGTCCATCGTTCACCTGGATTATCCGGCGCGCGGAAACAAACCCGCGGTGCACATGGCGTGGTATGACGGGGGCATGAAACCGGCGCGTCCACGCGGTTTGCGGCCTGAGGATGAGCGATTCTTCCGGCACACCGACGGCGGAGAAGGCGTGATGTACGTCGGAGAAAAGGGCGTAATCCTCGCCGGATTCAATGGCGATCGTCCGCGTGTTTATCCGGAATCGAAGAAGTACGAAGTTGCGGCCCCGGCGGGTGGAAATCGCGGCGGCGCACGAGAAGCACCTCGTGAGCCAGCGATCGATCAATGGATCGGCGCCTGCAAAGGTGGTCCCGCTTCGCTTACTAATTTCGAGGTCCAGAGTCCGGTTACCGAAGCGTTCTTATTGGGCTGTATGGCGCAGCGATTCCCCGGTGAGAAATTCGAATGGGACACCGCGAACATGCGCGTGACTAATTCCGAAAAAGCCAATCGATACATCGATCCGCCGCAGAGGGAGGGCTACAAGTCGCTATGAGACGTCGCGAACTCCTGTTCCTCGCGGGTGCGAGTGCGCTGGCGCAGACACCATCGGTCGACGCGAAGCTGGCGCGCATCGGCGTTTCAACCTGGAGTTTTCACACGCTGTTCCCCAACGATGCCGCCAAGCCGGCCAAGCCGCTTGACCTGCTGGAATTCCCGGAAATGATTGCGGATCGTTATCGCGTTCACAATCTGGAGGTGATTGCGCCGCACTTCGCGTCCACCGAATCGTCATATTTTCGCGAATTCCAGGCGCGGTTGAAACGGGCGCATTCACGATTGGTCAACATCCCGATCGATATCGCCGAGCTGTGGGAGACGCCCTCGCTCTCGTCGCCGGACACGAAAGTTCGCGAGCATGCGATCTCGCTTTACTCGAAATGGATCGACCGCGCAGGGGAGCTGGGTTCGCCCTCGGTTCGATGCGATCCGGGCACAATCAACCTCACCGATCTGTCGCCGACGATCGCTTCTTACAAAACTCTGGTGGCCCACGCTCGCTCCCGGAACATCGACCTGATCGTAGAGAACCATGGAACCGCTTCGGCGCATCCGGAAGAGCTGGCCGCGATCCTGAAGGCGTCGGGCGCAGGCGCATTGCCGGACTTCGGAAATTTCCCGGACGCTGATACTCGCGAGCGCGGGCTAAAACTGATGTTTCCGATGGCGAAGGGCGTTTGTCACGCGAAACTCAACCCGGCGAGGTTCGATATCGCCCGCTGCGTCGAGATCGCCAAGCAGGCGAAGTTCGTGGGCGTCTACTCGATCGAAGCCGGGGGACGCGGCGATCCGTATGAATCGGTGCAGCAAGTCGTGGATGCGCTGCTAGGCTGCCTGTAGCCCACAGTAGGGTTTCAGGCAGCCGTAATAATAGCGACCGCCGACCCCCAATCTGCATCTGTTACGCTTGGACCGTCCCCGCGTCTACTAGACATTGCCCTAAGTATGGAACCGGCCTGTATCCGACACACCGACCTCCCCGGAGCTTCCCGGCTATTCCTCGATTTCACCTATCATTTCGACCGTGTCGCAAAGTTTTATCGGCATGACCCGCACGACCCGGCGTCGCTGCTGGCCGCCGCGCGTGAGGTGAACTATCCGGATGATCGGCGCGCTGCGATGGCTCGTGCGCTCGCAGCGCAAAATGGACCTAGCGAGTCGCTGAAGCGTTTTGCCGAGCCGGGGACTGTCGCCGTCGTCACCGGGCAACAGGTGGGCTTGTTTTCCGGGCCGGCGTACACCATCTATAAGGCGCTCACTGCCGCGAAGCTCGCCGCAAGGCTCACTGAACAGGGCACGCCCGCGGTTCCGATTTTCTGGCTCGCGACCGAAGACCACGATTTCCCCGAAGTAAATCATGTCTGGAGCTTCGACGCCACGCATCAGCCGGTGAAGTTTGAAGTCGCCGGGGCGGGCGAGGCGAACGGAAGGCAAAGACCGGTGGGTGGCATCGTGATCGACCGCGCGCCCATGGACGATTTGCGAAGATCGCTTGCCGGATTCGCGCACGCCGACGAAGTGATCGCGGCCGTGGAAGCTGCGTACGCGCCGGGCGCGACGATGGGTGGGGGTTTTCGCGCCCTTCTGAAATCGCTGCTGGAGCGACTGGGGCTGCTGTTTCTGGATCCGCTCGACCCCGCTGTGCGCTCGATCAGTGCGCCCCTGGTAGTCGACGCTTTGGTCGCCGCGCCGGAATTGAAGCGGGCGCTCGTCGATCGCAATCGCGAGCTCGAAGCGGCGGGATATCACGCGCAGGTTCACCTGGAAGAGAAAACATCGCTCTTCTTTCTGCTCGAAAACGGCGAGCGCGTTTCCCTTCGCCGCAAGGATTCGGAGTACGGCGAACTTCGCGATCGAGCCGCGGAGATTTCGCCCAACGCCCTACTGCGCCCGGTGGTTCAGGATTACCTGCTACCGACCGTCGCCTACATCGGCGGGCCCGCGGAACTGGCGTACCTCGCGCAATCCGCCGTGCTGTACGACCGCCTGCTGGGCCGTATGCCGGTGGTCGCATCGCGTGCGGGATTCACTTTGTTGGACGCGCGCACTGCGAAACTATTGGAACGCTATCGCTTCTCCGTGCAGGATACTTTCGTCGACGATGACGCGCTGCGGGAGCGCATCGCCCACTCGCTGGTTCCGGATGCCGTGGATCACGCTTTCAAGTACGCGGCGGAACGGATCGCGCGCCAGTTGGATGGATTGCGAGGCGAACTCGACAAGTTCGATCCCACGCTTGCGGCGTCACTCGAAAAAGGCCGCGGGAAGATTGAGCACCAGATCGAAAAGACGCGCCTTAAGATCGCTCGCGAGACTTTGCGGCGCAGCGATCGCGCGGTCGCCGAAGCCCAGTTCCTCACGAATTCTCTGTTCCCGCATCGGCATTTGCAGGAACGTTTCTACACGATCCTCCCGTTCCTGGCTCATCACGGGCTGGACCTGGTGGATCGGCTGTACGACGTGGTCGAGCTAGATTGTCCCGACCACCGCGTCTTCACCGTCTAAATCTATGCGCATCAATTCCGTTAAAAAGGCCCTGAAAGAGGGGCGCTTGCAGCTCGGGTGCGGGTTCGCCCAGTTGCGTTCGCCGGAGGTCGCGAAAATGCTCGCCGCCGCCGGTTTCGATTGGGCGTTTCTCGATGGCGAGCATGGCTGCTTCGGACAGGAAACTTTGCAAGACCTGTGCCG
>DASYPO010000334.1:0-3824 GCA_036006545.1 Bryobacteraceae bacterium
CGACGAGGGCGTCGGCCGCGGACCTGGGGGTCCGCCCTCCATTTGGGTCTTACTTGTGCGCCGCGCGACTACAGGCGGTCACTGCGCCAGTCGGATCCAGCGCGGCACTTCCTTCCTCAATGTTGATGATTTTGCCCTCGCCGTCGATCACGAACGTCGCACGATTCGCTACACCCGCAGCCTCGGCGAGCACCCCGTACGCCTTCGACACCTCGCGCTTCGCGAAATCGCTCAAAAATGGAAAGGTTGCCTTTACTTCTTCCGCGAACTTCTTCTGAGAGGGACTGTTGTCGGTACTGATCGCAAAAACCTTCGCGCCTGCTTCCTCGAATTTAGCCAAACCAGACTGGTAGGCTGTCATTTCGCGTGTTCAACCACCGGTGAACGCCGCCGGGAAGAATGCCAGCACTACGGTCTTGCCGCGCTGCTCGGACAGCTTGATCATTTTGCCGTCGGTCGCACGCAGCGTAAAATCGGGCGCCATGTCGCCGACCTTCAACGTCGTCTTCGGCGGCTGGACAGTTTGCGCGGCTAGCGGCAACGCCAGCGCCGCGGTGACCAATACAAATTTGCGAATCATTGACAACCTCCCCGCTATTCATTCTAGCGGGCCGGAGACTCCAACACCAGCCGATCGTCGCGGCCGTTCATCCTCGGCGTCTCCGGCGGCGATGCATCACACGACGGAAACACATGGCCCGCATAATAGTTCAACCCGTACACCCACGCGGGACGGATCCAATCCATACACGCATCGTGAGCCGGATTCGCGCGCCAGAATCTGCGGACGGAGACGCGCTGGTCCAACTCGGGCAACGTTCGGGTTTTCAGGAACACTAAGCCCGCCATTGCCACCAGCGCGATTCCGAATATGGCCAGGGTCTGCTTCTCTTTCCAAGCGAGCCACCACGCCACGACGGCCACAGCCGCGAACGGCAATCCCGGCGCGAATACCAGATGCGATTTACGCACGCCGCTCAGGAGCGCGTCGGGCAGCGCGTGCGCGATCATCGGAATCGCGATCAGCAGCAAGCCGCACGCTCCCAGCCACCATTCGGCGCCGCGAACTTTCTCGACGGCCACCGCCAGCACGATTGCAAGCGCCGGCAGCAGCGGCAGCACGTAACCCGGCAGCTTGTTTCGCGAGATCGAAAAAAACAGCAGGCCGTACAGCATCCACAGCGCGAGAAAACGAACGCGCGCGTCGTCGTAGGTTTTTGATCGCCCCAGCAGCGCGGCCAACGGAGTCCACGGAAACAATCCCGCCAGGATCACGGGTAGGTAATACCAGAAGGGCTGCACATGCTGCAGCGACGTTTCAAAAAATCGGCCGACCTGGTGTTTCCAGAAATATTCGTTCCAGAACGCGCTGCCATTGCGCGCGAGACACAGCAGGTGCCAGGGTGCCGCGACCATCACGCATGCCGCGATGGTTCGCAGCCGCTTCCTCCGTGCGATCAATAATGCCGGCGCGAATAGCACCAACGGTACGAACGCCTTGCCCAGAATCGCGATCCCCAGCAGCGCGCCCGCGACGTAACCCTGCTGCGGCCGCGTGTCAAATAGTGTGATCACGAGCGCCGCGCACAACGCCGCCGTCATCGGCAGATCCGTCACCGCGCCGTAACTGAATGCCGCCCAACCGGCTGAGGTCGCGAGAATCGCCGTCGCCGCGAAGGCCGTGCGCTGCGAAAACTCCCGCTCGATTCGCCCGAAAAAAAATGCCAGGAACGCCAGACTCACAAGCGCGACCGGTAAACGCGCCGCCCATTCGTCTGAGAACCCCAGCTTCTGCCCGACGGCGTTCATCCAATACAGAAGCGGTGGTTTCTCGAACCACGGCTGGCCGTCCAGGCGCGGTGTGATCCAATCGCCCGAGTGCGCCATCTCGCGTCCGATAGAGGCGTAGCGGGGCTCATCCGGGCCAAGAAATCCGGCGCGTCCGAGGCTTAGCAGATACACGACGAGCAGCGGAACCAGCAGCCAGTTTTTGTGGATTCCCGAGGGGCCGAACGGCAAGTCTCCAGTATAATGAGGCGGTGCTGAACTTTGCGGCGCTGTTCGCGAAAAGTGTCGCGCTGCTTGTGTTTACTTTGATCGCGCGCGCGCAAACCCAATGCGCCTGCGACCCCCAGAATCCCGAAACGCTGAAAGCTCGCGAGTGCAGTCTGTGTGCCGAAGCTGAAAAGCAGCCACCGGGAACCGGCATCTTTTTTCTGAAAGACATCAATCCGCGCAAAGCGAATCGACTGCTGGCGCTGCCGCGCGAGCACGTGACCAGTGGCCTGCATCGCATCGCCGATCTTTCGCCGGACGTGCGCGCCGCGCTGTGGCGCGAATCCATCGCCAAGGCGAGATCGCTGTGGGGCGAAAACTGGGCCATCGCCTATAACGGGGATCGCGTGCGCACGCAGTGCCACGTGCACGTCCACATTGGAAAACTTATTCCCGGTGTCGAGTGGGGCGCGTTTCTCGAGGTCGCATCGGCTGACGAAATCCCGCTGCCCGGCGTGGACGGATATTGGATTCACCCAGCCGGCGCGAAGCTGCACGTACACACCGGCGAGCAAGTGACCGAGACAGTTCTCCTGCGCTAACGTCTTTTGAGGTATCGAACCATGAGTCTGCTGGATATCGCCAAGCTGCCGACCGCCGAGAATTCGGCGATCCTGCTGCACCCGTCGGATAACGTCGCGATCGCGCGCGTGCCGGTCAGCGCTGGATTCACGCTCAAGATCGCCGGACGCGACGTCACGGCGCGCACCGCTATTCCGGCTGGTCACAAGATTGCCCTGCGCCCCATTGCGGCCGGCGAGAATCTGATCCGCTACGGGCAGTTGATGGGTCGGGCAAGTCGGACCATCGAAGCTGGCGAACACGTGCACACGCATAACGTCGCGTTTGCCGAAATCGATTTCGAGTATGAATTTCCTGCGGGCGAGATCGCGCTGATCAAGGCGCCGGCCGACGCGCCCACCTTTCAGGGCTACCTGCGCGCCGACGGTCGTGCTGGAACGCGCAACTACATCGCGGTGGTTGCCGCGAGCAACTGCGCCGCGCACACCGCCGAACTGATCGCCGCCAGCTACGCAGACCAGAAACTTCCCGCGAACGTCGACGGCGTGGTCGCGTTTCCGCATGGCGAAGGCTGCGGCCACACGCTCGGTCCGGATACGGTGCAGTTGCAGCGGACGCTCGGCGGCGTGCTGGATCATCCCAACGTTTCGGCCGCGATCATTCTTGGACTGGGTTGTGAAGTGAATCAGATCGATCATTATCTGGGCGGCTCAGGCGCGGCCGTGAACACCGATCGCCTGGCCGGCATGACGCTGCAATCGAGCGGCGGCACGCGCGGAACCATCGAAGCGGCTCGACGCGAAATCAGCCGCATGATCGAGCGCGCCGCGGCGGAAGAACGCACTTCCCTGCCCGCGTCGAAAATCTGCGTCGGATTGAATTGCGGCGGATCGGATTCTTTTTCAGGCATCACGGCGAATCCGGCGCTCGGCGTCTGCTCGGATCTGCTCGCGCAGGCCGGAGGCACCTCGATTCTCGCCGAGACAACGGAAATCTTCGGCGCCGAACATTTGCTGGTCCGTCGCGCACGCAATCGAGCCGTTGCGGAACGGCTGCTCGACTTCGTGCGCGGATACAAACGCTACTTGTCGCGCTTCGAAGGTTCGAGCTTCGACGACAACCCGTCGCCAGGAAACAAGGAAGGCGGGCTGACCAACATTCTCGAGAAGTCGCTGGGGGCGGTCGCCAAGGCGGGAACATCGCCGCTGAACGAAGCGATCGATTACGCAGAGCGCCCCAGTGTGCCG